>CAUVDV010000079.1:0-10464 GCA_963550755.1 uncultured Lachnospiraceae bacterium
ACAAGCTTTTAAACTTTTGCCGGCTGTATCAGAAAAATGCTTTTTTTCAGGAATATGGGCTGGCCGACTATTATCTGCCGCTGTGCCAGACGCATAAGGATATTTCCTTTATTTTTCAGCTGGAAAGCCTTGATTTTGCGGCCGATTACTTAAACATCCTGTTTTTATTTAAAGAAAGGCGATATGTCAGTATCGCCAAAAAATTAGCACCCAAAGCCGATTTGCTTTTCCGGCTGTATGAAATCACCGGTCAAATGGACATGCATCAGGCAATGAGCGTCTTTTTCACGGAAAATACCAAGCCGGTCTGTACACCGACTTTTATCGGTCAAACCGAAAAACGGATTTAGTTTAAGCAGCTGATTCATCCGCTTTTGTCGGCGCCGGTGGCCAATGATCTGGACATCAAAACCTCACTGGTTATCACCGGCTCAAATATGAGCGGTAAATCGACCTTTCTCCGCACCTTGGGCGTCAATGTGCTTTTGGCCCAAACCTGGAACTTTGCTTACGCCGCCGAAATGACGCTTTGTCCTTTGCATATTATTACCTCAATCAGCCTGCAGGACAACATGGCCGAAGGCAAATCTTATTTTTTGCAGGAAGCGGACGCTATCCGGCGAATGCTGGAATTATCAAGCCGCCCTTACCGGACGCTTTTCCTGATTGATGAAATTTTTAAGGGCACTAACCCGGTCGAACGGATTGCGTCGGCCGCTGAGATTTGCCTGGCACTTGACGCCGCCGATACTTTGGGCGTGGTCGCAACCCATGATTTACAGCTGATTCCGCAAATTCCCGGCTATACCCCCTATTATTTTACGGAAAACGTAACCAAAGAGGATCTCAGCTTTGACTACAAGATTCATGCCGGTATTACCTCAACCCGCAACGCTGTTAAAATCTTGGAATATCTGCATTATGACCCGGCTTTGATTGAGAAAATCAATCGCCGGATTGCCGGCGTTGAAAAGCTTTAAATCATTTTTTAATGAACCCTTAATTCAAATTGACGCCAATATCGTATATAATATAATAAGTTGAGCTTTTGAGTGGCTGCTTATTTTCCCGCACTTTCCCCTGCAAAAGCACGAGCACAAAATTTCCTGATTACTGGCATTAACTGCCCTTACTCTGCCGCTGCCTGCGCTGACCGGCGGAAAAGAAAGTGTATTATGAAAAAATTTTTTAATCGAAAAAACTTTATTTATACTATGATTCTAACCTTGATTTTACTGGTCTTTTTTCTGCATAAAGATTTTATCAATATCTTAGGTGCGCTTTTCCATGCCAGTTTGCCGTGGTTGTTGATCGGTGCCGTCAGCATGCTGATTGTTTGGGCTTTGGATGCCTGGATCTACCACTCAATTTTAAGTAAATATACCTCTGATATCTCCTTTGGGCAAATGTTTAAGCTGACGCTGGCCACGCAATTTTTTAATGGTATTACTCCCTTTTCCACCGGCGGCCAGCCGTTTCAGATTTATATTTTAAATGAGCAAAGCAAAATTGGCCTAGGCAAGATTACTTCCGCCTCGGTGCAAAACTTTATTATTTATCAATTAGCTCTCGTTATTTATTGTTTGCTGGCGCTTATTTCTCATCTGTTTCACCCGGTTTTGCTGTTCGGCCGCTACTCAACTGCTATTTTGGTCTGCGGTTTTATTTTAAATATTTTGGTCATTGGTTTTTTGTTCTTTGTCAGTACCAGTCAGCGTTTCCTGCACTTTGTCAGCACCGCCGGCCTTAATTTTATGGCTAAACTTCATCTGATCAAGCATAAGGAAAAAAGTCTGCAAAAACTTTTAGCCTTTACCAAAAGCTTTTCCGAAAATATGGATCTGCTAAAAAAAGAACCGCGGCTTTTACTGGGAACCCTGCTTTTAAACGCCCTGCGCCTGACGGCCTTTTATATGGTTGCTTATTTCGTCTGCCGGGCGTTAGGTTTTCAAAACATTACAATGTTAGAAGCGATCCTGGCTAGTTCTTATACCATGCTGATTACTTCGGTCGTCCCTTTGCCCGGCGCATCCGCCGGCGCAGAATTCGGCTTTTTGGTGTTCTTTAGTTCCTTTATCGCCGGACCGCTGGCCACGGCCATCATGCTGCTGTGGCGGTTCATCACTTATTATATCGGCTTAATCATTGGCTTCTTTGTTTTTTTCTTCGGCTATAAACCGGCCGAACCAGAAAAACCCTAACCTTTATAAACTGGCCGCCATAAACCGCTCCTTGACGGAAAGCGCAGAAAACTGCTAAGAAATCCTATCTACCGCCGCTTGGCCAGTAATCTCCTATTTGATTTTATGCCCAAAGACGCGTGTTCCCGCCAGTCTGCGCTTTGGCTCTATCACCAAAACAAAGCAGCCCGTTTGCTCGCGGAAACAGGCTGCTGGAAAAAGAGGTATTTATGAAAATTGGTTTGTTCACCGATTGCTACTACCCGCAGGTCAACGGCGTAGTTACTTCCGTTATGCTGCTCAAAGATGCTTTAACCGAACTTGGCCATGAGGTCTTTATCGTGACAGTCAGCGTTCCTGATTATGATACCAGCTTAGAAAAAAACATTATTCGCATTCCGTCAATCCCTTTTGCCAAATGGAAAGAATTTCGAGTCGGTGTGCCCACCTTTTTCCATCGTTCTTTTCGTCAGGTCAGAGCGCTGAATTTGGATGTGATTCATACTCATACCGAGTTTTCGCTTGGCCTTTTAGGGCGCTTTTTTGCCAAATATCTGCACCTGCCTTTGGTTCATACCTATCACACCATGTACGAGGACTATACGCACTATGTTTTAAGCATCGGTCAGCCGGTAGTCAAAGCGCTGATGAAAAAAGGCAGCAAGTTTTATGTTCAGGGGTATGACCTGGTAATCGTTCCCAGCAAAAAAACCAAAAACGCTCTGCGCAGCTACGGCGTTACCAATGAAATCGCTATTTTACCGACCGGTATCAATGTCAACCAGTTTGACCGGCTGCCCAAAACCAGCCCGATCGTACAAAACTTAGCGCAGCGCTATGGTTATACCGAAAAAAATAAAATCCTGCTTTCGCTCGGCCGTGTGTCCCAGGAAAAAAGCATTGACTTTCTGATTGAAGCCATGCCGGAACTCCTGGCCGAAAGTCCCGAGTTAAGACTTCTCATTGTCGGCGATGGGCCTTACCGCCCGGAACTGGAAAAATTAACGCAAGCGCTGTCCTTAGAAAGCGCCATTTGCTTTGCCGGGCGGATTCCTTTTTGCGATGTCAGTCAATATTACAGTCTGGCTGATTTTTTTGTCAACGCCTCCAAGACGGAAACGCAGGGGCTGACAATCTTTGAAGCCATGGCCACCAGTCTGCCGGTCATCGTTTATGACGATGAAAATGTTGCCGATGTGGTCGTTGCCCAAAAATCCGGTTATTTATTTACCGACCGGGAAAGCTATGTCAAAGCCGTCCGCACGGCTTTATCCTCTCCCGAGCAAACACAAAGCTTGGCCGAAACCGGCAAGGCAATCGTTGATTCCCTGTCCAAAGAAGCTTTCGGTCAGCATATGGCCGATCTTTACCAACGGCTCATCCGGCAAAAACAGGAAGCTGCACACAAACCGTCATTTTTTGCCTGATGTTCCTTACTCCACTTTCCTTGATCGGAGTGCTGCGCTTTTTCGCCAGGCGTGCAGCCAAGCTGAATTCCTGACGAAAAAGCATAATCTTTTCCCAAATAAGATAAGGCATTGCGAACAAAAAATGTTGAAAGCTTCGCTTTCCACCCAGGCGGCCTCCCCTGATGGCCCCTAATGGGAAGCTTTGTTTCCCGCCTGAGCGGCAAGCCGTCTGAAAAAGCCGCTTGACCAAACAGGGGAGCAATTTGCCTAAAAATGCTGTCCTGCCAAACGCAGAAAAGCTTACTTAAAGGAGCTTGGCTGCCAATTCCGCTCTCAGCCGATGCGGCTGCCGGAATCCGTCGCCAATCAAAGGCCGGGCGTAATGAATGAAATCTTCGGTTACATTATTGCCGGCGGCGTTAATAAAATGATCCGGCATATATTTGGTTTTGGCAGCAATTTCCTCCAGCGCCGCCAAACGGTAATTAACCGAGTAATAGCCGGTTCTTTCAATTACAATCGAACCATCGACATTATTCCAAATCGCATACTGCGCCGCTTTTTCCCCTACTTCTCTGGCCTCGGTCTGATCAACCTCCGACACGCAGCCGCTGAAAGAACGCTGCAGATAGCCAAAAACATCGCTGCGTACCCGCTTGATATCCAGTCTTTCTTTAATTAAATTGCTTAGCAAATCGCCCAAAGCGCCCGTTCCGGAAAGCTGCAGATTACCATGGGCATCTTTTTCCAGCTTGCCGCTGATTTTCTGCACAATCGGCACGCCGTTTTCATCCTGAATTCCTTCGGATACGGCAATCGTGCAGCGTCCCCACTGGTCGTAAACAGTTTTAACATCCTGTAAAAACTTTTCAATATCAAACGCTCTTTCCGGCAGATAAACCAAATGCGGCCCATCATCAGGATATTTCTTGGCCAGCGCCGCCGCCGCCGTCAAAAAGCCGGCATGCCGTCCCATGACTACACCGATATAAACGCCCGGCAAGGCCCGATTGTCCAAATTAGCGCCGACAAAGGCCTCCGCCACAAACTTCGCCGCCGAACCATAGCCCGGCGTATGGTCGTTTAAAACCAAGTCGTTATCAATCGTCTTGGGAATATGAATGGCGCGCAGCTCATAATCAGCCTTGATCGCTTCTTCATTGATAATCCTGACCGTATCGGCCGAGTCGTTTCCGCCGATATAAAAGAAATAACGAATGTCATGAACCTTCATAACATGAAACATTTCCTTGCACATGGCCTGATCCGGTTTAATCCGCGTTGACAGCAGGGCCGATGAGGGCGTAACCGCTACCCGCTCAAGGTTGTTGGTCGTTTCCTTAGTCAAATCCCAAAATTGCTCGTTGATAATGCCCTCTACCCCGTGAACTGCTCCGTATACCCGGGTAACCTGCGGAAATTTTCTGGATTCCAGCACCGCTCCCACTAAAGACTGATTGATCACAGCGGTCGGGCCGCCGCCCTGGGCGATCAAAACTTTACCTCTTAATTCCATACTGTTCTCCTTTTTTGCTGAATTTAATGAATAATTTTCTCGTCTTTTGGCCTGAACCGTCTTTTTTATTGAGCGGCCAGCCGTAAGATTTCGTCTTTTGGCTCGTTACATGGGTGAAACACCAGACAACTATGAAACAAATCGCCGGCAGTAAAACTCATATCAGCCGCCCCCAGCCCCCAGACAAAACGCAAAGCTTTCGACATTTTTTTGTTCGCAATGCCTGATTCCTATTTGCACAAAGATTATGCTTTTTCAACAGGCATTCCGCTTGGCCGGTCGCACACCCGGCAAATTTTTATGATAATTTTAAACAGCGCGCTTGGTCTTTGCGGTTTTTCCCTAATAAAAGCGAAAAAAATTCAATGTTTTTTATGCTTTTATTATATAATATTCATTATTTCCTGTCAATCCTTTCCCATTCTTTCATAAATCCTGGCTTAAATCTAAAAGACCTGTTTAAAACAATCCATTCGTCAAAAAACACAGGTTGGAAATATTAATATGAAATGGCTTGCCTAAACAGTAGATTTATATGGGAAATTTTAATCAAATTCTTCTTGTTTCCTGCCCCTTAACGGTTGTATAATGACTTCAGTCATAAGTTCCCCACGCCAGGTTTACGGTCTTTGACTTGCCCGGCCAAAGCAAGCCTTCAGCGGCATGAAATCCGGGGATGCCAAACAAATCCTAAGCTTGGAAAAAGGAATCCAGTGTAAATTATGTAAAAAATGGCAAACAGCTGATTTTAAAGGAACGAACAGGAATCCTTCGGCCGAGCGTATTAAAAATAGAAATAACCAAGGCCGGCAATTAGAGAAATGATCGGCGCTTTGATTTGAAACCCGGAGCCTTTCAGCGCTAGAAATTTTTAATTTATTGGAATATACAGCCTGAAAATAAATGATTTAGGGCTTGACATTATAGGAAGGAGACGGCCATGAGGCTTTTATTTAAACAAAGATTTTTTTCCTGGTTTAGCAGCTACGATATTTACGACGAAGCAGAAAACACAGTTTATGTAGTTAAAGGCGAGCTGGCATGGGGACATCGCCTGAAAATCTTTGACGCCGGCGGCTCGGAAGTGGGTCTGGTTCAGGAAAAAATTTTTACCTGGCTGCCTAAGTTTGAGATTTATGAGCGCGGCCGTTATATCGGCTGCATCAGCAAGGAATTTTCTTTCTTCGTACCGCGTTATAACATTGACTTTAACGGCTGGCAGGTCGATGGCGATTTTATGGAATGGGATTATTCCATCCGAAGCGCGAATGGACAGCTGATCGCCACTATTTCCAAAGAAATTTTTCATCTGACCGATACTTATGTCTTAGATGTTGAAAACCCCGACCATGCGCTGCATGTTCTGATGTTCGTACTGGCCATTGACGCGGAAAAAAGCTCCAGAAGAAGGTAAGATCGCAAGGCCGAACCAGGCGATTTCAGGCAGCAATGTGGATGGATCACCGGCCCATGCGAATTTTTGATCTTTTTTGATCTTTTAAAAAAATCACTTGACATTTATGAGAAAAGTGCGTATACTGTTTAAGAATGTTGCGGGATAAACTCTCTATTATCAGCCGCATGCATGTAACTGAAATATCCACAGGAGGTTTCGGATATTCTAATTGATCTTATTATAGAGGTGAAAAAATGGCAAATATTAAATCAGCAATCAAGAGAATTCAAGTAACCGAGCGTCAGGCTCTGCGCAACAAAAGCATTAAATCAGCGGTTAAAACCCAAATCAAAAAAGTAATCACCGCGATTGAAAACAAGGATGCAGCCGCTGCGCAAACCGAACTGAAAGCCGCGATCAAAAAAATCAGCATGGCTGCCTCAAAAGGTATTTATCACAAAAATACCGCCGGCCGTAAGGTTTCCCGCCTGACCAAGTTAGTAAATGAAATGGGTAAATAATTTAAAAAGCCGTATGAAAAAATCATGCGGCTTTTTTATGTCCTTTTTCAATCCCGTGCCGCCCTTCCTCACTTCTTTCGCTTCTGTTAAACGCCAAAAGCTTCAAAGAAGCCGACCTATGAAGGGTATAAATATAAATTTGGCACCGCCGAAGCAGATAAAATTAAGACATCTACTGACAAAAACAAGTAAGGTAAATTACAAAATCCGATAGCTTTCACCATCTTTGGTAATCCGGCTTAAAGTTCCGTCCTGGATTATTCAGCAAAAAAACGATTTTGGGTGGGAACATGTCCGCCGGCTAAGAAAACGCAGTCGGCATCTTGAACGAGCGTTTCCGCGCTCCGGCGATTTCTGTCATCTAAAATGGTAAACTGTTCAATGCAAAAATCCGACCTGATAAAGCAAGATTTGATCTCATTGCCAAATTGATCGGTAATTTCATACGTATAAGGATTGGAGCATATAAATAATAGTTTGCTTTTATTCGGCAAGTTTGCGCGCAAGCTTTCCACAAATCCGTTTTTGGTGTTCAGAATTTTACGCTCCTCATCAATCGGGTTACTGGTTAGATAATATTTCATGTGCCTCCCCTTTCATCGTCTCAATCACTTTTTCAATCCCTTGAGCAAAGGAAACCTTAGGTTCCCAATGCAGTTCTTTTTTCAGCTTAGCAATATTGGGCGCCAAGGAAACCATACCGGTCGGAGGATAGGGAATCGCCCCAAAATTAAGCCGGCTTTGGGAGCCTGCGATTTTTTTCATTTCCCGCACAAACTCTTTTAACGGCCGGGAAACACCGCTGCCGAAATTATAAACCCCGTCTTGGCAATCCATTTCTATCAGCCGGATCAGCGCATCAACTGCATCGTCAATATATAAAAAATCCCAATTTTGAACACATTCCGTTAAATCACAAGGTTCATTTCTCATCATCTTGGCCAGCATGCTGATTACCATCGTACTGCTAAAATCGCCCGGACCATAAAGACTAAAAAATCTTGGCTCTTTTACTGATATCCCTTTTTCTCCAGCAAACTTTTCCAAATATTTATAAAACTTCAGCTTATAAATACCATATTGGGTCAGCGGACTTTCGGCTGCGCTTTCCTCTATGCCTTCATTTATATTCCCGTACTCGGCTTGCGACCCGGCGCTGACAAACTTAGCGCAGCCCAGTTTATAGATGGATTTTACGGCCTCCGCCAAATATTCGTAATTCATCCTTTGCCGGGCTTCCTCATTTCGGGCCTCACCCCTTGTCCCGGCCCAAGCCAAAGAAAAACATATGTCTACTTTCGCTTTAATCAATTGATCTAACCGCTCATAATCTTTCATATCCGCTTCAACAATTTCGCAAAACGGAACAATTTTTTCTTTTTTGGCGGAATCCGGCCGAACTACTCCAATTACGCGATACCCTTTTTCCTTTAACCGGGGAATTAAATTAACCCCAATAAAGCTTGTCGCTCCGGTAATTACTACTGTTTTCACAAATTCATTCCCCTTTTCCCAGCACTTTAAGAATCTCGCCAGCTACGCTTTCCGCATCCATATGGTAATATTTTCTTAAATATTTTTGATTGCCCACGATACCGGAATAGGTATCGTTTAACCCCATTCGGCGCAGCCTGGCCCCCTTTTCATTTTCCGCCAGCACTTCCGCCACGGCGCTGCCTAGGCCGCCTATAATATTATGCTCTTCCAAAGTGATAATAAGCTCGACTTCGCCCGCTACTTTCCGGATCGTATCCGCGTCAATCGGCTTGATCGTATGAAAGCTAAATATATACGGATCGATTCCTTTTTCTCGGAGCCGCTCAGCCGCCTCAATCGCTTCTTCCAAAATAGCGCCGGTCGTAAAAATAGCCGCTCGGGAGCCGCTCTTTACTTCGAGCGCCTTTCCCACCGTAAATTCTATTTCCTCGGAATGCAGCCTTTTTTCGCCGCCTTTGCCCAACCGTAAGTAACAAGGCCCATTGATTTTGCAGATCGCTTCTACCGCTTTTTCCGCTTCGGTTAAATCGCCGGGGGAAATTACCGTCATGTTGGGCAGCGCTCTTATTACGCCGATATCCTCGGTCGCATGATGCGTCATCCCAAGACTGCCGTAGGCAAAGCCGCCGCCAATAGAAACAATTTTAACATTGGCCTGATGATAAGCGCAATCATTTCTAATTTGCTCTAAGCATCTTAATGTCGGAAAATTGGCGACCGAATACGCAAAGACGATTTTATTTTCCAGCGCCATACCGGCCGCGACCGCCATCATATTCTGTTCCGCGATCCCCGCGTTAAAAAACCGTTCCGGAAACTTTTCCCAGAACACATTTAAAACATTATAACCCAAATCACCGGTCATCAAGATAATCTTTTCATTTTTTTCCGCCAGTTCCGTTATTTTTCTTACGACCGCATTTCTCATTTTATAACCCCCAATTCCTCTAAGGCCTTGGTATAAAAGTCACCCTGCGGATCTTTATAATGCCATAAAATGTCATTTTCCATAAAAGAAACGCCCTTACCTTTGACAGTATGCGCAACAATGCAGGTTGGTTTATCCGGTTCCGGCTGATGAAAGGCCTGCCTTAACTGTTCGTGATTATGCCCGTCCACCTCTATCGCCTTCCAGCCAAAGGCTTTCCACTTATCGGCCAGTGGATTTAAGCTTAGGGTGTTATCGCAGGTATCTAAGCTTTGCATATTATTGTTATCCACAATGACAAACAAATTAGACAGCCGATAATGATGAGCAAATAAAGCCATCTCCCAAATCGAACCTTCTTCACACTCCCCGTCGCCTATAATCGCTACCACCTTGTGCTTTTTATGATCGATTTGAGCCGCCAACGCCATACCGCAGGCCACACATGCGCCATGCCCCAGGGAACCGGTCGACAGTTCTACGCCCTTAATTCCTTTATGCGAGATATGGCCCGATAAAAGGCTGCCATTTTGATAATAAGTCTTTAAATCTTTTTTCGGAAAAAAGCCTTTTTCAGCCAGCGCGATATAAATGGCTACTCCCGCGTGCCCCTTGCTTAAGATCAGCCGATCCCGCTCATCATTTTGCGGATCATCCGGAAACAGGGTTAATACATCACTAAACAATACCCCCACAATATCGGCGATTGATAAAATAGAACCCAGATGCGATGCTCTGGCTTGGTGTGTCATTTCTATCGCTTGCTGTCTGATTTTCAGCGCTAATTCCTCACTTCCCATTTTTTCCCCTTTCCAATGCCCCTTGGCAATGGTTACCGCTTTGATTTGTCATTAGCAACGATCTTTTTCCTATTCTTCCCTAATCATTCTAGTTTTGGATCCATATCGGCTTCGTTCTTTTTATTGTAACAGATTTCAAGCAATTTGGCAATAAAGCAGTGCCCTTGAGTTTCCGCAGATTTATCCACAGGTCATCATTTTTAAGGTTCCTTCATCA
>CAUVDV010000080.1:0-10445 GCA_963550755.1 uncultured Lachnospiraceae bacterium
AAGATTGCAGCAAAAGGCGGAAAATATCATTTGGATTGCCGCTGACAGCGGGGCGGAGATTTTGTGGCAAAATGGGGTGATCCCTCATTTTGTGGTCGGTGATTTGGATTCTTTGCCGGCGGAAACTTTGCAGGCGATTAAAAGCAGAGGGGAAACGGAAATTTTTCGGTTTTTGCCGGAAAAGGATGTGAGCGATACGTATTTGGCTTTGCAGGCGGTGCGGCTTTTGCACCGGGGCGGATACGAGGCTTTGCTGTCCGCCTGGCGGCCGTATCGGCAGGCAGTTATAAGAGAGCGGCTTGACCAATGGTTTCCATTAGTTCGGGCATTTAAATGGATAGATGAGATTGGCTGCAAAAAAAAGCCGGAGGTTATTTTGCTTGGTGCGGTCGGCAGCCGACCGGATCATAGCTTGAGTAATTTGTGGATTGTTTTTGATTTTATTTCTGATATGAAGCTGACGATTTGGACGGAGAAAAGCCGAATCAAAGCGTACAGTGGGAAAAAGCGGATTTGTTTTAAAAGGAAAGCGGAGTATCCTTTTTTTAGTATTTTGCCGTTGTCGGAGAAGCTGGAGGGGCTTAGCTTGAAGGGTTTTTGTTATCCTTTAAAGGAGCAGACGGTTTTGCAAAGTCAGGCTTCTTGGCTACTGAGTAATCAATTGGCGGGGAAAAAGGCGGTGCTGAAGATCCGGCGGGGGAAATTTTTGGTGATTCGCAGCCGGGATTAAGGGGTGAAGAACCGGTCGTGTACTATTTCAAAAGCCAGCTACTAATTTAAGAGCCAGTCCCCAATTGGTTTAGCATTTGTTCAAAACTTGCGTCCTACGGACGCTTCGGACAGTTGAACTGCATGCTAAACCAATTGAGTCTGGCAAAAAGAGCGAAAGAGAATGAATGTAATTTTCTGATGGCGGGAAAAAGATTTTTAGATGGGGCCAGGCCGGGGCAGGACGTTTCGACAGTTGAACTGCGTGCAAAAATAGTACACTCCGGCTTGAGGGGGAAGTGTTAGTAGAACTGGCGTAAGGGTTGGATGATTTGGGGATGACTGGTGTAGAAATAAAGAAGCTACTGAATAGAGAGTTAGTCACTAATTTAAGAGCTAGTCACCAATTTAAGAATCAGCCACTAATTTAAGAGCCAGTTCCCAATTGGTTTAGCATTTGTTCAAAACTTGCGCCCTGACGGGCGCTTCGGACAGTTGAACTGCATGCTAAACCAATTGGGTCTGGCAAAAAAGAACGAAAGAGAGTGAATGTAATTTTCTGATGGCGGGAAAAAGATTTTTAGATGGGGCTAGGCTGGGGCAGGGCGCTGCGGACGGTTGAACTGCATGTAAAAATAATTGGTTCTGGCGAAAATTAATGTGAATTTCCCATGACAGATAGAGATGTTTTTTAGGCTGTGTGTTGGTGCTAAGGGGCTTTCGACAGGGAAGGCATATGCTTGGGAAGAAAAGGAAGGTTCTGGCAGGGAGAATTTTTGACAGGAGGGGTTGAAAATATTAAGAATAGATTAAAAAATAGTTTTTGCTGGTTTTTTTAGGAGGAAATATGTTATAATCAGTGTACATTTTTTGAACGAAAATGTATTTTTGTCTGGCTTTAAGATAAAAATATTTTTAAAAATCGGTTTTTTTAAAGAAGTTGCTGATTTGAGGATTGGCTTAAGATTCTTTATTGAAAAGTGCGATTAGACGGTATTGTTCAAAAAATAAACGGTATGCGTGAAGGAGAAAAGCGGGAAATACCAGGCAGCAGAGTGTTTGCGCCAAAAAAATGGTTGGTACCGGCCGGATGGGAGAATCTGGTCATGGATTTTTAGAGAAATGGATAAGAGATGATACATTATATTAAAGGGGAATTGGCGCATATCAGCGAAAATGAGATTGTGATTGAAAATAACGGTATTGGTTATGTGATTGAGGTGCCGCTGTCAGTATTGCCGGCTTTGCCTTCTAAAAATGAGGAGGTTAAAATCTACACGGAGCTTTATGTTCGGGAGGATATGCTTAAGCTATTTGGTTTTTTAACGGAAGAGGATTTGCAGATTTTTCGGATGCTGATTACTGTCAGTGGGATTGGACCAAAAGGGGCGCTGGCGATTTTATCGCTGATGACGCCGGAGCAGCTGCGGTTTGCTATTTTGGCTAATGATGTCGACCGGATTTCTGCGGCTAAGGGAATTGGCAAAAAGACGGCTTCTAAATTGGTGATTGAATTGCAGGATCGGCTAAAGCCGAAGGCTGGCAGCGGCAATGAAGCGGCGGCTGTCGCCAGTGGTGGGCGTGAGGTTAGTTCGCGTTCGGAGGCGGTTGAGGCGTTGGTTGGCCTGGGCTATTCGGTTGCGGAGGCAACGGCGGCGTTAAAGAGGGTATCGGAGGAAAACAGTTTGGAGGAGATGATTAAGCTGGCGCTGCGGTATTTATCGCTGTAACTAACTGAAACTAACAGCCAGTCGCCAATTTAAGAGCCAGTCCCCAATTATTTTAGCATTTGCTTAAAAACTTGCGCCCTGGCGGGCGCTTCGAACAGTTGAACTGCATGCTAAAACAATTGGGTCTGGCAAAAAGGAACGAAAGAGAAGGAATGTAATTTTTTGATGGCGGGCGGAAGGATTTTTTGATGGATCTAGGCTGGGGCAGGATGCTTTGACAGTTGAACCGTATTTAGGTTGGTTTAGGCTGATCGTGTGTTCGGGCGGAAAGCGGAATTTGGCGATAGTGTTGTGTTGGCCGCTTGCCAGCGCGGGAATATGAAATTAGGGAGTTTTTAAGTAGGATAGGATGGTTATGTGCCTAGAATGTTTCGATAGAGACGCATGCTGAGAAAAAAGCAGGGATTTTCTCATAAGAAAAGTTGTTAAATAAAATAGCGGGAGTTAGGGAAGATGAAGGATCGGATTATTACCGGCAGTTTAATAGAGGAGGACATGGGGCTGGACAATTCGCTCCGTCCTAAGAGACTGGAAAATTATATCGGCCAGACCAAGGTCAAGGAAACGATGCGGATTTATATTGAGGCCGCTAAAAGCCGGAAAGAGAGTCTGGATCATGTTTTGCTTTATGGGCCGCCGGGGCTGGGAAAAACGACTTTGGCTGGGATTATCGCTGAGGAGATGAACGCCCCGATTCGGATTACGACCGGTCCGGCGATTGAGCGGCCGGGCGATATGGCGGCAGTATTAAATAACCTGAAAGACGGTGAAATTTTGTTT
Source organism: uncultured Lachnospiraceae bacterium (assembly GCA_963550755.1). Classification (GTDB taxonomy): domain Bacteria; phylum Bacillota; class Clostridia; order Lachnospirales; family Vallitaleaceae; genus W11650. The sequence goes on from CAUVDV010000080.1 coordinate 3,219, forward strand.
ATTGATGAGATTCATCGGATGAGCCGCCAGGTAGAAGAGATTCTTTATCCGGGGATGGAGGATTTTGCGATTGATATTTTGATTGGCAAGGGGCCTTCGGCTAAGTCGATTCGGATTGATTTGCCTAAGTTTACACTGGTGGGAGCAACGACCCGGATTGGTCTTTTATCTTCGCCTTTGCGCGACCGGTTTGGCGTGATTCAAAAACTGGAATATTATGAAACGGCTCATTTGCAGGAGATTATTTGTCGTTCGGCGGAGATCTTTGGCGTGGCGATTGATGAGGAAGGAGCCAGGGAACTGGCGCTGCGCAGCCGGGGAACGCCGCGGATCGCCAATCGTTTGCTCAAGCGGGTGCGAGATTTTGCGCAGGTCAAATACAGTGGCCGGATTACCGGACAGGTAGCCAAGGAGTCGCTGGATATTTTGGATGTTGATCCTTTGGGGCTGGATAAAAATGACAGGCGGCTGCTCTTAGGCATGATTGAAAAATATAACGGCGGACCGGTCGGACTGGAAACGATTGCCGCCACGATCGGCGAGGAAGCCGATACGGTGCTGGAAGTTTATGAGCCATATTTGATGCAGCAGGGACTTTTGCAGCGGACGCCGCGCGGGCGGAAGGTTACGCCCTTTGGCTATAAGCATTTGGGATTGACGGCGGAAAGATACCAGGAAACGTTGCAGTTGGATGGGAAGTAGGGGGCAAGGCTTTGGATGAGGAACTAAAATTATTGAATATTATTACCGGACAGGAAAAGATTAATCAACGGGCTATTGCCAAAGAGATCGGCGTTTCCTTGGGAACGGTCAATGCCATGCTGCGCACTTTAGAAAATCGTCAATACCTGCTGGTCAGCAAAATGGCTAATAATTCCGCTCGTTATTTGCTGACCGAGGATGGCAAACACTACCGCAGTCAAAAGTTATATCAATATATTGAGGAATGCTCGGAAATGGTTACCAAGGTGCGGGTTAATTTGAAAAATCTGTTACTGGCTTTGGTATCGCAGGGTGTGAAGGATTTTTATATATCGGAAAAAGAAGACGAGTTGTACCGGATTGTGATGCTGCTTTTGATTGAAATTTCTCATAAGTTTCCAGTGGCTTATCACTTGACTGTTCCGGCCGAAATATCAGAAAACGGCGCGATTTTGGGTTGGAAAGGGGAAAACAGTTACCAAACCCATCCCAAGTATGTGGCCGTTATCAGTTCCAATTTTAATGCCTGACACATTTAGTTGACTAATAAGGAGATCGCGATGGAAAACCAGACAAAAGTGTTGATCGGCGGACAAGTATATACTTTAAATGGCGATGAAAGTGAAGAATACATGCAGCGGGTAGCGCTTTACCTGAATAAAAAAATGGATGAATTAAAAAATGGTGCCGATCTCAAGCGGATGAACAGCCGGATGCAGTCAATTTTATTGTCTATCAATATTGTTGATGATCTTTTTAAAGAAAGAAAGAACGTGGAGGAAGAAAAAAAACGAGTGTCGGCGCTGACCAATGAAAATAAAAGACTGCAGCGGGAAATTGAAAAGACCAGGCAGGAATTGGAAGAATACTTAAAGGTATTAAACGCGGAATAAGTGCCGTAATAAAACGGAGTTTGGCCCGCTGGCTGTCCGTTAAGTTTGGTTAGCGGAAGCAGCGGAAATAGAAAGAAAAAAGAGGTTTTTATGATAAGGCAGACAGGACCGGAGATTTTAGCGCCGGCGGGGAATATGGAAGCGTTATATGCCGCGCTGCACGCCGGTGCGGACGCGGTTTATTTCGGCGGAAAAGCATTGTCGGCCAGAGCTTACGCCGGTAATTTTGAAAAGGAAGAAATTATCGAAGCGACGGCTTTGTTGCATGAGTACAAGGCGAAGGCTTATGTGACCTTAAATACGCTGGTAAAAAATCCGGAATTAAAGCTTTTGCAGGAAATTGGCAGCACGCTTTGCCAGGCAGGGGTAGATGCGGTAATTGTTCAAGATATGGGAGTTTCTCTTTTTTTTCAGCGTTATTTCCCGGAACTGACTTTACATGCCAGTACGCAAATGACAGTTCATAGCGCAGCCGGAGCAGCGCGTCTTTGTGAGCTTGGCTTTCGGCGGGTCGTTTTGAGCCGGGAACTGACGCTGCAAGAAATTCAGCGGATTATCGAGACTGTGCCGATTGAGGTGGAAACCTTTGTCCATGGGGCGATGTGCTATTGTTATTCCGGGCAGTGTCAAATGAGCGCCGCTTACGGCGAGCGATCGGCTAATCGGGGCAAATGCGCCCAGCCCTGCCGTCTGCCGTATCAGGCGGGCAAGACCGGCGGCTATTTGCTGTCGCTCAAAGATCAAATGACTTTATTTGATTTGCCGCAGCTTACGGCGGCCGGCATTCATTCTTTTAAGATCGAAGGCCGGATGAAAAATCCAGAATATGTTTATACGGTTACGCAAATGTACCGGAAATACCGGGATTTGGCTTTAACCGGCGGTTCCTATCGGGTCGATCCGACGGATGTAGCGAAAATGAGCGAAGTTTTCTCGCGGGGAAAAACCAGTGCCGGTTATTATTTTATGCGCCGGTCAGCGGATATGATTTTTCCGGAGCAGCCGGAAACGGCTAAGCTGACTAAGGCCAAAACTTTGGCGGAGCTGGCTTTTGTCCGGAAAAAACCGGAAGTCAAAAAAGCGCTTGATTTTCATTTAAAAGCCAGGATACATCAACCGCTGGAACTGACGATTTTTTTTAAAGATGAATTATCAGGTTTAGACCCGATTGACCGGCGGGGTGAATTGGTGCAGCCTGCTCAGAAAACAGCCACAACGGCGGCTGAAATTGAAAAACCGCTGCGTCAGTTAGGCGATACGGCCTTTGCCTTAAATAGCTTGCAATTGGATATGGATGCTCAGATTTTTGTACCGGCCAGCCAGTTGAAGGAACTGCGCCGGCAGGCGATAGCAGCGGTGGAAGAGATCTTGGCTGTGAGGCAGGAAAAAGCGCCCTGCCCGCCGCGCCTGATCGAATGGCCGGAAGCATACCGGCGAACGGAAACAGCTTGTCCGCAAATTTCTGTTTTGGTCAGGACGGAGAAGCAGCTGAGTAAAACCTTGACATCCGCGGCAGACCGGATTTACCTGGAATGGTCATTTTTAAGTCTGGAAACGCTGCTGCGTTATATGAAAGAGATGTCCGGCAGCAATAAACAGATATTTTTAGCCGCGCCGGCCATCCTGCGCGGAGGGGAGGCGCAAAGCTTTGACCGGGAATATGAAGCTTTAAGGACAGCCGGCCGGGAAAACGGCACAGAAATTGGAGTTTTGCTTCGGACAGCGGATCATTTGGCTTTTTTCCGCAGCAAAGGAATACCCTTGATTTTGGATCATTCTTTTCTGATTTGGAATCGGCTGGCGTATCAGTTTTTTCAGGCCGAAGCGGAGCCGGTTGACATTTGCCTGAGCAATGAAATCAGCTATCAGGCTCGTTCCCAGCTGGGGCCTTTTGAAATGGTGATTTATGGTAAGCTGGCTACCATGCAGACAGCCAATTGTTTGGCGAATGTCAGCGGCCGGGGAAAAAATCGATCCTCGAATCCGCTTTGCCGGGTCGGCGCGCTGGAAACGCTTGATTATATTACCGACCGCAAGGGCGCAGCGCTGGGCTATCACCGCAATTGCAAAAGTTGTTCCAATACGCTGTTTAATCCGGTGCCGCTGTTTTTGGCCGATCAGCCGGTTAGTTATGCCCGCTGTCTGCGGTTTGAGCTTTTGGATGAAACCGCCGAGCAGACGGAGCGCCTGCTGACATTGACAGCACAGCTGAAAAAGGGCGAAAAAGCCGATATTTCCGGTTTTGGGGAGTTTACCCGAGGTCATTACAGCAAAGGAGTAGAATAATCAATGATGAATGTGGGATTGGTAATTTTCAGCCTGTTGTTTTTGGCCGGAAATTATTTGGCATATAAAGAAAAAATCTCTTGGTTTGTTCCTTTTCTGTTTGTATTTTTAAGTGAGGGAACGGCGGGGCTGGCTCTTTATTTTTGGCAGGGCGGCAGTCGGCAGCTGCTGACGGTATGCGGGCTGGTTTTTCTCTTTTCTTTGCTGTCGCTGTTTTTGGCACGGTTTTTACCAGGACTGCACGCACTGGTTTGGGCGGAAATTGTTTTTTTGGTGCAAACCGGCAGCTTCATGCTTTATCGGATCGATCCGGAACTGGCGATAAAGCATATTATTATCTGTTTTTTCGGACTGGCTTTGATTTTGCCGATCCATTGGCTGGTGAGGAATTTTCAGACAGCGCCGCGCTATTATTTCCTTTATTATATTGCGGCGGTTGGCCTGCTTTTGCTCAACAACGTGACCATGTACGGCGCGACGAATTGGACGCAGATTGAAATCAGCGGGCTGGGCAAGCTGATCTATCAGCCGTCGGAAATTGTAAAAATCTTATATTCTTTGTTTTTGGCTTCTTTTTTGCTGCAAAAGTTCAGCTGGCGGGGATTTTTAGCGGCCAGCTTGTTAAGCGCGGCGATAGTTGGGATTTTAGTTTGGCAGCGGGACTTGGGCGGCGCTTTTATCTTTTTTATCATTTACGCGGCCATTACTTACATGTACAGCCACAATAAGCTACTGCTGCTTGGCCAGTGGCTTTTGGCGGCAGCAGCTGCGGCTGCCAGTATTTTCTTTTTTGCCCATGTCAGGGTGCGGATGATTAGCTGGCTTTATCCGCTTAAATACGCCCAAAATGAAAGTTATCAGATTGTGCGCTCGCTCCAGGCGCTGATGAATGGCCGGTGGTGGGGAACCGGTCTGGGCTATGGGAATCCCGAGCGGATCCCGGTCGTAACCTCGGATTTTTTATTCGCCGCCATTGGCGAGGAGTACGGAGCGCTTTATTTGCTGCTTTTTGTCCTGCACTTTTTGTGTCTGCTGCTGTTTTTATATAATCAATGCTTAAAGTCCAAAAATAAGTTTTATTTTTACGCAGGAACAGGACTAACTACCATGCTGGCGGTGCAGGGCTTTTTAATCATGGGTGGTAGCAGCTGCATGATTCCATTGACCGGCGTGGTGCTGCCCTTTGTCAGCTATGGCGGCAGCGCGATGCTGGGTAATTTTGCCATTGCCGGAATGATTGAGAATATGAGTACGCTGTCCGAAAGAGAAAAAAACGGCGGCACTCCCGCCGCTGATCACAAATTGGCTGAGGTTTGGGCGCTGCGCAAATATATCCGCTGGCTTAAGATTTTGGTGCTGGTACTGTATTTAGCGCTAACTTTGTATTTGCTTTGGTTTTATCAATTCGGCGGGCTGGCGTTTAAGCGATGAAGCCGTTTTTTGCGGAAAAAGCGGATAAATGACGAATGCTTGTTTGGCCGGGACTGAGCCGCAAGCTTATAACAAAAGTGGACTTACCCGATGGCATAAAATTACCGCATAAAATATACAAAATGTAAAAGTTATTTTATGGTTGAAAAAAATGGTGAACCATTATATACTATGATGTAAGCGTCAAAGGTTGAAAGTTCTAGCGGCTGCTCTGCTAGGGGTTATCATCTTTTGCATTGTATAGGTATTAACGGATAACACCCAAGGAGGTTGGAAATGATAGAGGCAGTCAGCTGCGGCGGGGTGGTAATCCATAGAGGGAAAATATTATTGCTTTATAAAGATTATAAAGGCCGGTACGAAGGTTGGGTACTGCCCAAGGGAACCGTAGAGAAAGAGGAAGATTATAAAAATACGGCTCTGCGCGAGGTCAAGGAAGAAACCGGCGTATCGGCCAATATTATGAAATATATTGGCGATAGTCAATATACCTTTAGGGTTGCAAATGATATCGTGAATAAAAACGTCCACTGGTATCTGATGAAGGCGTATAATTATTACAGCAAGCCGCAAAAAGAAGAATATTTTGTGGATTCCGGATATTATAAATATCATGAAGCCTATTATTTGCTTAAGTTTTCAAATGAAAAGCTGATTTTGGAAAAAGCGTATCAGGAATATTTAAATATGCGAAAAACAGGCGAATGGAACAATGAAAAGGAAAATGCCAAATAGGAGCGATTTATGAAAATTGGGGTAATCGGTGCGGGCAGCTGGGGGATGGCTTTGGCGGCGCTGCTTAGCCAAAATGCGCATCAGGTGCGGTTGTGGTCGTGGCAGGCCGGGGACTTGGATGAAATCAAAAGGACGGGAACGATTGCCGCTAAATTGCCGGGCATTGTTTTGCCGAAGGCGATTGCGTTGTCTGCGGATTTAGCCGAAGTTTGCAGCGATAGTGAACTTTTGGTAATTGCGGTACCGTTTGCGGCGGTGCGGCCGGTGCTGGAACAATTGCTGCCGTTGACGCATCGGCGCCAGATTTTGCTGCATGTCGCGAAAGGCATTGAGCAGCATAGTTTGAAAACTTTGGATGAAATCAGCCGCGAATATTTTCCGGACAATCCAACGGCGATCTTGTCCGGCCCTTCACATGCCGAGGAGGTTGTGCGGGCACTGCCGACGTCGGTGGTGATCGCCGCTAAGGAAAACGACCTGATTTTGCGGCTGCAGGATGTGTTCATGAATTCCGCGTTTCGAGTCTATGGCAGTAATGATGTGAAAGGGGTAGAACTGGGGGCGGCGGTTAAAAACGTCATTGCCCTGGCGGCCGGGATTTCTGATGGGCTGGGTTTTGGCGATAACGCCAAGGCGGCTTTAATTACCCGGGGCATGGCGGAGATCCGCCGACTGGGGGGCGCCATGGGAACGGAGGACTATACCTTTACCGGATTAACCGGCATAGGCGATTTGATCGTAACCTGCACCTCGCTCCACAGCCGCAACCGCCGAGCCGGTTATTTGATTGGCCAGGGCGTGTCGCCGCAGGCGGCGGCCGATCAGGTCGGCATGGTGGTGGAAGGCGTTTATTCGGCGCTGGCCTGCCGGGAGCTGGCTGAGAAATATCAGGTTGAGATGCCGATTGTAGCGCAGATGAATGAGGTTTTATTTGCCGGCAAGGATCCGCAGCAGGCAGTCAATGATCTGATGCAGCGGGATAAAAAGTTTGAGTAAGAAGAAGAGGGAGAGGCGCAGAGCAGCTGCCTGTAAAAAGGGGGACAGAAGTTTAAACAAGGCTTAAAGTGTTAAGTTTTCAACAAAAAAATATCCCCTAAATTTAGCGTTTTATTTTGAAAAAAGAAATGGTATTAGCTATTTTGATTGAAAATCAAGAAATTAAAAAATTGAATTTTAGTTT
>CAUVDV010000081.1:0-10128 GCA_963550755.1 uncultured Lachnospiraceae bacterium
TCTTCAATCGCAACCTCCGGCTGGGTTGGTGCCGGTGCTGGAGTTGGCTCCGGTGCCGGCTCCGGCACATAAGGCGTCAGCGGCAGCTCATACTCCGGCTCAGGATTTGGCTGCGGATTTGGATTTGGGTTCGGGTTAGGATTCGGATTCGGTGCCGGCGGGGTGGTGCCGTTTAAGGCTTCCGCCGCTGCCTTTAAGGCATCGGCTGCCGCTTTAATCGCCACTTCCTCAGCACCAGCGTCGGCCATTACTTCCTCAGCCTTTGTCAAAGCCTTGTCAAACGCTTCTTTCTTATCGGCGTCTGCATACTTGTACTTATCCGTTTCCTTAGCCGCCTTCGCGTCCGCGATGGCTTTTTCCAGTTCGCTCTTATCCGGATGCTGCGGCTGCGGCGTGGTGCCGTCTAAATCAGCGGTTGCTTTGGTCAGCGCTTCGGTCGCTGCCTGAATGTCAGCCTCTTCCGCGTCCTCATCGGCTGCTGTTTCTTCCGCATCACTTAGTGCTTCCTCAAATTCCCGCTTCTTATCGGCGGTTGCGTTCTTATATTTATCCGTTCCCATAACAGCCTTTGCCGCGGCAATCGCCTCTTTCAGCTTTGTTTTATCCGGCTTCGGCTGCGGGGCAGTGCCGTTTAAGGCTTCCGTCGCTGCCTTTAAGGCATCGGCTGCCGCTTTAATCGCCGCTTCATCGGCATTCGCGTCGGCCATTACTTCCTCAGCCTTTGTCAAAGCCTTGTCAAACGCTTCTTTTTTATCGGCGTCTGCATGCTTGTACTTATCTGTTTCCTTAGCGGCTTTCGCATCGGCGATGGCTTTTTCCAGTTTGCTCTTATCCGGCTGCTGCGGCTGCGGATTCCATTTCACATAGTCAAATTCCATCTCCGCAATCTTTGTCCAGTTCGGCTTTTCTTCTGTAATTCGAATCCGAACCTCTTTTGCCTTTTTCTTATCAATCGGCATTGGATTGACCTGCTGGCTGCCAGAAATCTTAGCCGCTTCTTCCCAATCACCGTCGCCTTTAATCTCCAGTACAGCCCCGCCGATATAGTCTTGACCAACACCACCCGGATAAACCAGTGTTACTTTAGATAGTTCGACCGGAGAACTGAAGGTAAAGGTAAAGGTATGACCTACCGCTTGATTTTGGTTTGTCCAAGCAAAGGTTTCCCGGTTACCGTCCAGCATTTTATCAAAGGTATAGCTGCTGTACTCGCCTGCGCCTTTAACCTCGACGCTGATTTCAACCTCACTGCCCAGTTCTTTCAGATTTGCTTCCGCTTCATCCAACTGATTCATATAGTCCTGAAGCTTGGAAATATCAGTATTGGCTCCCTGAATCCACATCCGCAGGTTTTCAACCAGCTTAATATACGGTTCATAGGTCTTTTTAGTATACTGATCTTTCGGTTTCGGGGTCTTCAATCTGTCATAAAGCGGCTGCCATTCTTTCTTTACTAATTTCCCGGCAGCTCCTGTCATATCGCTGATCGCTTTGATGATTTGAATATCGGTTACACCGCTGGCTGTCAGCAAGGCTCTTGCCTTTTCAACCGCTTCTTTGTATTCCTGATAGGTTTCGCCAATATAAGCGTCCTCAGCAAACACATTCTCCAGCGCTTCTTCCAAAGGCTTGAGCGAAACAAACCGTTTATAGGTTAAGGTAATCGTGTCATTCATATTAAAGGTACCGCTCAAGGACGGTGCGCCATCCTCCAGCTTAAAGCCCTTAAAACTCGGTGCCGTAAACTGATAATGTTCGCCCTGTCTGCCCAAGCGTGCTTCCGGCAGCCCTAAAATCTGACCGCTGCCTGACTGGCAAACCAGCCGGACCTCAATCAAATCCTTTAAGTCAATCGCCCCTGCGCCCGGCAGCGGTTTTTCTACGCCCAGTGCTTTGCCCAAAGCTTCCAGTACCGCTTTAAAGTCATCATATTCACCCTTTTCCTGCCGACCGGCCCAGCTTTTTTCCGCCATTGCCCGCAGCGAGTAGAAAATGCCTTTGCTCACCTGTTCTTCTGTTTCCGCAGCTGGATGATCGCACCAAATGGCATAGCATGCACCCTTTATCTTCTCATGCGGCAGCTCGTAGGTCTGCGGCTGTCCGTTATTATTGCCGGAGAATACACCGCCATGCCAGCCGTTATAAATCTTCCTCGGATCCGGCTTAGTCGAGTAAGCGCCGCCGCCAATCTTTAGCACATAATACATCATATCATTGACATTGATCAGCTCATGGCCTTTTTGGATAAACTGATCCACCGATGCCATATTTCTGTCCCAGCGCGTCCAGTAACATACCTGAATATAATCATGCAGATCAATATGCGGATTCATATTCAAGCGATAAACGCCGTCGTTCCAAATTCGCGGTACAAAGCCCAAATCATAGGTATATTTCGCAATCTCATTGATATAGGCCATATATCCGTCTTGGCCGTTAGCCGTAACGCCCTGCGGCACATGCTTTTGCCCAAACTCTGTCAGGCTCGGATAATTACCAAAATTGTTAAAGTTAATAAATTCATCACCGCCGATATGGAAATAGCGGCTGTCCACAAACAGTTCGGCATATTCCTTGATGATGTTTTTAATGAACTGTCTGGCTTCTTCTTTGTTAATATCCAACGCACCGGTATCCTTCTGCCCCCATTTATCCACCAGGCACAAATCCTGATGATGGCGCAGAGCCGTTCTTAAATGCCCCGGATTATCAAAGGACGGAATGATTTCCACGCCGTATTTCTTTGCCGTTGCGATAATCTCCCGCATTTCTTCCTTGGTGATATACTGATCCGACATAATATCCGGATAGATTTCACTTTCTAAGCGATAGCCCTCATGCTCGGAGAAATGAAGCTGCAGGGTATTTAACCGGCTGAAGGATACTTCCTTAATCAGGTTCTTAATCCACTCCGGCGTAAAGTACTTTCTGCCCATATCTAAGTGCAGCGCTCTTTCGTCTATTTCCGGGTAGTCGATAATATCGCCGTAGGGCATTGCTTTTTTCAGCTGCAGATACTGCATGACCGAACGCAGCGCATACATTGCGCCATTGGCTGTCAATGCCTGTATTTCTACTTTCTTGCCAACCTGAACAGCAAAGCCCTCCGCCTTCGGAACATCCTTAACTTGGTCTTTCAGCTCCAGAACAATATCGCCGTCGGCGGCATCGGATTTTTCCCCGTAAACTACCGGCAAAGCTTTATTCTCCGGAATTCCATAAGCGCCGAATTCCTGACTGACAAGTCCTGCCACTTCTCTTAATCTGGCGTCCTGATTGGCCTTTTCCGACGCAACAACTACTAACTTCATTCCCGGCGCCGCTTCAAACTTCCCATCCTTAGCCTTATACTGGCGCAGGCTGGGGAAGACATTTAAGTTAAAGTTCTCCTCCGGATCCTGCGGCACAACCGCTCCGCCCAGAGAATACCCGTAAGCTTGCAGTTCTGTTAACGCTAAGGACAGATTGGGCTGCGGCGTCATCACAATCCGAACAGCATAGGTTTCTACCGCATCAAAGGTTACTTCATTGACTTCCTTTGATACAATCGTGTCCTTCGTGGTATTTCCGACTAAGTTTTCCACATCTTTCCAGTTCTCATCCTTAGCCAGCGGATTATTTTTTCCGGCTAAGCTCGCCATATCCTTTTTCGGCCACATCGGCACAACATCCGGCGTAAAGTACTGCACCTTATAGCTGAGCGGCAGCGGGCAGCCCCAGTCTTCAAAAAATGCAACGCCCAATTTCGCAACCTTATGCTTAACCGCTGTTTTGTCCTGACCGAATAAAATACCAACCCACTGATTACCCGACATAGCCGGATTATTCCAACTGGTCCAGCGATTCTTAGGAGCATCGGTATAGCTAAAGATACCATCGTTTAAATGAGTGACCTCATCACCGGAACAGGTAAAGGAAGCAAATGCCTGCGGCAGAACGCTGCTCTTGGTGTTCTCGGAAATCAGCACAATTTCTTTCGGCTTATACCTTCCATAAACATCCAGTTCAACCACCGCCAAGGACTTGCCCGGCACCTGCTTCATCAGCAGCCGCACCGCCGTAGTTTCTTCCAGCTGCGGCAGGGCAATCCGGTTTTCTTCATTATCTTTCAGTTCATCGCCTTTTACTGTCTTAACCGTCTTCCAGCTGCTGTCCGCAGTCAAAGCAGATCCCGTCAGCTCGCCCATATGCGGAAGCTTACTCTTATCCGGCGTTTCATATTCATCGCCGATATAAATCTGGATCTCCATCTCGCTCGGTTTTTGGCAGCCGCCATCCTGAAACGGAGTAAAGACTAATTCGCTGATTGTCGCCTTATTGCCGTTTTTCCTCGGCAGCAGGATACCAACATAGTTTTCACGCAGTTTATTTTGCTTTTGCCAATCCGACCAACGCGGAGTTGCGTCGCCGTTAACTTGGCTGTCGCCGTTATTGATATTCTCAATCCGATCCCGCGAGTTCGGATCTCTGTCATTGGTAAACTTAGCAAAAGCCAAGGCTCCCAGTACGCTGGTTGAAATTACTTCATCCTTGACGCCCTGTCCAAACTTCACCGCTTTCTTTACCCGCTTGCTGTGATCTTCCGACTCGATCAGAAGAACCGCCTGCTTATCCTGCGTCGGCAGAATCGTAACCGAGGCGTTTTCCTTGCCTTCCGCCGTCAATACACCGGAATCAGCCGCCACCGGAATTTCTTCTTTCTCCAACAACGCCTGATCAACCGGCACATCGTCCACCTTCAAGGTTTTTAGCTCTGCCGTAGAATAAATAACTGCATTTTCCGTTACCGGAATCAGTTCTACTTCTGTTACCTTGCCGCCAGCTCCGGTAAACGCCAGCTTCATCTCCACTGCCGATACTCCTTGGAAATCATAGGTCGTTTTGCCGTCTTCTTCTGTTTTCTTCACAGACAGCGGCGCAAACGGCGAACCCGAGCCCCGCGACCATGACAGCGCCGCCTGCGGGCGGTTTCCCTGATGATAGACGACCACCCGGCCAAAGTTAGCAGCTGTCGCATAGGCAAAGTTTAATTCACCTTCACCCTCTACTGCTGTTTCATTGTGATTGCCGTCAAATAATTTAGCCTTATCCGCTAATTCTGTATCTTTCCAAGTAACTGTCAGCGCGTCCTTCGTCACGCTGCTGCCATAGGCCAAATCAGAGGTTACGACTCTAACCTTCGCCTCTATCTCCATCTCCTTGTCAAAGACCTGCGCCTTGCCCTTAATCGTTACAATCTTGCCTTCCTCGGCAAAATCCGCTTCTGTCAGAGCCGATGTTTCCCAGCTGACCGGGAACTGCGCTTTCAGCACTTCGCCTTTCGCATCCGCCGCCGGACGTACCGCCGGCAGGCTGGGCATAGTATTTTTAGCGGTAAAGGCTGAATAATTCAGAAGCGCCGCTACCTCGTCCAAAACCTGAACATTGATGGCCACTTCGCCGCCGCCGGCTACCTGACCGCTCAGCTGGAAAATCCCCGGCGTCTTTAATTTATCGTCAAGCCCGTCTTTGTTCCAAGTAACTGTCTTTTTCTGTTCCTGCCCGTTTTTCAAAACCGCCTTTACTTCCTGCGGCAGCTCCAAAGTGCTGCCTGTCTTTACATAGTAGTTCCGGCTGTACTTAAAGCCGGCCAGTTCCTCGCCGCTCTGCTGTGCGCCGCTGGCGGTCAAGGTCAAAGAAGCCGGCTGCAAACCGTCGGCACTGACACTGACCTGAATGTTTCCATTTTCCCGGCCGGCTTTTACAATCGCCAAAGCCTTACCGGAGTATGCCTGCTTTTGTCCTGTATAGAACGAAGTCATATCCGCCTGCTTGCCGTTATCCATGGCCGCTAATTCACCTGCGCCGCTGACGCTGACCCGGATCAGATTATCCGCGTTCGGCACCGGCGTACCATTTTCGTCAAGGATTTCAATCGCCACATACGCTAAATCCCGGCCATCTGCCCGAAGCGTCTTTTTATCCTCCGACAGCTTCAGCTGATAGGCCGCGCCCGCCGTTTTTACCATCTTCCGGCCAAGGGTTTCTTCTATCTTGTTTCCATTCTTATCATAAGCCTCCGCCTCCAATGTTCCGGCTGCATAGGGCTTAGTAAAGCTATAATACAAATCCTTGTGATCCGTCGAACCTTCCTTAATTAAATAAGTATATCCGGCTGCCGTTGTTACTTCTTTTTTCGTCTGCTCCGCAACCAAAGTTCTTTCCGCCGAACCCTGCGGCGTAAAATAAAGCTTAACCGTCGGGGCGCTACTGTATACAACGACATTGCCGCTGTTATTTTTAATGCTGTCGCTCCACTCCGGCAAAAGGTGCAGGGTAGTCATATCCTTGCGCCATTGACTGGAATAGAAATAATATCTGTCCTTCGGGAAACCAGCCAAATCCACGATTCCAAAATAAGAAGATTTCGGACGCGGAAAAGTCAAGACCTTTGGCGCGGTCTCATTCCACGGCGTCGGCTCGCCCATATAGTCAAAGCCTGTCCATACGAAATTACCGGCGATAAAATCACGGGTAATAATATTATACCAATCCTGTGATGCCAGCTGTCCCCAGCCAACCGTTTTTTCATCATAGGCGGTCAGTTCAAAATTATTATCATTTCCGCCGCGCAGATGATATACGCCGCGGCTGTTGATGGCCGAAGCCGTTTCCGAGGCATACAGCTTCCACTCCGGATGACTACGGTGAGCCGTATCAAGTTGGCTCCCGCTGGCATAGTTATAACCGATAATGCCGTTTAAGCTATGCAGATTATTCGCCATGCTGTTCGCTGTCCAGTTATTGCTGTCTTTCAGCTTATTATCGCCAATGGTAGCCGGTCTGGCCGCATCCTCCTGCTTCATCCATTCCGCAATCTTTTTCGCTGTCTGCGGATAATCACTCGTATTTCCGTTAATGCCTTCCAGCACTTCGTTGCCGGTTGACCAGAGAATAACCGCCGGAGCATTGCGATCGCGTCTAACCATTGCTTTCGTATCCCATTCGCCCCAGGTCATCCCCTGCTTTTTACCGATAATGCCATTATCCGCTTCAATTGAAGCATTGAAATAGCTGGCATAATCATGATAATTGCCATTTTTATAATTTGTCCATGTGTCAAAGGCCTCTTCAATCAGAAGCATTCCTTTTTCATTCGCTAAACGAACAAATTCTTCCGATGCCGGATTATGCGAAGTCCGAATCGCATTTGCCCCCATTGCCTTCAGTGTGTCAATCTGTCTGGCCATCGCCGCTGAATAAGCCGCCGCTCCCAGCGCACCCTGATCGTGATGCATGCAAACGCCCTGCAGCTTCATCTTCCGGCCATTTAAAGAAAAGCCGGTATCAGCGTCAAAATCAAACCAGCGGAAGCCAAAGGTCGTCCTCTGCTTATCTAATTCTTCCGCACCTTTTGAGAGAACCGTTTCCACCTCGTATAAATTCGGATTTTCCACCGACCACAGCTTCGGCAAGACTACCGTCAAGCTTAAAGCTACTTTTTTGCTTTCTCCTGCTTTCAGTACAGTCGTTTCGCTGGCATTGGCCAAAACCGTCTGCCCGCCTTTTTCATAAATCATTTGCGTAACGGTAATCTCTGCGTCCTCCGTCAGCTGGCTGCGCAGTTCCGCCGACACCTCAACGGCCGGATTGCTTTGATTTTCTTTAATATCCGGCGTCGTTACATAAACGCCGTCTTTTTCCACATAAACTGGATTCACCGCTGTCAAAAAAACTTCACGATAAATTCCGCTGCCGGAATACCAGCGGCTGGTCGGTACATCATTATTCACCTTGACCGCCAGCACATTCTGACCGCCCCAAACAATATGCGGAGTCAGTTCAAAAGAAAATGCCGTATAGCCGTAGGGGTGACTCCCCAGCTTATGCCCGTTCAAATATACCTCGGCGTTCATATACACGCCGTCAAAATTGATAAATATTTTCTTATCCCTGCCTGTTGCCGGAAAAGAAATATTTTTCCGATACCAGCCAATTCCGCCCAGCAGAAAAGCACTTTCCGCTTCACCGCTTTGCGCATAATTTTGTGTAATGCTGTAATCATGCGGCAAATTGACCAAATTCCATGCCGAATCATCAAACGCCGCTTCCTGCGCGCCTTCCGTATCGCCTAACTGAAACTTCCAATCGTCCATTAACAGGATTTTCCGGTCTTCCAGTTTCAATTCGCTGTATGGTACAAATTCCTCCGCTGATTGAATCTGGTTCTGGTTCCTCTGCCCTGCCGGATCGTTCTGAGCAAAAGAAAAATTTCCCCAAGCACTTAAACCCACGTTGAATGCCAATCCTAATGCCAAGGATTTCCGTAATATCCGCCGTATTCTCGCTTCCATAATGACTCCTTTTTAATACTATGTTTACTTGTTGCCTTTGCATTAATGAGAACAAAGCCTTAACATTCCTGTTATATTTATCTTACACTAATTGGAAGCATTTTTCAAATCTTTTCTGTTTTTTATATTTTTTCAATAAAAATAATAATAAAATTTGTTAAATTTGCCAGCTTGATTTTTTTGATTTTAAACTTGTTAAGTTTTGTTAACAACAAGCCTTGAACAGAAGCTCATCGTTTCCTGCTCAATAAAATACCGTAATTTCCAGCGTCAGGATATTCTTTATCCTGCCGGCTGGAAATTATTTTTTACTCCGTGCCACTTATTCCGAGATTTTTTTCCTTAGCGCTGCCCGTCCGCCGCTCCCGGTCTTCAGCACCCAGCCCATCCCCAGGGCAAGCAGCGCCGGCAGCAGCCAGGACAGCTTGACGTCATGGAGCGGCAGTCGGGCAAATAACGGATAAACCACTGGAATTTCTATTCCCAGCTCAGTCGCCAGCGCTCCGACGGTACTGATCAGCAGCGCCGTATAAACCGGCGCCCGGTAAATCAACCGTCCGGCCGGCAACCGATGATGAACCAGCGCCAGAAAAATCAAAACAATTGCCATCGGATAAAGGATATAAAGCACCGTCACATTGTACTTTAAAATTGCATCCAAGCCAATATTGGCAAACGCCAAGCTCAGCAGCGTCCAAATACTGACCCAAGTCTTATACGAAATGCGCGGATGAATCAGGACGAAATATTCGCCGGAAGAAGTAATAAGTCCCACTGAAACACTCAGGCAGGCCAAGGTAAAAATCGCGCCGGTCAAAACCGCGCCGCCCCGGCCAAAGAGATGGCTCGACAAACGGCTTAAAATTTGAGCGCCATTGGTCGCGTCGGCAAAAATCCCGGCGCCGGCGGCTCCCAAATAAGCCAGCGTAAAATAAACCAGCGCCAGCAACAATCCGGCAAAGCTGCCGGCCTTCACCGTCGCCCGGACAATCGCTTTTTCCTCCGTCGCCCGAAAATCCCGAATAACCATGGAAATAACAATCCCAAAGTTTAAAGCGGCAATCGCGTCCATCGTCATATAGCCGTCAATCAGGCCGGTTAAGCCCGGATGCTCCTGATAAGTGGCGGCCGCCTCCGTTTCAATCGGCGGCATACCGGTGAGTAAGGCAGTCGCAAACAAAATCAGCATCAAACCCAGCAGCGCCGGCGTAATCATTTTGCCCAGCCGCTCGACCAGCTTTCCGGGATTTAGCGCCAGCCAGTAAACTACCGCAAAAAACAAGACAGAATAGATAAATAAAGCTATCCGCTCGGAAAAAGCAGCCGGCAGATAAGGCTTAACCCCCATTTCAAAAGCAACCGTACTGGCTCTGGGAATCGCCAGCACCGGCCCGATTGATAAATAAATTGCAATCGTAAAAATCCGGGCAAAGCGCGGGCTGACCCGGTTCGCTAAATTTTTCAGGCCCCCGGCCTTGGCCACCGCAATGACTCCCAGAATCGGCAGCGCCACGGCCGTCACGCAAAAGAAAAACATCGTGCTCCACACCTGCTGGCCGGCTAATTTTCCGGTCATCGGCGGCACAATCAAGTTGCCCGCCCCGAAAAACATCCCAAAAAGCATGGTTCCAACTAGCGCATATTGTTTTAAGCTTAATTTTTCCTTCATCTTCTTCCTCCTTCTTTGGAAATCCTGAAAATCGGGTAGGAGGTAGATAATTATTTTATCTACCGACCTCCCACACCACCGTGCGTACCGTTCGGTACACGGCGGTTCTTTAGTTTTCACCTACTT
>CAUVDV010000082.1:0-10087 GCA_963550755.1 uncultured Lachnospiraceae bacterium
AATGTTGCTAAAATGGAAGCCCGGCGCTTTGTAAATAATAAAGTGGAAACCGCTCCGATTCCCGACGGCATGGAGGAACTGATCGCTCCGGCCAGAGAAATGATTTTAGAGGCGGTCGCAGAAACCGATGAAGCCTTAATGGAAAAATATTTTAACGGCGAGGAATTTTCTTTAGAAGAAATTCAAACCGCCATTCATAAGGGCGTCATTGACCGGACGCTGGTGCCGGTATTTTGCGGCGACAGCATCCGCACTACCGGTGTGACGGTACTGCTGAATGCAATCGAAAAATATCTGCCTACTCCGGTTGAAGAAAACCCGGTTGTGACTGCGATTGATGTTGCTACCAAGCAGGAAATTGAGATCAAATGCGACAGCAGCGAGCCGGTATCAGCCTTTGTCTTTAAAACCATCGTCGACCCCTATGTCGGCCGGATTTCTTTATTCCGGGTATATTCCGGCACGATTAAAAAAGAGTCGAGTCTATATAACAGCCGCCAAGGCAATGTGGAAAAGATTGCCCGGCTCTATACCTTGGCTGGTAAGGAGCAAATTGAAGTCGACCAGCTTTGCGCCGGCGATATCGGTGCTTTTGTTAAGCTGGACAGCGTTAAGGTCGGTGATACCTTATGCAGTGAAAAGAGAAAGGTTGCCTTTACCGGGGTAAATTATCCGGAATCCTTAGCGTATCGGGCAATTAAACCGAAAACCAAGGGCGATGAAGATAAGATCAGCGCGGGCCTAGCGCGGCTGATGGAAGAAGACCCGACCATTAAGCTGGTGCTGGACAAAGAAAACCGGCAGGAGCTTTTATACGGCGTAGGCGGTCAGCATTTGGAAATCATTGTCAGTAAGCTGGCCAGCAAATACAATGTTCAGGTTGATTTGGACACGCCCAAAGTACCGTATCGGGAAACGATCCGCAAGAAAGTACAGGTTCAGGGACGACATAAAAAGCAATCCGGCGGCCATGGTCAATTCGGCGACGTCATCATGGTGTTTGAGCCCTCCGGCAGTCAGGATAAATCCTTTGAGTTCTTTGAGGAAGTTTTTGGCGGCTCGGTGCCGAAAAACTATTTCCCGGCCGTGGAAAAGGGCTTGGAAGAATCAGTGCAGGCCGGTATTTTAGCCGGTTATCCGGTTGTCGGCTTAAAGGCAACGCTGATTGACGGTTCGTACCATCCGGTCGATTCCTCGGAAATGGCCTTTAAGATTGCTACCACGATTGCCTTTAAGGAAGCAATGAAACAGGCTAACCCCGTACTGCTGGAACCGATTGCCAAAGTTAAGATTACCGTGCCGGACGAATATATGGGCGATATCATGGGCGACATCACCAAGCGGCGCGGCCGGATTTTGGGAATGACGCCGGTTAAGGGCAAACAAGTTGTTGAAGCAGAAGTGCCGGCGGCGGAACTCTATGAGTACGCGACCGATCTGCGCTCCATGACCCAGGCCCGGGGCGAGTATTCCGTCGCCTTTGACCGCTACCAGGAAGCGCCGAAAGAAGTGCAGGATAAGGTCATTCAGGAAAGAGAAAAGAATAAGGAAGAAAAATAAATTCCATTAAAAGGAACAAAGATGAGCGGACTTTTAAAATAGTTCGCTCATCTTTGTTTTTAGTAAACGGTACTTTAGACTTTAGTAAATAACAATAAAAACGGATTCCGCCATCTGCCGCCAATTCGTTTTTTTACTGAAAATTTACGAAAAAGGCTATCTTCATAACTTTTTTATCGACTTTCTCGGCAGAGTATGATACTATAAGGGTAATAAAGCTAAAAATCTGGCGCAAGCTTACTTGCGAAAAGATTTTCAGCTTTATTACCCGCCCAAAACATGAGTAAGAAGCGTTTTTCGCCAGAAAAACAGCGGATAGCAATGTTTTGGCAGGAGTGCGGGAGCGCACAGCGCGGAGCAATCCGTTATCAAAGCAAGGTTAAAATCCGGCAAGCAAAGTAAAAGATCCGGGGAAAGCTCCTGCAAAAGGATTTTCAGCTTTATTACCCGCCCCAAACATGAGTAAGAAGCGTTTTTCGCCAGAAAAACAGCGGATGGCAATGTTTTGGCAGGAGTGCGGGAGCGCACAGCAATCCGGCTATCAAAGCAAGGTTAAATAATTAAATTGTAAAGGTTTAAGGTAAAAAGGCTTTTCTTTAAAATGTCTGGCTTATCAGTCAGGAGGATATCATGTCAGAAAATACTCATAAAAAACCAGTAACACCGCGGCCGGTGTCCTTTCAAAATTATATCACCGGGAATCCGGCTAATTATTTTAAAAAGATCATAGCCGTTATGTCCGGCAAAGGCGGCGTCGGCAAATCGACCGTATCGGCTAATTTGGCCATGACCTTACAGGAGGCGGGTTATAAAACCGGAATTTTGGACGCGGATTTAATCGGCCCCAGTATTCCCCGACTGCTGGGCATTGAAAAAGAAGCGATGATGATGAATAGGGACGGTTTGCAGCCGGTTGCGTTGCCTAACGGCTTAAAGGTTGTGTCGATTAATCTGATGATCGATCAGGAAGATAAGCCCCTGATTTGGCGCGGTCCTTTAATTACGAATACCATTAAGCAATTTTATACCGATATTATTTGGGGCGAACTGGATTATTTGGTGATTGATCTGCCGCCGGGAACGAGCGACGTCAGTATGACGATCATGCAGTCCATTCCGGTTGACGGCATTATCATGGTGGCGGTGCCGCAGGACATGGTGTCGATGATCGTGGCCAAGGCGGTCGGTATGGCCAAAAGCCTGGCGGTGCCGGTTTTGGGGCTGGTTGAAAACATGAGCTATCTGCAATGCCCGCATTGCCGGGAAAAAATTTATATTTACCGCTCCGAGGAATTGTCCCAATTTTTAAACAAAAAAGATTTGAAAATTTTATTAGAACTGCCGATAAAGCCGCAGTTTTCAACGGTTTATCAAAGAGATGAAGAATTAACGGCGCTTTTTTCCGAACTGGCGGAGAAAGTGCGGGAGTGGCTGCCGGAAAGGAAAATAATGACCGAGGATTTCAAAAATTACCCTACGATCGGAGCAAAGAAAATTAAGTCTTAACAGCATTAATGAAATGGTCGAACTTTTCACAAATCATAGCTGAGCCAGTTAGCGCTTTAATTAGAAAAAATACGCGGCGGCTTAGCTATGGATTCATCGTGGATTTAAAACTTGGAAATGATGAACGGTGAAAACTTAAACGGAGAAAACTATGCAGCGAATATATTTGGACTACGCAGCCACTACGCCGGTTGATCCGGCGGTACTGGCTAAAATGCTGCCATACTATACGGAGCTTTATGGCAATCCATCGGCTTTGTACAGCCAGCAAATAAAATATGACATCGAAAACGCCAGAGCGCAAATTGCGGCGGCGCTGACTGCCGCACCCAACGAAATTGTTTTTACTTCCGGCGGCACCGAGGCCAATAATCTGGCGATTTTCGGCATTGGCCGGAGGTGGGAGCGATCGCATTTTATTACCACCGTCATTGAGCATGATTCGGTGCTGCGGGCATTTGCTCAGCTGGAAAAAGAAGGCCATAGCGTCACTTATTTGCCGGTTAATAAGGCCGGCCGAATTGACCCCGCCGCTTTGGAAGCCGCCATTTGCCCGGAAACTAAGCTGATTTCCGTGATGACCGTTAATAATGAGATTGGTATTTTACAGGATATGCCGGCTATTTCTGAAATAGCCCGCCGGCACGATATTCTCTTGCATACCGATGCCGTCCAGGCCGTTAGTCAAACCGAGATATCGGCTGATAGCGCCGACCTGATTAGCCTGTCGGCACATAAGCTTTACGGCCCTAAGGGTATAGGCGCTTTATATGTTAAAAAAGGGATTCGGCTGATTCCCTTGCTTTTTGGCGGTCAGCAGGAAAGCGGCCGGCGCAGCGGTACGGAAAACGTAGCTGGGATCATTGGCTTTGGCGCGGCGATGGAAGCCTGCCAGGCCGAAAAGGCAGTCAGACAGCGACATCAGCGGGAATTGATGGATCTGCTGCTGACAGAGCTGGCCGCTTGGGAAAACGTTGAAATAAACGGCTCAGCTAAGTACCGGGGCAGCGGTATTTGTCATCTTTCGATTCCGGACGTCTCGACCGAAGCGCTGCTGACCATGCTGGACTTAAACGGCGTCAGTATTTCTGCCGGTTCCGCCTGTCAGGCCGGCAGCTACCGGATCTCCCATGTGATGAAAGCCTTAGGCGAGTCGGAAGGGCGGGCGCATTTGCGAATTTCTTTGGGAAAAGATACGACCGCCGAAGAGCTGAACCGTTTTTTGGAAATTTTAAGGGATTTGCTGAAAAAATTAAGAAATTAACATTGCTACCTGATTTGGTGCGGCCGGCTTTGACTGTAAGCGCGGGAAAACTACATTTTATAACGACAGGCAGCAGATTAATAAGGAAACAAGAAACAGCAAAGCCAACCAAAACAAGCGGTCAAATAAACAGGGAATTAAGAAAGGCATTTGGGAAAAAATGGAAATCTTATTACAAGTATTTACTTTTTTAGGCGGCTTCGGCATGTTCATTTACGGCATGAACACCATGGCGGACGGCTTGCAGAAGGCCGCCGGTTCCAAACTAAGAGAGCTTTTAAATCTGCTGACGAAAAATAAATTATTAGGCGTGCTGGTCGGCGCGGCCATTACCGCGCTGATTCAAAGCAGCTCAGCCACTACGGTTATGGTGGTCGGTTTTGTCAACGCCGGCCTCATGAACTTAAACCAGGTTGTCGGTGTCATCATGGGCGCGAACATTGGTACGACCATTACCGCCTGGATTGTTTCCAGCTCGGAGTGGTTTCGGGTGCTCACTCCCGAAAATATCGCGCCGCTGGCGATTGGGATCGGCGCGATTTTGATTTTTTTCACCCGCTCGGAAAAGAAAAAGCTGATCGGCGAGGTAATCGTTGGCTTCGGTCTGATTTTCATCGGCTTGGAGTTTATGAAAAATGTAATTACGCCTTACCGGGACTCGGCAGTTTTTAAAAATATCTTTGTCGTCTTGGGGAAAAACGCTGTTTTCGGCATTTTAGCGGGCGCTTTGGTGACGGCAGTAGTGCAAAGCTCCTCGGCCAGCGTCGGTATTTTGCAGACCTTGGCCATGTCGGGCTTAGTGCCGATGAATGCGGCGATTTATATTATTTTAGGCCAAAATATCGGTACGACCGTGACTGCTATGATTTCTTCGGTTGGCGCCAATAAAAACGCCAAACGCGCAGCCATGCTCCATTTGCTTTTTAACGTCATCGGCAGCATTGTCTTTGCGATCGGCGCTATGCTTTTCTTTGGTTTGATTCGACCGGACTTAGGCAGCGGCCTGATCAGCGGTTCGGAAATCTCGCTTTTCCATACTTCCTTTAACATTATCAATACGATTATGCTGTACCCGTTCTCTGGTGCGTTGCTGACGATTGCCCAAAAGCTAATTCCCGGCGAGGATCAAGCGGAAAAAACGGTCGAGCTGGTACATTTGGACGATCGTATTTTAGAAAGCCCCAGCTTTGCGATTCAGTCAGCGATTAAAGAGGTGGGCAGTATGGGGCAATATATTTTGCAGTCCCTGCGCTACGCCACGCAGGATTTGATTCAGCAAAAAACCGAATACACCGTGGAAAACCCCAAGCGCAAGGAAAACGCGGCTAAGTACTATCAGCTGATCACCCAGTTTTTGGTTAAGCTTGGCAATTTGTCTGTTTCCGAGCATCAAAAAATGGTAGTCAGCGACTTATTTTCAGCGGCCATTGACTTAGAAAGCATTGGCGACCATGCCAATGATATTTCCGATATTGCCGGCGAAGCGGCCGAAGTCGCGGCCAATTTCAGTGAAATGGCAATTGATGATCTCAATCTGATGGTTGAAAAAGTGGTGGAAATCGTCGAGCAGGCGCTGCGGCTGCGGGAAACTAATACCTACAGCTATATTGCCAAAATTGAAGACTTAGAGGAAGAAATTGATGAGCTGGAAGAAAAAATCCGGACCGAGCATACCGAGCGTTTAATTTCCGGCGCCTGCGATATTCGGCTCAGTATCTTGTTTTTGGATACGGTATCGCATTTAGAAAGGATCAGCGATCATGCCCTGAAAATGGCGTATTGCGTCAAGGAAGAAATTTTAAGCTAAGATAAGGGAGGAACCCCCAATGGAAAATTTACAGGTTGAAGTCGTTAAAGAGCTGCTCAAGAACAATCAAAAATCAGCCCTGCATAAATTGCTGCTGGACAGCAACCCGGTTGATGTGGCGGAGTTAATGAATGAATTGACCGATCAGGATTTGCTGATGGCTTTTCGAATATTGCCTAAGGATCTGGCAGCTGATGTTTTTTCCCGGGTGGACTCCGATACGCAGCAAAAAATCGTGGAATCGGTCAGTGAAGCCGAGGTTGGCCGGATCGTCAACGAGTTGTTCGTCGACGACGCGGTTGACTTTATTGAGGAAATGCCGGCGGTGGTGGTTAAGAAAATTTTAAAAAATGCCTCGCCTGAAATGCGCAAGGAAATCAATTTGTTATTAAGCTATCCGGAAGATTCGGCCGGTACGATTATGACGACCGAATTTGTCGATCTGCGGGCCGGATTAACGGTGAAAGAGGCGATTGCCCGAATTCGCAAGATTGGGATCGACAGCGAAACGATTAACGTTCTGTATGTGATTGACGATAACCGGCGGCTGCTGGGTCTGCTGGAGATCCGAAAAATTATTTTATCCACGCCCGAAGCGCTGATCGGCGACATCATGGATACCAACGTCGTCAAAGTCAATACGTTAAGCGACCAGGAAGAAGTGGCCGCCCTGTTTAAAAAATATGACCTTTTGGCCATGCCGGTAGTCGATACCGAAGACCGTTTGGTTGGTATCGTTACGGTTGACGATATCTTAGACGTTATTGAGGAGGAAAACGAGGAAGACTTCGCCATTATGAATGCCTTGGAGCCGTCGGACGAGCCGTATTTGGAAACCGATGTCTTTACGCTGGCTAAGCGCCGGATCCTTTGGCTCTTGGTGCTGATGATTTCCGCCACCTTTACCGGCCTGATCATTCGCCGCTATGAAGCGGTTTTAAGCTCCGTCGTCATCCTGACCTCCTTTATTCCGATGCTGATGGATACCGGCGGCAATGCCGGCTCGCAGTCCTCAACCCTGATTATCCGTGGATTGGCGCTGGGGGAATTAAAGCAGGGAGATTTTTTTAAGATTTTATATAAAGAATTTTTAATCAGCTTGATTGTCGGCGCGATTTTGGGCGCGATTAACTTTGCCCGGCTGTATTTTCTGGAAAAGGTTTCGCTGACGATTGCTTTAACGGTTACGTTAAGTATGATTGTGGTGGTTATGATCGCCAAGGTCTGCGGCGGGCTTTTGCCGGTGCTGGCTAAGCGGTTGCGGCTTGATCCGGCTATTATGGCGGGGCCGTTTATTACTACGATCGTTGATGCCTTGGCGCTGATTGTTTATTTCCAATTTGCCCGGGTGTTTATTTTGGGCGTTTAAATCAATCTCCCCAAACACTGGAAAGGCGTTGGGGAGATTTTTTAGACCGGCTGAGCCACGGAAAGGCGGCTAAAAATCCGATTTTGCCATAATTCAAGCGGCTTTATTAAACGCTTGGCTGGCGCTGTCTTTATTTTAACTCCAGCGCCTCGGTTTTTAAAACCGTAAAATGATTTTTGTCGGCGATCAAAAGACCTTCTTTCTGCATTTTACTGATTTCATTGGATAAAGCGCTGCGGTCAACGCTCAAATAATCAGCCAGCTGCTGCCGGTTAAATGGAATCGGAAAAGAATAGCTGCCCTGCGACGTCGCTTGAAAGGAAAGGTAAGATAACAGCCGGCCACGAATGGATTTGGCTGAGGTATGAAAAATTCGGCGGGACAGGTTTAAGTTTTTCTGCGCAGCGATCATCAAAAGGTTCCGTATCAGCTTACTGTGATAAGAACAGGCTTTGCTGCAAAAATGCAGAATGTCGGCCATGCCGATAAATAAGACCGAACAATCAGCGGCGGCTACGACACTAATCGGCAGCGGAAAGTCGGGCACACAGGCGTAGGCTTCGCCAAAAATTTGACCGGGGCCGACGGTGTCCAAAATGCTTTTATTGCCCCAGATGTCATCGTGCTCAATCGAAACGCTGCCGCGCAAAATCAAACCGATATCGCGAACCGGATCACCGGCATGATAAATAACTTCCGCTTTTTTGTATTCCTTTTCCCGGAAATGCAGGCAGGTCTGCATTTCGGCAATTTCTGAAGCAAGAATTCCCCGGAACAAGAGGCTTTTATTTAAAAAAGAAATATCCATTCTTTCTCCTTTCGTTGTTATAACAACGGAACTGTTGTTTCAATTATAGTATAGTATAGATGCTAAAGCAAGCAGATTCTGTGCTTGCAGGTAAAAGGTTATAAGGTTATCTATATTAAGGAGGAAACAGAAAATGGAGAATAGGATGTTTTGTTATCAATGCCAGGAAACCGCCAAAGGTACGGGCTGTACGATGTCCGGCGTGTGCGGCAAGTCGCCGGAGGTGGCGGCAGTGCAGGATCTCTTAGTATTTGTCAGCAAGGGATTATCGGCGGTCACTACCCAGCTGCGGGCCGAGGGCAAAAAGGTTTCGGCCGAAGTCAATCATTTGGTGACGCTTAATTTATTTATTACCATTACCAATGCTAATTTCGATAAAGAAGCGATTGTCAAAAAAATCAAACAAACCCTAGAAGTAAAAAAACAGCTTCTGACTCAGACAGAAAATCAGACGGCATTACCCGCAGCGGCTTTTTGGGATGGAACGGAAGCAGAGTTTGAGGATAAGGCTGCGAGCGTTGGCGTGCTGGCTACCGAAAATGAGGATATCCGCAGTCTCAGAGAGTTGATTATTTATGGTTTAAAGGGGCTTTCCGCTTATTCCAAACATGCCAATGCGCTGCTGCAGGACAATGAGGAAGTTGACGCTTTTTTACAGGAAGCATTGGCCGCCACTTTAAATGATAACTTGAATATTGACGATTTAGTTGCGCTGACGCTGAAAACCGGAGAATACGGCGTCCAGGGCATGGCCCTTCTGGATAAGGCCAATACATCCACTTACGGCCATCCGGAAATGACCAAGGTTTCGATTGGCGTTGGTTCCCGACCGGGAATTCTGATTTCCGGTCATGATCTCAGGGATATGGAAATGCTGCTTAAACAAACCGAAGGTACCGGTGTTGACGTGTATACCCATTCGGAAATGCTGCCGGCTCATTATTACCCGGCATTTAAGAAATATCCGCATTTTGTCGGCAATTACGGCAATGCCTGGTGGCAGCAAAAAGAAGAGTTTGAAAGCTTTAACGGCCCAATCCTGATGACGACCAACTGTATTGTTCCGCCAAAGGAAAGCTATAAGCACCGGTTATTTACTACCGGTTCAGCCGGCTATCCGGGCTGCAAGCATATTGCCGGTGATATTGGCGAGGAGAAGGACTTTTCGGAAATTATTGCTCTGGCTAAAACCTGTCCAGCACCGACGGAAATTGAAAACGGCGAAATTATCGGCGGATTTGCCCATGCTCAAGTGCTGGCCTTAGCGGATAAAGTGGTTGAGGCCGTTAAAAGCGGGGCGATTAAAAAGTTTATTGTGATGGGCGGCTGCGACGGCCGTTCCAAAAAGAGAAGCTACTATACCGACTTTGCTAAGGCTTTGCCGCAGGACGCGGTCATTTTAACCGCCGGCTGCGCCAAGTATAAGTATAATAAACTGGAGCTTGGCGATATCGCCGGTATCCCGAGGGTACTGGATGCCGGTCAGTGCAATGATTCGTATTCCTTGGCGGTCATTGCTTTAAAACTGAAAGAAGTCTTTGGCTTAGATGATATCAATGATCTGCCAATTGTTTATAACATCGCCTGGTATGAACAAAAAGCGGTTATTGTTTTGCTGGCGCTGCTGTATCTGGGCGTTAAAAATATTCATTTAGGGCCGACGCTGCCCGGCTTTTTATCGCCGAATGTGGCTAAGGTTTTAGTGGAAAACTTCGGTATTGCCGGAATCGGCACGGTCGAAGAAGATATGGAACTGTTTTTTGGCAAATAAAT
>CAUVDV010000083.1:0-10051 GCA_963550755.1 uncultured Lachnospiraceae bacterium
GCGAATTGCGAAGCAAATCGCCGATAGTGAAACCCATCCACCCGCTCTTAGAGCGTGATAGAGCCAAAAAAGACTATGGGAAAGTTGAGGTAGATAATTAATCAAAAATCAACAGGCAAGTCAGCCGGAAAGGAAAGAAATGAAAAGCGAAAAATTTTTTTATGACTATGACGATTATGAGGAAGGCGGCAAGGATGCGCTGACTTTGGCACAGGAGGTGCTGGCGGATTCGGATCTGCCGGATTTGGATGAGTTGGTGATTGGCTGCTGGGGCGAATCCTATGACAATTCGGTTCAAAGCCTGCTGGATGAGTTTACGGCGCAGGCCGGCAAGCTGCAGAATATAAAAAGTCTGTTTATCGGCGATATGGATTATGAGGAATGTGAGGTTTCCTGGATTGAGCAGGGGAGTTATGAGCAGCTATTGGCGGCGCTGCCGGGCTTAGAGCGGCTGACGATCAAGGGCAGTGTGGGTTTAAGCTTAGGGAAAATCCGGCACGCTGCCTTGCAGGAAATTGAGATTATTTGCGGCGGCCTCCCTAAAAATGTGCTGCATGAGCTGGCTGAATCTGAGCTGCCGGCGCTGACCAAGCTGAATTTGTATTTAGGCGTTGAGGACTACGGCTTTGACGGTGATATCGAGGATGTGAAAGTCTTGCTGCGCAGTCCATTAATGCGGCAGCTGACGTACTTGGGGCTGGGCGACAGCGAAATACAGGACGAGGTGGTGGCAGCGGTTTTGGCGGTGCTGCCGCTGGAGCGTTTACAGGTTTTGGATTTTTCCAATGGCACGCTGACCGATCAGGGCGGACAGCTTTTGCTGGATGCGCAGGATAAGCTAAAAAACTTGCAAAAAATTGATTTGACCTATCATTTTTTAAGCGATGAAATGATGGAACGGCTAAAAGCCACCGGTCTGCCGTTTGTCTTGGATGACCAGCAGGAAACGGAAACTGATGAGGACGACGGCTATATTTACCGCTTTCCGATGCTGACCGAGTAATGCGGCTGGTACTTTTTGGCCAAAGCGGCAGCAAAAGGCGGCGCTATTTTGCCGAAGCCTGCCAGGTGGCGGGGCTGCCGCTTTGCTTTTTTGATTTGGAAAGCGAATGGGAAGAAGGTTTGGCGGCGCTGCGGCCGGGCGACCGGCTGAAAATCGATCCGCCGGGCTGGGCGGACAGCCGGATAGCGGCCATGCCGCCGCTGATAAAAAATTATTATCAAAAATTAGAGATTCTTAGCTGTCGGGGCAAAGAGCAAGGGCTTTTCTTTCTGAATGCCCCGGCGGCGATTGGCGATGCGCTGGATAAACGGCGCTGTAAAATGCGCCTGACAGCGGCCGGGTTGGCGGTGACTCCGCTGGTCGAGTTTGCCGGCGGCGGTTTTGCCGGGCTGATTGCTTATTTAAGGGAAAAGCGCATTTTTCAGGTGTTTATTAAGCCCAACTTTGGTTCGGGTGCGGCCGGGGTGCTGGCCTTAAAGCTCCATCCGCGGCGGGAACGTTATACGGCGCAAACCGCTATGATAGAGGAAAACGGTGAGTATTTCAACACCAAAAGGATCCGAACCCTAACAGAGGCGGCGGTTATTCAAAAAATGGCGGATTTTTTGCTGGCGGGCGGCGCACTGGTGGAACAGTGGGTGCCCAAGGCAGCCAGGAATGGCGTGGTTTATGATTTGCGGGTGGTTTATCAATTCGGCCGGGTGGAATGGATTCAGCCGCGCGGGGCGCGGGGCGGAGCAATCACTAATCTGCATTTAAATAATTTGCCGCTGTCCCTTTTCGATCTGGCCTTATCGGCGGAAAAGGAAGAAGAAATTGCCGAATTGTGCGGCCGAGCCTGCGCACTTTTTCCGGGGATGAATATAGCCGGATTTGATATTTTGATAACCAAAACCGGCAAGCCAATGATCATTGAGATCAATGCCCAAGGCGATTTGCTGTACCAGGATATTTACGACCAAAATCAAATTTACCGGCGGCAGGTGCAGGCCATGGCAGAGCGGCCGATGTAAGGGAAAGCAAAAAGCTTTTTCCAGATTTTAAGCGGTGCCAGCCCCCAAGACGATGACGCGTGAAAATATTGATTTTTTGCATGCAAGAGTTCAGACGGGACAGCGGCTTTTGGCATTATCGCCAATATCTGCGGTCTTGGCAGGATGTAAAAAAGGAAGGCAGAAAAAGCTTTTTCCGGATTTTAAGCGGTGCCAGCCCCCAAGACGATGACGCGTGAAAATATTGATTTTTTGCATGCAAGAGTTCAGACGGGACAGCAGTCTTGGCCGGAAAAATAACTCAATAGAAATAGAAAGGCGGCGGCAAAAGGAATGAGCAAAGCAGTAACCGAAGTGCCGAAGTTTGTGATCGGCGATCCGCAGAAAGCGCAAATGAGCGTTAATATGAATCAGATTGTGGGCAGTCAGGACATTGTGTTTTTGTGCCTGGATACGCTCCGTTATGATGTGGCGATTAAGGAGCAGGAAAACGGCGGCACGCCCAATCTGAACAGGTACGGCGGCTGGCAAAAACGGCACGCGCCGGGCAATTATACTTTTCCGTCGCATATGGCGATGTTTATCGGCAATCTCCCTTCGCCGGCCGAGCCGATTCCGCTGTATGAACGGGAGCGCTTGTTTGTCGCCAGAGAAAATAAAAGTTTGGGCAAAATTCATCCCTACTCCTTTGTGTTTGAAGGCGACAGTTTTATCCGGGGCTTGGAAAAAGTCGGCTATCAGACGATTTGTTTGGGCGGGGTCGGCTTTTTTAATAAGCGCACGGAAATTAACCGGATTTTGCCCGGTTTTTTTATGGAATCGGCTTGGCAGCCCGCTTTTTCCTGTCATATCAAGGAAAGTTTTGATCATCAGCTGGATTGGCTGGAAAAACGGCTGGCCAGACAGGCGCCGGAGCAAAAAGTATTTTTGTATGTCAATGTTGACAGCATTCATTATCCCAATTCCTTTTATTTAGAGGGGGAGAAGGAGGATAATGTCAGGACCCACGCGGCGGCGCTGCGCTATGTGGATGCCCGGTTGCCGCGGCTGTTTGACCTGTTCGGCGGCCGGGGCGATACTTTTTATATTATCTGTTCGGATCATGGCACCTGCTACGGCGAGGACGGTTATCATTTTCACTGTCTGTCGCATGAGATTGTCTATACCGTGCCGTATAAACACTTTACGATAAAAGCAAAGCAGCCAGTCGGCATAGCCGGGAGTGATTGACCTTATCGCTGGATCGCCCGCTGGCTGTGGCAGTTATCGGATGAAACGGGCGCTGCGGGAGCTGGCTGATCGCACCGCAATATGCAGGCTTATCCGCTTTCCGGCTTAAATGAAACGAGTGCTGCGGGAGCCGGCTTACGGCGCGGCCTGTTTTTGACGTGCTGATGTCTGCTGTTGACAGTGCCAAGGCGGATTGGGCAAGCCGCGCAGCCGAAGACTTTACTTTTATGCTGATGTATAAAGTTAAATGGAAAGCGCAAAATGTTAAAAGCTTTGATTGACATAGATATGCGAATAGTGTGAAAAATGATCAGGTCAGGGAAAGTGAGTTTTTATGAATTATACCGAGATTTATCAGCAATATATGTACAGCTATCCGCATAAGTCAACCTATCAGCCGGTCGAGCGGCTGGATTTGTCGGCTTATCGCCAGGCCTTTGCCGGGGAGGAAATGAGCCTGTATTTTCATATTCCTTTTTGCCGGGTCAAATGCGGCTACTGCAATTTGTTTTCCCTGACCGGGGAAGGGACGGACAGTTATCACCGGTATATTCAGGCGATTCGGCGGCATAGCCGGCAAATGCGGGCGGAGATTGATTTTAGCCGGACGCGCTTTTCTTCCCTAATTTTCGGCGGCGGTACGCCGCTGCTGCTGGACATTAAGGAACTGGCGCTTTTGTTTGCTTTGGCCGAAGAGGAATATCAAATAAGGCCGGCTGAGGCTTTTTCGGTGATGGAGAGCTCACCGGCGGAAATTACGCCGGAAAAGCTGGATTTTTTAAAGGTGAAAAACCTAAAGCGGCTGAGCATTGGCATTCAGTCCTTTCAGCCGGCGGAATTAAAAAAAATTGAACGGCGGGCGGCGCCGGAACTGGCGCATCAGGCGCTTCAGCTGGCTAAACAGGCGGCTTTTCCAATTTTGAACCTGGACTTGATTTACGGCATTCCCAATCAAACCGAAGCCAGCTGGCGGGATTCGCTGGAGCAGGCGGCAGCGTATCAGCCGCAGGAAATTTTTCTTTATCCCCTCTATAATCAGCCCAATGCCGGGCTGTACCGGAAGTTTCAAACGGACGAGGCGCAAAGCCGCCAAAAATATGAACTGTATTGGATCGGCAGCCGGTTTTTAAAGCAGAAGGGCTATCAGCAAAAATCCATGCGTTGTTTCAGCCGACTGGCGGAAACGGATGAGCATGCCGATTGTGGCTTTGAAAATACGCTGGCGCTGGGCTGCGGCGGTCGCAGTTATTTTCATGAACTGCATTTTTGTGAACCCTACGTCGCCGGGCAGGCGGCTTGCTCGGCCGAATATCAGCGTTATTTACAGAAAACCGATTTTTTAAAGGGCTTATCAAAGGTAGATCTAACGGAAATGCAGCAGAAGCGGCGCTATGTGATTAAAAATATTTTGTATTATACCGGCCTGTCGGCGGTTGACTACCGGCGGCGGTTTGCGGCG
The DNA here is from genome assembly GCA_963550755.1 of uncultured Lachnospiraceae bacterium. Lineage (GTDB taxonomy): Bacteria > Bacillota > Clostridia > Lachnospirales > Vallitaleaceae > W11650. Next base: position 4,685 of record CAUVDV010000083.1, read on the forward strand.
GAGCTGACGGCTGATTTTCCGCTGCTTCAGGATTTAGAGGAGAGGGCATGGGTCAGCCGCGAAAATGGCCGTTTTTACCTGACCGAAGAGGGAATGTCGCTGTCTGATTTCATCGGGCCGATGTTTCAATGATATCAGAGCCAAAAGTTCATTAAAACCGTAGGCAGAGAAAACCAATTCCGTTGGCATTGCGGTAAGGGCGGCAGGATGGGCAAGTAGCATTGCAGCAAGAGCGGCAGATGGATGGGCAAGTGGTATTGCAGCAAGAGCAGCAGATGGATGGGCAAGCGGCATTGCGGCAAGGACAGCAGACAGATTGGAAAGTTGAGTGTGATTGCGAGGGAAAAATGCAGACCATTTATTATCGAGGTTTTATCAAGTCCTGTAATTACCGCTGTTCTTACTGTGCGTTTGCAAAAGGCAGCGGCAGCAGAGAGGAAATGCGGCGGGAGGAAGATGGGCTGCGCCGGTTTTATGAGCAAATTCGCCGGCAGACAGAAGCGGTTCAGATTTTCTTTTTGCCCTATGGCGAGGGGATGATTTATCCTATGTATCAGGCGGCTTTGGCGGATTTATCGGCGCTGCCGCAGGTGCGGGCGGTTGGGATCCAAACCAATTTGAGCTGGGAGCCGGAAGGCTTTTTACGGCTGCTGCGACAGCGGGGCGATGCCGGCAAAATTCGGTTATGGGCAAGCTATCATCCGGAGATGACCGACCGGGCGGGCTTTTTGGATAGGCTTAAGCAGCTGGCGGCGGAAGTGGAAATTGCGGCCGGGATGGTGGCAACGCTTGAGAATGAGGACGAAATTCAGGCGCTTCGAGCCGAGCTGCCGCCATCGATTTATTTATGGCTAAATGCCATGGATCGGCGCAAAGCAGCATTTTCCCGGGAAATGATCGAGCGTTTGCGGGCGATTGACCCGATGTTTGGCTATGAATTTGCCTGGTACCGGCACGAAGCCTCCGGCGGGGCGGGCTTTCGCCGCTGTCTGGCGGCAGAAAATCAATATCTGGATAGGGGCATGGTCAGACCCGGTTGTTTTTTTCAAAAAGGTGAAAAAAGGAAGGTTCAGCTCTGTCATAATCATCGGCTATGCGATTGCTATTTGGGCTATTCTAATTTTGCCGATAATCCGTTGGCCAACTTTTTCGGAGCAAACAGAGCATTTCGGATTCCGCAGAAGCGGAAATGGCAGGCAATTTTTTTGGACTTTGACGGGGTGCTGACGGAAAACGGCCGCTTGCTGGCGGGACTGTCGGAATTGCTGGTGGCTTTAAGTGCCGGCTGCCGTTTGTATTTGGCAACGGCCCGAAGTGTTTCTTCGGTTCGGCGGGCACTGGGCAGGGCTTACCGCTTTTTCAGCGGCGGTGTGTTCTTTGACGGAGCATGCGTCATTGACCGGGACAGCGGGCTGGAAAGGACGCTGCCGATTTCGGATTCTGAAAAAAAGCAAATGCTGCGGCTTTTAGCGAAAGAAGAATCGACAGCTGTTTCAGCGGCTTTGGCAAGGACAGGGCAGCAAAACAAAGAAGCCGAAGCCACCGAAGCAGGTCAGGAAACGCTGGAAAATGTTGGGACAGATAAGCAATTTGTGAAAAATTTGATTGATGAAAATTTAACAAAAAGAGAGCAGGTAGAGAAGCAGTCAGTGAAACAAATAACAGCGGGCCAAGCTTTTAAGCGGTTGGCGAAAGTAACGGCGCAAGTTTGGCGGGGAGAGCTGCTGCGGCTGCAAATGCCGACGGCGCTGGCCAGGCGGCTTGACGGGGCGGCGCTGCGGCGGCGGGAGTATGGCGGCCGTACTTATTTTCAGGCGATGCCGTCTTCCAAGCGCGGCGGGATTGAGCGGATTATGGCAGGAAACGGCTGGTCGAAAGAGGATATCTTGATTATGACGGATAATCCGCAGGATAAAGAGCTGTTACAGAGTTTTCCTTATACAGCCGTACCGCTTCATCAGCCGGAATTGGCAAGTCAGGCGTATTATGCCTTAAACGCCGGGCACTTGCCGCTGATCACGAAGCTCTCCCATGCGCAATAAAGCAGTCGTTTTTACGATTGCTGTTTTGGGAAAGGTTATGCCTTTCTTTTTAGGAACCGCAGATCAGGATGCGCGGAAGGGGATTGTCTGTGCCAGAAGGTTTATAAGGGGATATTGACCGGGTATGTGTAATCAGCCGATGAGAAGAAAGGAGCAGATAAGCATGGACTTAAGCAAGATAAAGATTATTTTTTTTGATATTGACGGCACGCTGCTTGACGGGAACCGAAAATATCCCTCCGCGGCGATCCTTGAAACATTAGCCAAATTAAAGGAAAGAAAGATCCTGATTTGTCTGGCCACGGGCAGAGCGCCTTGGAACTTGCCGCATTTTGAGGGGGTCGAGGCGGATGTGTTTTTGACTTTTAACGGTTCGTACTGTTATCACAAGGAGCGGGATATTTTTAGTCGCTCCATTTCATCAGGCGATGTCAAAACAATTATTAAAAACGCCGCGGCGCTCGGCCGCCCGGCGGCGATTGCTACCAAGGAGAGGATCATTGCCAATGGAAAGGATCAGGATTTGGCAGGGTATTACGCCGCTGCCAAGCTGAGTGTCAGGGTGGCGGATGATTTTGCGGAAGTGCTGAGTCACGATCCGATTTATCAAATCATGCTGGGCTGCACGGAAGCCGAATATGCGGCGCTGATGAGAAACGTTCGTTCCGCTAAGATTACCGCTTGGTGGGAGCGGGTGGTTGATATTGTTCCGGCGGACAGCGGAAAAGGAACGGGCGTTAAAAAAGTGCTGGAATATTATCATTTGAGCCGGTCGCAGGCGCTGGCCTTTGGCGACTGGGACAATGATATTGAAATGTTTCAGGCGGTAGGAGCGGGGATTGCAATGACAAATGCCTCTGACCGGTTAAAGGCTGTTGCCGCCGATATTTGCGGCCATGTGGCGGAAGATGGGGTATACCATTATTGTCAGGCGCAGGGGCTGATCGGGATATAGTGAAATAGAAAACGCACTGTGCAAAGGGCACAGTGCGTTCTCTTAGTGATTTTTTCAGGAAGGGGATATAACTCAATTTTCCTCTGCGTGTATCTTTCCTGCTTTATTTGCGGAAAGATGGGATGTGATACGTGGAAGTTACGCAGAGGAAAAATGGGTCCTTTTTTACAGGGGCATCATATCATTACGGTCGTCGCCCCAAATGGTTTGATAAAGCGCGTCCAATTTGGCATGAATTTCGTCAACGGCAGCGATATTATCCAGCAATGTTTTCTTTTCGCCAGCAGTTAAGGTGCTCAGGCCGCGAATAAAATCGGCCTCAACGAAATTATCAAAATTGTAGTTGTCTGGCAGATTAGCGTAGGCTTCGTCGACTTTGGCCCAGAGCTCATCATGCTTGTGAGCAAGTTCTTCGTATTTGTCTTCGAGGTCAATCATTTCCTGAGCCAGCTTGGGGTCAACATTCAGAGGCAGAGGTAGCTCGGAAAGATTCGGCATTTCGCCGCCTTTGTCCTGCGGCAGCAACGCATACAGACTGTCAAGCTCTGCGTCAATTTTATCCAGCGCTTCCGAATCGGCGATTAAGGCCTCTTTTTCTGATTGGGTCAAAGAGTTGAGACTGCGGATGAAAGCCACGTCGTCATGTTTTTCATAATCATAGTTTCCCGGCAGTGCATTGTAAGCGGCGTCAACCTTCTCCCACAGACTTTGACGGGATTTGTACAGCGCGCTGCTTTTTCTTTCCAAAGCGTCGATTTTATCCAAAATCTCGGCTTCGCTTAATTTGGACTCTGTCAGGATTCGGGTTGACGGCTCGCTGCCGGCATTAGCTGCCATAACAAAAGCCGGCGCTTCGATAACAGAAGTGGTCATCATAAAGGCTAAAGTCAATCCTAAAATTTTTTTGTTGTTCATAGTGATGTCCTCCTTTTCAGGTATTTTAATGCGCTCAGCCTTACTGCACAGCCGCCAAAGAGCAGCTGGCAAGAGCTGAATATATATTTACTGAAGTCTGATCAGATCTTCACACAGTAAACAAAAGTTTAGGTAAGTCACCCGTAATTCGCTGATATTTCAGCGAATTACAGTTTATCGGTCAGTTTCCCGGCAGACCAAATGCTGCGTTTGAAAGTTTTCGCCGCGGTCTTCTGACAATCCGCTTTGCGAATTGTCTACGAAGACGTCGGATTTTGCTGCGCAAAACCGACCGTCTGCCGGGGAAGCGCCGCAAAATGAATATGTCCGCTTCGCGGCCGCATTCATTTATGCTTGCGCGCTTCCAGTTGTTCCCCAGCAGACCAAATGCTGCGCATTTGCCGCACTTCGTGCTTTCCGTCTGCCGGGAAAGCGCCGCAAAATGAATATGCCCGCTTCGCGGTCGCATTCATTTATGCTTGCGCGCTTCCAGTTATTTCTTGTCTTTCGCTAAAACACTGTCAATCCGGGCTTGCAGATCTTTTAAAACCTGCTCATTGCTGATCGCGCCCAGCAGCGGTTCGCCAACGATGTTGCCGTTTCTGTCAACTACGATCGTCGTCGGGAAGCTGACGATGTCCATCGCCATCTTGCCGGCCTCGCTGGACGGATCAAAATAAATGTTTTGATAGGACGCGCCCTGCTTTTTTAAGATTTCCTGCGCTTCGGCAATTGCGTTGGCATCTCCGTTTAAAGTTTCGGTGTTAATGCCGATGACGGCGCCGCCCTTGGCTTTTAATTCTTCGTTCAATGCATTTAATTCCGGCAACTCGCCAACGCACGGAGCGCAGCCGCTGAACCAGTAGTTGACGACAGTTACGGCATTCTTAGAGAAAATGCTGTTGTCAACGCTGTTGCCAGCGAAATCCTTACCTTCAAAAGCCGGGAATGTCTTGCTGGATGCGGAATCAGCGGTGTTTTTAGAATCGTCGGCAGCTTCCAGTTCGCTAATTTTTTTCGTTAATTCATTGATTTTATTTTCCAGTTCCCGAATTTTTTCGGCATCAGCTTTTAAGATTTTTACTTCTTCTTCGGTAAAATCTTTAATATTATCATTAATTGTTTTCAGTAAAGTATCGTCAACATAGCTGAAGTTTTCCTTATCAATTAACGGTGTGACTTGTTTATCCATTTTCAGGAAAACCTTGTCCCAAAGCTCCTTATGGCTGTCAAAAATTGCATTTTCTTCTTGGGTCAGCTTTTCAATCTGGGCTTTTAAATCTTCGATGCTTTCTCCGGTTTTTGTGGAGTCAGCGGGTTTTTCCGAACTTTCGTTTTTAGAGGGAGCGGCAGGTTTATTGCCGTCGCCGTTTTGGGCCTGGCCGCAGGCAGCCAGACTGAAAGTAAGTACCAAAGCGAATAATAATGCCGATAATTTTTGTAAGTTTTTCATTT
>CAUVDV010000084.1:0-9745 GCA_963550755.1 uncultured Lachnospiraceae bacterium
GAATTTTGACAATCCGGCCCAATATTGTTAAAATCGACATGATGCTGATTCAGGGGATCCATGAAGATCCCGACAAGCAGCAGCTAATCGCTAATTTAGTTTCTTTCTGTCATACCCGGCAGGTCTTACTGGTAGCGGAAGGCGTGGAAAACGAAAACGATCTGGAAAAAATAATTGAGCTGAATATTGATCTGGTTCAGGGTTTTTATGTGGCCAAACCCGTCCCCGGCTTTGATCCGATTCCGACCGCCATCCAGGAGCAAATCCAGCGACTGCACGCGCGGTATCATTCGTCAAACCCGGCCTAAAGTCCGCACTTAGAACGCATCAAAATCTATTTGCGTTCTCCATGCAGCACCGCTGGCCGGATGCCCAGCCAATATTTCCTTCAGGTCAGCGCCATAAAAAATGAATTTAAAAAACGGAACTCACGCTTTGGCGCGTTGTTCCGTTTTTTATGCCTGCTAAGCCAAATCAATCCACACCTGGCGACCATCCGCTAAGCGGATCTTAATGCCGTCGTTCTCCCTGACTGCCGTCGGCAGCTGCCGCCTTTTTTCCTCCGCCTGCGCCGACCGATCGGCAAAAACCGCATCAATTAAGATATGTTCCCCGGCCGGCAGTTCATAAACCACCGTTGGGATAACGGTCAGCGGATAAAATAAATTGGTATTGGGAAAAACATCAATCACCCGGCAAGCGCCGCCGCTCAGGCTGACAATTCCGCTGATTCCCCCTGGCACATGGATAAAGGCTTGGCCATTTTCCTCCTGCCGGCAAGTGAGCGGATATTTTTCGCCCGCCGCGTCCTCATTTTCGATGGCATAACCGCCGTCAGCCGCCTTAATCGGATAAGCGGCTCGCAGCCGGTGAATCCGAACATGCCAGCTTCTCCCCGGCACCAGCCAAGTGGTGACGTTCACACCCGGCAGAATTTCATATTCCGACCGAATCCATTCCTCTGTGACGTCGAACTTTTTCCGGCCGGCATATACCTGATAATGCTCTTCTTCCGCCCGGGAAACCGCCAGCACCGAATCAAACGCCCCCATCGCCAGGCTGCTTCCCCGGGAAACGCTGAACCCAAACTGGTTGGAATAAACAAACTTTTCATATTTTTCGGCACCGGCGCCATGATTCATCGCGCAGTGCTGACCAGCCGTAAACGCTTGTAAATGATGATTTTCATCATGTGTAATCAGCATATGGGCATGGCTTAATTTTTTCTGCGGCTGATAGGAAAACTCCTCCGCCTCCGCCGCCCAAAACGGATGCTCAGCCGGCAGCGCCAGCGTAATAAAAGACTTCAGCGCCCAATAAGGTGAACCGCCGCCGTTATAATTTTCGCTCATAAACAAATTCGGATAATGATAGCCGACGCTAAGCACACCGGCATTATCAAAAATCGGACATTTCAGCCAATTTTCCAAATTGCGCAGCACTAAGTTTTTCAAAACGCCGTAGCCAACGCCCTCGCCGCCGGCAAAAGCCAGCACCCCAAAAAAGGAATTATGGGCGAAGCGGTAGGTCAGGCTTCGGCCAAAGGGAAGCTCCGCCCCGTCATTGGCAAACCAGTAGACAAAATCCCGGCAAAATTGATTGCCTTTCTCCAGCGTCGCCTGATAAAACTCCGGTTCGCTGTCTTGTAAAAATTTAGCCCGGATCAAACTGTAAAAGTGAATGGCAAACGCCACATAATAATCAATTTGTCCATCATTGCCGTCATAATACCAGCCATCAGCCGTATAGCAGCTGCGGATCAAAGACAAATCATCCTCCACACAGGACTTTGACCATTCCAGCCCCAGCAGACGAAAGGTCATATTGACCAAAATGCGGAAATAGCGCCAATTATTGCCATGCACCTGCTTAAAATTAATCTGATTCAGCCATGCATACAAATTCTGCTGCGCCTGCGGCGAAAAATCACGGTACAGCTTTTGCGGCGAAAGACTGATCGCCACCGACAGAGCGGCCATTTCAACCATGCGCTGATCAAAATCATGAATATCGCCCCAATATTCGGGATGCGCCGGATTGGTGCCATTTTGCATACCGGTAATGCAAAGTTCCCGCCACTCGTCCGCTTCCTGCCGCAAGGCGACCGGTAAGTCGCGATTATCAGTATGCCACAAGGGCCCCAAACCCCACAAAATACGGGCGAAGCCTTCCATACCGGCAATTTTTCGGCCATAATGAACCCCGGTGGCGCTGACATTTAAAAACGCCTTGCCCGGCGAATAAAAAGCCTTAAGCGGCCGAATCATATCCAGCAGCAATTGCGCCGCATCGGCTCTGGTCTGCAATTTAATTGTTTTCTGTTCCATGCTAACCTCCAAAGACCTATAAGTATGACTTTAAAAGCTCGACATTGCCTTCCACCGCGACTCTGACCTTGGCTGGGATAAAGTAAGTGTCACCCTTGTTCATCTCATATTTTTCCTTGCCGGCGGTCATGACCGCGTGGCCGCTGATTACGGTCAGCACCTTAAAGTTTTTATACGCTTCGGCCAGCATTTCTTTCTCAATCAGCATGTGATCGACATTATAATTGCGGTGACGCACCAATTCCTGAATTTGGGCGCCTTCAAACTCCATCGTCTGTCTGGCGGCAGCCGAGGAAATCAACGGTTTTTGGCCATATCGAATAATTTCCGCCGCTTTTTCCAAATGAATTTCCTTGGGATTGCCGTTCCGGTCCCGCTCATAATCATAAATCCGGTATTTGGTTTCCGAATTTTGCTGAATCTCGCAAACCAGCAGCGTTCCCTCATAGCTGGAGTAAACGGTTCCCGGCTCGATATCAATAAAATCGCCTTTTTTCACTGGAATAATCCGAAAAAGTCCTTCAAAATCCTTATCCGCCGCCCGGCGTAAAAATTCTTCCTTGCCCACACCGTCCGCCAGCCCCATCATCACCTTGGCATCGGGCGAAGCGTCCAAAATATACCATGACTTTGATTTGCCGTAATCTTTTTCATGCTTCAGCGCATATTTATCATCCGGGTGCACCCGAATAGAAAGCAGCCCTTCAATATCCAAATACTTAACCAGCAAAGGAAATTTATCGGGGAATTCCGAGTATACCTCTTCGCCGACCAATTCGCCGCCGTATTCCTGATAAACATCCTCTAAGGTTTTGCCTTTTAACGGACCGTTCATAATCCGGCTGACACCGCTGGCTCTGGAGCAAAGCTCCCAGCTTTCCCCGTATTTATCCCCGTCCGGCAGCTTAATGTCCAGTTCCGTTGCGAATTTTTGTCCGCCCCAAATTTTCTTTTTAAAGACTTTTTCAAACTTTAACGGATACATTTCCTTCTCCTTTCCAGCAATTTCAGCTAACAACCTCCAAAGTATTCACAAAAATACCATCAGCCTGACAGGCCCTCAGCATATCCGCCTCCCGGCGGCGCCGAACCGTATAAACGTTGACCTTAATCCCCAGCTGATGCGCTCGTTCAATCAACTCCGACGAAACACATTCAATGGACGGATGGATCGCGCTGATTTTTAAGCCGCTTTGCTTAGCATAAGCAAAAACGTCAATCAAATTCGAGCCGTACAGCAAGCCAAGCGGCAGCGTATCATCTAAGTTTTGTACTTCCCGCAGCAAATAATGATCAAATGAGGAAATCAGCGCCGGACGGGGATATTGCCGCAGCAGCTTTACCACCGACGCCGCCAAATCACTGCCCGCTTCGATCGCCAATTTCTTTAATTCAATATTCAGCAAAATCTCGGCCGGCAGCTGGCGCAAAACATCTTCTAACAGCGGCAGCCTTTCGCCGGCATATTCCGGCGCGAACCAACTGCCGACGTCCAGGCGGCTCAACTCCTCATAAGTATAATCCTTAAGCAGCCCCTGACCGTTATTGGTCCGACCCAAATAAAAGTCGTGCATAACCGCCACTTGCCCGTCCTTTGTCCGCTGCACGTCTAATTCAATCGCCTTGGCGCCGGCTGTCACCGCCGCCTGAAATGCCGTCATGGTATTTTCCGGCGTATGTTCGGATAAGCCCCGATGCGCAAAACAAATCATTTCCTTCATTTCTCTGTCCTCTGCTTTTTATCTCTGTACCCGGCCGGAAGCATCACCCTTAATCAGGTTCTCCACTTCTTCCTTGGTCGCCAAGTTAAAGTCGCCGAAAATCGTATGCTTCAGCGCCGAGGCTCCGACCGCAAACTCCAACGCGTTTTTAAAGCTGTCCTTCATCAGCAGGCCGTAAATAAGGCCGGCTGAAAAAGAATCCCCGCCGCCGACCCGGTCGACAATCCGAATGTCGTAATGCTTGGAATGATAAAACTCCTGACCGTTATAAATCAGAGCCGACCAGCCGTTATCGGAAGCCGAATGACTTTCCCGCAGCGTAGTAACCACATATTGAAAGCCAAAACGCTCCTGCATTTGCCGGAAAATGCTGTGATAGCCAGATAAATCCAGTTCCCCTTTGGTCACGTCCGTTCCCTCCGGTTTAAAGCCCAGCACCTTTTCCGCGTCCTCCTCATTGCCAATGCAAACGTCAACATATTCCATCAGCTTTGTCATCACCGCCTGCGCTTCGGCCGGGGTCCATAATTTTTTCCGGTAATTTAAGTCAACCGACACCGTCACGCCAGCTTTCTTAGCCGCTTTTAATGCCGCTTCGGTAATCTGAGCCGCGCTTTTACTAATGGCCGGCGTAATACCGGAAAAATGGAACCAATCGGCGTCTTTAAAAATCGCGTCAAAATCAAAATCTTCCACGGTCGCTTCGGCAATCGAGGAATCCGCCCGGTCATAAATGACCTGCGACGCCCGCATGGACGCGCCATGCTCCAAGTAATAAATGCCTAAGCGCTTGCCGCCTCTGGCCACATAATCGGTATGCACCCCATAGCGGCGCAGTTCATTGATCGCACACTGGCCAATGGCATGCTCCGGCACCTTGGACACAAAATAAGCATCCAGGCCATAATTGGCCAAAGAGGTACAAACATTGGCCTCGCCGCCGCCGTAGATAACATCAAACTGATTGGCCTGCACAAAACGCAAATGATCGGCCGGCGACAGGCGCAGCATAATTTCTCCTAAAGTAACTACTTTCTTACTCATTTTCCTTCTCCTTTACTTTCTTCTGGCGGCCTGAACGGCATCAACAAATGCTTTGGCGGTTGCAGTTACAGCGGCGAAATCGCCGGTTTTCGCTCCCTTGGTCAGCTCGCCGCCAATACCGACCGCCACCGCGCCGTTTTTGATCCACTGTGCGACATTATCCAGCGATACGCCGCCGGTCGGCATAAAATTGCCCTGCGGCAGCGGCCCGCGAAAAGCGCTGATAATGCTGGGACCAAAAGCGCTGCCCGGGAATATTTTTAAAATCTCGGCACCGTATTCCAAAGCGGTAACCGCTTCCTTCGGCGTCATCACGCCCGGAAAATAGGGGATCGCATAGCGGTTGCACAGCTTGGCCGACGCTTCGTCAAAACAGGGGCTGACGATATACTTGGCGCCCGCCAAAATGCAGGCTCTGGCCGTTTCCGCATCCAGCACCGTCCCGGCTCCGATCACCACATCGTCATCTGCATATTCCGCTGTCAGTTCTTTAATAATATCAACTGCCCCCGGCACCGTCATAGTGATTTCCAGCGCTTTAATCCCGCCGGCTTTAATCGCCTCGATAATTTTTTTGCCTTCCTCCTTGGAATTGGCGCGAATCACCGCCACTACTCCGGAATCGGTTAAGGCTTTTATCGTTTCGTACTTTTTCATTTGCAATCTCCTTATAATCAGGTTTATTATTAACTTAAGTCATAAAAAACAATTTTGACCCACGTAAAATGTTGAGTCGTTAATGGCACTATTATCATTATATGATATTTTTCAAAAAAATCCAGTATTTTTTAGCTTTTTGGATTTTTTCCTATTCTTAGAAAATATCTTATCACAGCTCCGCAATCTGCTTAGCAGTTAGGCCTGTACATTTCATAATCATATCAGCCGATAAACCATTAGCTTTCATATTGCGGGCGGCCTGCAGCCGTCCACGCTGTTCGCCGCGTTCTTCACCAATCTGAATTCCTTCTTTTCGGCCTTGCTTTTTGCCCGCAGCCAAGAGGGAAGCCCGATCCGAAGCGTGGCGGAATTCTTCTTCATATTTCAAACGCTCTTCCTTGCTGCTAAAAAATTGATTCATAATAGTATTGGCGTATTCCATGATTGTATTCTCCTTTCCCAGTCGTTCGCGGACTTCTCTCTCATCCGTTTGAATAAAACGCAGCCATTTTTCTAAATCTGTCGTATCTTCCGCTTTTAGCTTAGTTAAATCTAAAAAATGAAACTCCAAATCATCGCCAAACGGCTGGTGGTCTTTAATATTTAAAAGCCGATAAATTGAGTGAATATCTTCCGCCAGCGGAAAACTTTCATTTAAAATGCTAATATGAATACATGAATTCAGCCGTTCATAATTCTCGCCCTGTTTTAAATTCTCTAAGTATCGACTGGCCCAGTAAAAATAAGTCCGCTTTTCGTAATATTCCTGCCAGACATTTTGCATTTCAATACTGATTTTTTTGCCGCTTTCTAAGATGAGCTTAATATCCAAAATCCCCATCTTCTGACGTTGATAGCGATTTCCTACCGCTGGATTTTCAATCACAATATGTTTAAATTCGCTCTTATTCCATTCCAGTACCACCGATAGAAACTCTTGCAAAATAATGATATTCTCCGGCCGGCCAAACAACTTTTTAAAAGCATAATCATTGCGTGCCGTAAAGCGCATATTTGCTGGGTTTTCACTAATTGCTTCCCGCTCATAATTTCCCTGCTCTGCCATAACCTTCTCCTTTCATTATACTAAAATATCGTATTCTATACAACTATTTTAGCAAAAGAAAAGCCTTTTTATTCTTTTATTCTTTTGTTTACTATTGCTTTTTCATACGCTGCGGCTCAAAAAGCTAAAAGCCAGCAGCCTCTATTTCCCCGCTTTTCGTTCGGAGAGCGATACCTTGCCCAGCTTAAAATAGCTTCTCGCCTGTCCGGTTTGCAGCGGATCGCCCTGGATCAGAATAAAAACACCAACCTCGGAATAATCGCGGCCAAATAAGGTAGCAGTGTGTTCCGGCAGCCGCAGCTTGCCGGCTTTCAGATAGGGCTGTAAAACCCGCTCCAAAGTCTGCTCCGGCCGCAGCCGGCGGCTGCTCTCCGGCTGGTTTCTGTCCTCCGGCAAACTCAATCTTTGATAAGCGACCGTATCGTCTAAGCAATCCATTTGATAAAAGGGGATTTCCAATCTTTCCCGCGTAATCTGATCATATAAAATCAAGCCGTCATGAGCCACAAAACCAATCAGCCGAATTTGACGGCTAAACCGCTCCACATCCGCCTCCGTCCTGGCATTCAGCCCATAGGCAAAGCTGCGGTTAATCGTTTCCCGAGTAGCCTGTTCGGCAATTTCAATCCGGCGCAGCGCTTCAGCGTCGTAAAAAAACGGGCTGTACGTCTTTAAGGCAAAGGCGCCGTCCCGCATTGCTCTTTCCGCCGCGTTTTCCACAATGGCATAGCTTCTTTCAGCCATGCTGTACTGCCGAACCTGCACAAAAGAAATAAATAAAAACGGCAGCAGAATCAACACCCCGATAATTCCAATTTTTAAACTATTCATCACAAGCCCTCCGCCCGAACCAACCCGCCGCTGCGGCTGACAATCGCCGCTCCCTCCTGCCGGAAACCCAAAACTGCTTTTAGCTGCTGAAACGGCGTTTTAGACGTATTTTCCACACTGATATAAAAGAAATCACCTAAATCCATCTTATATTTCCCATTCTCTTTGATTTGCCGGTAAATTTCCGCGTTATAATCCCCCTCGTAATAAATCTGCATTTCCTCTTCTGCTTCATTAGCCACATAACTTTTCTGCAAATGCGAAAGCGTAATCCGGTAAGACGCGCCGGTAGCGCCTAACAGCGCCTGTAAACCGGTCAGGGAATTTTCTTCAATATAACCGAGTTCACAAATCAAATCAGCCGTTTTCTGCGTTTCCAGCCAAACCAGCTGATAATTAATGTCCTCCTGCCTCTGATATTGATAATACACCGGCACTACAAACAGCAGCACCGTGATCAACAGCAATGCCAGCAAACGATCGAGCGCACTGATAATCATTCCTCTATCCTCCATTTGCCGTCAAACTGATAAACTTGAAAGCGGCGTTGCCGCAACTCCTCTTGCCGCCGCCTGTCCGCCAAAAACGCATTTGCTTCCGGCAGCACCGTAATGCCTAAGACCTGCGCGCCAAATTCCGGCCAGCTGTATTCCCGACCGGCAAAAGAAATGATTTCTTCTTTTTTCTCGGCTAAAACACCCAGCCGCGCCGCCAGCTCCAGCCCATCGCAGCGATCACGCAAACAGGCATCCGGATTAACCTCGGCGGCGACTTTTTTGGCATTTAATAATTCGGTCAGGCGATAATTCTCATATAGCTGCGCGGATAGGGCAATCACCACTAACAGCACGGCAATAGCCGTGTCCAGCAAATCAAATATTTTTTCCATTAACGGTCAACCCTTTCTTTTTCTTTTGCTTTTTACTTAGCTTTTTATAAAGATCAAAATTCATTTTTTTCTTTTGCCAGGCGAGCCCAATTCCGCCTTCTATCCGATAAAATATGGAAATACCTATCGAAAGCTCTAACTTTCCTGTTTTCGATATGGCAATACTTATCGAAAACATCAGCTTTCCTGTTTTTGATATGGAAGTACTTATCGAAAGCTCTAACTTTCTTGTTTTCGATATGGCAATACTTATCGAAAACTCCAGCTTTCCTGTTTTTCCTTGTTTTCGATAAGTATAACGATTAAAGTCTTCCTGTCAATCAAAGCCTGACGGCAGACAGCTGACTGTTCCGTCTGCCGCCGGCCGCGATTTTTACTTAAACGATATTATGCAAAGCCCCGGCCCGTTCCGGCAAATACGCGACCAGTCTTTATTGCTGCTCAAAAGTAATGCCCTTAATCACCTCGTTTTTATCATACACTAACTGCGCGTAAAAGCTGGCGGTCGGATTGATATAAGCATTGCTCTTGCTGTCATTGGCCGCTTTAATTTGATTATCAATCTCGCCGCGGGATTTCAGGTTTAGGTCACCGACCGTATTATCCGCTGAAATGCTGCCGCCGCTGACATAAACGTTTGTACTGGATTTGGTCTTAACGCTAATGATAAACTCGCCGCTTTGATCCGCGTAAAGCTTAATCGCACTCAGCACATCCGCCCCCGAGGTCTTGGCATTATTATACGGCGCGAAACTGGACTCCGCCAAATCCTTGCTGACCTTATCCAACTGCTGACTGCTGGCCTCCGCCACTCCCCGGCCCTTATTATAAAGACTAAGACCTGTACTGACAATGCCGATAAACAGTAAAATTCCCACTCCCAACCACAACGCTTTTTGAATATTTTGATCCATTTTGTTCTCCTTTTATTTTGGTTAGCTGCTGTCTCAACTTCTTTTTAAAATGTTTTACTTCTTAATCCTCCCAAACGCCGATGTTTTATTGCTTTTCCCCTGTCTTCAACCTCCTGCTTCTCTTTGATTTTAATTCTTAATTCAGCCGCTGCGAAGCCCGGCGCTCGCTGTCATAGAAAAAGCTGTCGCCGTACTGCCCCTGATACGGCAGACTTCCAATTCCCTCAGGCTCAGTCAAATAGCTGAAATACAGCTTGCCGTCTTTATAAATCTGCCATTCCAGCTGGACTAAC
>CAUVDV010000085.1:0-9713 GCA_963550755.1 uncultured Lachnospiraceae bacterium
AGGGGAAAGTTGAATTATTGATTATCAGGCAACCGGGGTAATAGAATTAAGAAGATTTCATTACTATTTTAGTGAAATAATGAAACAGATAACCAGCCGACAAATTTGAATTTGAAGCGCGCAAGCATAAATGAATGCGACCGCGTAGCGGGCATATTCATTTTGCGGCGCTTCACCGGCAGATAAAGAGCACGAAGTGCGGCAAATGCGAAGCATTTGGTCTGACGGTGAACAAACAGCCGACAAATTTGAATTTATAGTTGTTTATCTGAATTTTAAATGTTATACTATGTCTATTAAAACTACGAATGGAGGTGTTCAATTATGATGAATACAAGAAACAGTACTAAACCTGAATATCGATTGAAGACCTCATGGCTAATGCAATAAAAAAGATTTTGCCATGGGTGAGTTACCATGGCTTTTTTTATTGCCAAAGCTTCATAGATATTCATACAAAACCAACATTTCAAAGTTAATGAAAAAATTTTGGAGGAATATTTATGATTAATCTTAGAAAAATTACAGAAGACAATTTTGTTGATGCCTTTAACTTAAAACTTGGTGAGGGACAGGATAAATATGTTTCCCATCCGATTAGAAGTTTAGCTCAAGCCTATATATACCGAGAGCAATGTCAGCCATTTGGCATTTATATGGAGGATATAATGGTTGGTTATGTTATGGTGATTTATGATTATGATATCCCAGAGTATAATATCTGGCATATGATGATTGATGAGCGCTATCAAGGGAAAGGCTTTGGCAGGGAAGCTCTTAGTAAAGTGCTAGATTACATTAAGACAAAACCCTTTGGAAACTGTGTAAGAGTGACTTTAACTTGTAATAAAGACAATGAAAAAGCTTTAAATTTATATATGGGTATGAGATTTACTCAAACAGGCGTTGAAGACGAAGATGAAATTGAACTCTCCATGATAGTAGAGTAAGAAATCCCAATTTGAAGCGCGCAAGCATAAATGAATGCGACCGCGTAGCGGGCATATTCATTTTGCGGCGCTTCACCGGCAGATAAAGAGCACGAAGTGCGGCAAATGCGAAGCATTTGGTCTGACGGTGAACAAACAGCCGACAAATTTGAATTTATAGTTGTTTATCTGAATTTTAAATGTTATACTATGTCTATTAAAACTACGAATGGAGGTGTTCAATTATGATGAATACAAGAAACAGTACTAAACCTGAATATCGATTGAAGACCTCATGGCTAATGCAATAAAAAAGATTTTGCCATGGGTGAGTTACCATGGCTTTTTTTATTGCCAAAGCTTCATAGATATTCATACAAAACCAACATTTCAAAGTTAATGAAAAAATTTTGGAGGAATATTTATGATTAATCTTAGAAAAATTACAGAAGACAATTTTGTTGATGCCTTTAACTTAAAACTTGGTGAGGGACAGGATAAATATGTTTCCCATCCGATTAGAAGTTTAGCTCAAGCCTATATATACCGAGAGCAATGTCAGCCATTTGGCATTTATATGGAGGATATAATGGTTGGTTATGTTATGGTGATTTATGATTATGATATCCCAGAGTATAATATCTGGCATATGATGATTGATGAGCGCTATCAAGGGAAAGGCTTTGGCAGGGAAGCTCTTAGTAAAGTGCTAGATTACATTAAGACAAAACCCTTTGGAAACTGTGTAAGAGTGACTTTAACTTGTAATAAAGACAATGAAAAAGCTTTAAATTTATATATGGGTATGAGATTTACTCAAACAGGCGTTGAAGACGAAGATGAAATTGAACTCTCCATGATAGTAGAGTAAGAAATCCCAGTTTGTTGAATCAACGCGGTTAAATAAAACTACTAAGAGGAAGTAAAAGCAAAGCCGATACTTCCTTTTTTATGCTCAAAATTCAATTTTATCAAAAGAATAAGCCTTTTAAAAATTCCTTAGTTTTTTGAAACTAAATCTGACTTTGGCGACGCTTTAAAAGTAGAGATAAAGAATAAACAGCAGCAGACAAGGGAGGATGACTTATGAAGAAAATCGTATTTCTTTTGACGACGGCGCTGGTATTAGCCGGCTGCAGCGGGCGGACCGCTTGGACGCCGGCCGGGATGGCGAAAGAAGATGTTATTTGTCAGCAGGAGTTTATTGATTACACCTTACCGGAGAACCAGAAAAAGCTTTCTGCCGGGGAAAAGCAAGCGGAAACTTTGGCAGGAAATGAGAAATACCGAGAATTTTATCAGGATTACTGGCGGTTTGCCAATCAAACCTTTCGGGAGATCGCCGGTCAGGGGAACTGGATTTACTCGCCGCTGTCGGCTTATTTGCCGCTCAGCGAGTTGTCCTATGCCTTGGAGGACGGGAGCGCTCCGCAGGCGGACTTGATTCGGCTGCTGCGGGAAAATGCGCCGAAGGAATACTGGACCAAGCCTTTAATGCGGCATTTTCAGGGACAGGGTTATTTAACGGCCAGCTCTATCTGGCTGAGCAAGGATTATCAGCCCAATCTGCAATTTTTGCAGCAAAATCTGACATCGGATATTTACCGGCTGGACTTTGCCGCGGAAGGCGCGGCGCAGTCGCAAATGGACTGGATCAACCGCTGGACGAAGGGCTTTTTAAAGGAGCAGGTCAAGGCCAAAGATTTTCAGAATCAGGCTCGCCTGCTTTGCCGGCTGATTGGCACAGCCTATGTCAAGACGGCGTGGGCGGATGATTTTTTTAAAGAAGAGCAGGAAATTTTTTATGGGGCGGACGGTCAGCAGCCGGATGTGCCGTTTCTGCGGTCGGTACCAACGAAGATGTTATGCCGCTTTACCGAGCAGTATCAGGCGGTGCGGATTCCGCTAAAAAGCGGTTATATGCTGGTAGTGCTGCCGCGGGAAGGAGAAACGCCCGAGCGCCTGCTGCAAAGCGACGCGCTGCTGGAAACAGCAAATGGTGGAGATTGGAGGGAAAAACATGTGGTTTTGCATATGCCTAATTTTACCGCGAGCAGCCGGATTGAGCTTTTGCCGGTGCTGGAAAAGCTGGGCTATACCGAAATCGGCCAGCCGAATACCGGTTATGCTAATCTGGCGGGAAAGGCGGCCGACGGCAGTGAAATAGAGAGCTTCGTGGCTGAGATTTTACAGGAAAGCAAGATCGAGGTAAAAAAAGCCGGAGTGGAGGCGGCGGCCTATACCAAGGTGGAGGTTAAGGCCAGCGGCATGTTGGAAGAAGCGGACACTTCAGAATTGGTTGAGATTTTTGTCAATCGCCCCTATCTTTATGTGATAGCGGATGCCGACGGTTTGCCCGGCTTTTTGGGGGTTAATCGGGATTTTTCGGCGGCGGGACAAGATACCGGACAAGCGCCCGCGGCAAAGGCGGCTTTGCTGCCGCCCTATCAATATGATGGGACGGATCCTTATTTAGAAGCAATTTGCCGGTATTTATTAAAAGAATTCGGCGATTTGGAAAATGACGGGGAGGTCACCATTCCGGCGCCGGTGGTTTTTTATACGGAGGAAGCGGGTGACGAGGTTCAGGTTTTCGGTAACTTTTGGCTGTTCCGTTACCGTTTGCAGGAAGCAGTACTGCTGCTGCAGAGCGGCCGCGAAATGCCGGGGCGATTTCGGCTGAAAAAGGACGGCGGCGCTTATACAGTGGAGGCATTTGACCGGATCCTTAACAGCCGCCAGTATGCACAGGATATTCAGGAGCTATGCGCGGAGAAAAACAGCAGCGTGTTCCCTTCGCTGACGGAGCACTATCAGGAGCACAATTACACCGGGGAAACAGATACCGCCTATGTCCGCAAAACTTTTATTGAACGCTATGCGGAAAAAAACGGTCTGGCGGTTAGCGCGTATCAAGATCATGGACGGGACTTAGTAATGATTGCGCCGGTTAAAAAACTGCGGCTGGAGGATAAGCTCTATTTGGATACCGGTCAGTTTTCTTATTTATATGGCTGCGGAACGATGGATTTCAGCGCCGGTATGGCGGTAGCGGCCGGTGAAGTGCCGATGAAAAACCGGCAGACCAATTTCGGCGACTGTGAAGGACAATGGGGGCTGGGTAACCGGATTTTGGTTGTTTATGATGGGAAAAAGCATATTTTTGAAGAAATGGAGCAGGGGTTAAAATAAGAAAAAGCTGAAAAAAAGCTCGGTATGTCCTTAGAGAATACGTTTTCTGAGGGCATATTAAGTTGAAAGCCGCTGATCAAGCTAGGCGTTAAAACCGAACAGCTGGATTATCAAGGTAAATGCAACAGGGGTTCCTGTCAGAGTAAATGCAACACTGTATTGCATTTAAGTTGAAAAATCATCTTTAAAATCGAACATTATAAACAAAAAATAAAAAAACATTTACTTTTTATTTTGCTTTTGGTATAATAAGAAAGTAATGATACATCTTTTAAATTTTCCGTTTCACGTGAACAGCCGGCCAAAAGAACCAGGCGAGCGGGTTCGGAAAAGTTGAAAGACTTTTTTATTGGCGTTTTAAGGAGGAACTAAGATGACGGCTTTTTTTGAAAGATATTTTAAGCTGAAAGAAAATTCAACGAATATTCGGCAGGAGGCAATAGCCGGATTTACCACCTTTATGACAATGGCCTATATTTTGATTGTCAATCCTTTGATGCTGGCGCAGGACGGAGCGACCGGCATGGATTTTAACAAGGTCTTTACGGCCACGGTCTTGTCGGCGCTGATTGGTACGCTGGTTATGGCGTTTTTGGCTAAGCTTCCCTTTGCTTTGGCGCCGGGTATGGGCTTAAATGCGTTTTTTGTCTTTTCGGTGGTGCTGGCCCGGCAAAAATCCTTTCAATTTGCTTTAACGGCGGTTTTTATCGAAGGCATTATTTTTTTGCTGTTGTCGGCTTTTAATGTGCGGGAAGCCATTATTAAAGCGATTCCGGCTAATATAAAAAAAGCCGTGTCGGTTGGGATCGGCCTGTTTATTGCTTTTATTGGCTTAAGCAATGCCGGGATTGTGGTCAATGGTGCGACGCCGCTGGTGCTGGGCGATCTGAAGCAGCCGGCAGCGCTGCTGGCGCTGATCGGGCTGTTAATTACCGGAATTTTGCTGTGCTTAAAGGTAAAAGGCGCTTTATTCTTTTCTATCATTATTACGACGATAATCGGTATTCCCATGGGATTGACCCAGCTGCCGGAAAAAATCATATCCTTGCCGAGCGCGCCGTATTTCTTTGATTTTGACTGGCAAAATGCTTTCAGCGGCGAGATGTTTGTCATTATGCTGACGTTTTTGTTTGTTGATATTTTTGATACGGTCGGTACCTTGGTCGGCGTATCAACCAAGGCCAAAATGCTGGATCAAAACGGCAATGTGCCCAGAGCCAAGCAGGCGCTGCTGGCGGACGCGATTGCTACGACTGTCGGGGCGGCGCTGGGAACGTCAACGGTGACGACTTTTGTCGAGTCAGCGGCCGGCGTGGCTGAGGGCGGCCGGACGGGCTTAACTTCGTTTTTTACGGCGCTGTTATTCGCGGCCTCTTTGTTTTTGTCGCCTCTTTTTATCATGATTCCATCGGCGGCCACGGCGCCGGCCCTGATTATGGTTGGCCTGTTTATGATTGAGCCGGTGCGGGAGTTGGATTTGACGGATTTTACCGAAGCGATTCCGGCCTTTTTGGCAATTATAATGATGCCGCTGAGCTACTCAATTTCCGAGGGCATTATTTTCAGCGTGGTATCGTATGTCCTGCTCAAGCTGACAACCGGTCGCTGGCGGGAGATTCCGCTGGTAACGCTGATTCTTGCCGTTGCCTTTGTGGTTTATAAGGTGTTTATGTAGGGCGTTTAAAAACTTGAATTGGCGGAGCAGTTTATTAAAATGCCGGCAAGATGTATTTTTTGAGTATTAAATAAAATTGACTCCCGGCTTGATCAAAGCCGTAGCTAAAAAAAGCAGATATACTTAATGCTTTAAAGAGGCTAAAGGGAGCAATTAGGATGATATCTTAAAAAATATGGCGGGGACAATGACCAATCTGCTTATAGAGAGCAAGACACGGCGAAGTATTGATTTATAACTCTTCGCTTGCGAAAATTGTATAACAAATGTTAAGACGATAGAAAAGCTCAAAAATCTATCGTCTTTTTGCTTAAAAACGAATTTTTATAGATAATAAAACGGGATGGCAAAGGGTATAATTAAGAGGAAATCAATATTTTTAAGATAGGACTTGCAACTTAGCCTGACTATTGTTATAATATACTTTGTAAACAGTCAAGGAAAACGGAGAATATAATGGTTAAACTCCAGAGGAATACTATTATTATAGAGGTGGATTATGGTGATTGTTAGGGATGAACAGGTCATTAAGGTATTGCGGCAGTATAACTCGTGGTGGCGCACGCCCTCTGCTATTAAGGAAGAAAGCAAGCCGCAAAAAAGACTGGCATATTATGAAGCCTTGAAAATATTTACGCATAAGAGCATTCGCCGGTTTGCGGTTTTATCTGGTATGAGGCGGGTGGGCAAGACAACGATTCTGTATCAGATTATTGAGCATTTGATCGACGAAGGGATTTCTCCGAAAAACATTCTGTATGTTACCTTTGATAATCCGATTTTGAAACTTGTCAATGTAGAAAAGGTGCTGTCTATTTATGAAGCAATGTACCCTATCGAGGGTACAAGATATATCCTTTTTGACGAAGTGCAGTACACCGATAACTGGGAACTTTGGATGAAAGTGATTTATGATAGCCGAAAGGATGTTCGACTAATTGCCACCGGTTCAGCCAGCCCGATTTTGGAAAAAGGCTCTGCCGACAGCGGGACAGGTCGGTGGAGTATTCTTAAAATACCGACCATGTCCTTTTATGAGTATTGCCGGTTGCTTGCTCTTGATTTGCCTATTTTGCCGGAGGATTTGTGTTTGTCGGAACTTGAAAGTATGGACTTGGCTCAGCTGGGGGCTTTAATGGATATGTTCACCCCGCTGCAAAATCATTTCAACCGCTATCTTACCATCGGCGGCTTTCCAGAACTGGTGCTGTCAGATGACGATATCTACGCGCAAAGGCTGCTGCGGGAAGATGTGGTTGATAAGGTGATCAAACGGGACATATTGACACTTTTTAATATTCGCAGCCCCTTACTGATGGAAAAGCTGTTTCTCTATCTGTGCATGAATTCAACGGAGATTTTTAACACGACTACCACCGCTAAGGAACTTGAAAATACTTCAATCACAACGATTGACAGTTATATCAAGGCGCTTGAAATGTCCAATCTCATTTATTTGGCTAAGCCGATGGATGTGGGCAGCAAAGGCTCTTTAAAAGGAAAACCGAAAATTTTTATCGCGGACGCGGCTATTCGCAGCGCAGTGCTGATGATTGACGATGTGCTTTCCGATGAAAGCGAACTGGGCATAATGGTAGAAACTGCGGTTTACAAACACATGGTTTCTTTCTATCAGGGGAGTGCAGCGCGTCTTGGCTATTTTAGAAAAGCCAAGAATAACCAGAAAGAGGTTGATGTGGTAGTAGAACTGCCGCGAAAGAAAATTCTCTGCGAAGTGAAATACCGCAATAATTCTCATATTTTGGTGACGGATGCTATTGTCGAATTATGCCAAGATGAAGATTCTAAAGTAACAAACGCTTTTTTAATCACAAAACGGCTTGACGATTTCGGCGTTACCAAACACGAAACCAAAGTTCCCATTCTGCGCATTCCGGCCATTGCTTTTTTGTATCTCTTAGGGAAAGCTGAAGCGGAGGGGCAAAATGGAAAATTATGAAAGCTTGTACCTATTTGAATGGACTTTTTGGCGAAAGGATATATAATAAAAAGGAAGTAAATTTACGGCCGCGGAAGGACATAGTCTGATAGCGGAAACAAACCAATCAATTTGACTTTTAGAGGAGGAACAGCAATGACGAAGACGAAAAATCATTTGCCTGTTTTTGGGGTGGGGCCGATGTATGTCCTTTCCTGTCTGGCTTTAACCATTATCGGATTGATTTTGCGCAAGAAAGGATATTTCAGCGCGGGTGAAGTAAGACAAGGCCGGCTGGTATTTGCGGTATTAGCTGGTGGCTTTCTCCTTTCTGGCCTGTTTTTATGGGCGAAAGCGGTCATATTTCAAAAAATAGGGAAAGAAATTCAAAGCGGGAAATTAGTGACCACCGGCATTTACGGCATTGTCAGAAATCCGATTTATTCGGCTTTCCTATTTATATTCACGGGAGTTTTGCTTTTGGCCGGCAATTACTTTTTATTGCCTTTGCCTGTCGTTTTTTGGGCATTTTTGACAGTGCTGTTAAAGCAGACGGAAGAAAAGTGGCTTCGGCAAAAGTTTGGAAAAGAATATACGGCGTATTGCCGCAAGGTCAACCGGGTCATTCCTTGGCTGCCGAGGAACGATAAACGATAGGCGCAGTTATGGAGCGTAAAAAAAGAAGATAGGAAGAACGGCTGCACTGGGCTGAGCCGGAGGGATGTTTAGTGATGATCGGATTATGGTGGACAGCGAGAGATTAGCGGAAATTTATGAAAATATAAAGGCTATGATGGAGGAGCATGACCTATCGGAAGAAGAGATAGATGAAATTTTAGAAAGTATATGGGGAGAAGCAAAAGAAGCAGAAAAAGCGAACAGCGCGAAGCGCAGCGGACACGAAGCGGCAGGTCTGGCGCCGGCAATGGAACGATGAAAGGAATGAATAAAATGGCGATTACAGTGCATTTAAGATATAAAGGAAACGGCGGAGCAGCAAAGGCTTTTGCGGCGGAAATGGTTTCAAGCGGAACGGTTGCCGCAATCAGAAAGTGAGATAGCAAGCACGACATTGGTGGGATAGTACAGCAAAAATTAGATATGAGTATTTTTAACCAGAAATGATACAGAATAGATGTAAGGAGATAAAAACAATGACCAATTCAGCCGGAAAAATATTGCAGGAACTTGAAGCGGAAAAAACTCGCCGTGCGAACTTAACCAAAGAAGAGTTACAAAAGGCATATCTTGATTTGGAAAAAACAAATTTTCCGTTTGATAAAAAAATTAAATTTACGGCTGATTTAGGCGGGTGTAATGAGATAGCATATCATTATGAACTTATTTGCAAAGATTGGGAAGAGGAAAGAAATTTGCATTTGGAAAACAGTTTTGACCAACATGGGAGAGAAGGGATTGAATTTTTATTTGAACAATTGGATAAGGTTGGAGAAGAAAGATTAAGAATATGCAAAGCTTTTTTAACAGCGCAGATCCTCTCTAAAATGAAACACAGAGTTTTTTATGTATCTTTTTGCAACCGGTTGATTCCTATTCTGATTTCACTTGCAGATACCGACGATGCTGCGCTTCGCCGAAAGGTTAGCATAGCTTTAGGCTGGGTGGGAACATCGGAAGAGCTTGATTTTTTGGCACAGAAAATGCTCAGTGATGAGGATGCTCTTTGTCGTGCATGGTCTGCAGCGAGTTTGATGCAAATGTCATTTCATCGAGTGAACGCGGAAGAGATTTGTGAACAAACAAAGACGGTGTTCCTTCAAGCCATTTCGGAAGAACAAGATTTGTATGCCTGCGGAGTCATTATAGAGGCGGCTCAAACCGTATTCGGCAAGAGATGGATATCTTCATCCGATGTAGAAAACAGAGTGTCTGAAAAAATAGAAAAAGCCCAAAAATCGGCTGTGCGTTTTTTGAGTAAGTATGAAAAAACAAATAGAAAATAAAAACTCCGCATAGG
>CAUVDV010000086.1:0-9356 GCA_963550755.1 uncultured Lachnospiraceae bacterium
TCCTGTTTCTCATTTGCCGGTCATAGGCCAACAGCCCGGCAATCGTTTTGCCGTCGGTCAGCTCCCCCCGGTCAATCTGCTCAAACAAAGCGCTCAGCTCATAGCGCTCAATCTCAATGTACTCACCCTCATCCAGCTTTTGCTGCCGCTTTTTCAAATGATCGGCGTAATAAACATGAATCACCTCGTCGCACAGCCCAATCGTCGAGCAGTACGACAGCAGATAATGCAGCTCCTCGGCATAATAGCCGGTTTCTTCTTCCAGCTCCCGCGCCGCGCAGTGCTTCGGGTCTTCCTTTTGTCCGTCTATGATTTCCAGCACGCCGGCCGGAATTTCCAAGCTCTCGCCGTCAATGCTGCTCCGGTACTGACGGGTCATAATGATCCGGCCGTCCTCATCCACCGGCACGACCGCCGCCGCGCCGTTATGCTTAATCATATCCCAATTGGCCTTAGAGCCGTCCGGCAGCTGCATTTCCTGCACCACCACATGCGCCCTGACTCCCTGATAAACCGTTGTTTCCTTTAATATTTTAAAACCGTTTGCCATTATTCCTCCATTTTTTCATCAGTAATCTCTCGGAATCTTTAGCCCAATAAAAATCAAGGGCTTTCCATTCCGCTTGCTTTTTTCGTTTTTCAGCTAATATTTCCTTTTCAGCCTCCGCGCCGGAGTTTCACCGGCATCATCACTCAAGACTCCGAAAGATCCTATCATCCCGGCTCAAAAGCCAAAAACCGGCACGAGGGCTTCCGCCGCAAAAGGATTTTTCCTTTCTTCGCACGCGCGTTCTCTTACACCAGCACCTGTCCGCTTAGTCCCAGCTCGCTCACATGCTCAGCCAAAATCGGCTCAATCACTTCCCGCATAAAATCATCCACCTGAAAAGCCGCCGCCCCGATAAAGTTTTCCGGAGATAAAAGTTCGTTCATTTCCTCCAAGGTCAGCGGGATTTGCCCGGACGCGGCCAGCCGCTGCAACAGGTCATTGGGCTGACCGGCCATTTTAACCATGGCCGCCGCTTCCATTGACTTAACCCGGATGACTTCATGCAGCGTCTGCCGGTCGCCGCCGCGCTTAACGCCCTCCATTAAAATCATTTCCGTTGCCATAAAAGGCAGTTCCGCCGCCACATGCGACCGAATCACATTTTCATAAACGACCAATCCGTCCGCCACATTCATATAAGTTTCTAAAATCGCATCCACCGCCAAAAAAGCTTCCGGTACTGACAGCCGGCGGTTAGCGCTGTCATCCAGCGTCCGCTCCAGCCACTGCTCGGCGGCCGTCATCGCCGGATTCATCGCCTGCGCAATCACATGCCGGGCCAGCCCCGCTATCCGCTCGGAGCGCATCGGATTTCTTTTATAAGCCATGGCCGACGAGCCAATCTGATCTTTGGCAAAGGGTTCTTCCAGTTCCTTTAAGCTTTGCAGCAGGCGCAAGTCATTGGTAAACTTATGCGCCGACTGGGCAATGCCGGCCAGCACGTTTAAGACTTTCGTATCAACTTTGCGGGAATAGGTTTGACCGGTAACGGGGTAAGGCGGCAGTTCGCCCATTTTTTGACAGACCCGCCGGTCCAGCTCTTTTACTTTTTCATAATCATTATCAAACAGCGTTAAATAAGTAGCCTGCGTACCGGTCGTTCCCTTGGCGCCGCGCAGCCGGAGGCTTTTAAGGCAATCATTCAAATCCTCCAAATCCAAAACCAAATCCTGCATCCACAGCGTCGCCCGTTTGCCGACTGTCGTTAGCTGCGCCGGCTGAAAATGGGTAAAGCCCAGCGTCGGCAAATTCCGGTATTTCAGGGCAAACTCCTTTAAAATCGCCAAAACATTAACAATCTTTCGGCGCAGCAGCTCCAGCCCCTCTTTCATCAGGAGCAAATCGGTATTATCGCCGACATAGCAGCTGGTTGCTCCCAAATGCAAGATCCCTTTGGCGCTGACCGCCTGATCGCCGTAGGCATACACATGACTCATCACGTCATGCCGCACTTTTTTTTCATATTCTTCGGCCACTGAAAAATTAATGTCCTCGGCAAATTCCTTTAATTCTGCAATTTGATCGGCCGTAATCGCCAGTCCCAGCTCTTTTTCCGTTTCCGCCAAAATAATCCACAGCCGGCGCCAAGTCTTAAACTTTTTTTCCGGCGAAAAAAGATACTGCATTTCCCGGCTGGCATAGCGTCCGGTTAAAGGAGTAGTATAGGTTTGATAATCCGTCATCTTTTCTCCCTTCTATCCAACAGTTCTATTAATTTCACTCTTAACAGTGCCCTCTTTCATAACCCGTTCTTCCAATATTTCTTTATACCTATCATATTCAAGAGTAATCCCAAAACAGAAAAACAGCGCCGGTCTCTTAATTTTTTTGGCAGCATAATAGTTTCTAACAGCACGGTGTCTTATCCCGTCATGGTTACGCCTGCAAATACTGCTTTAAGCGGCTTAAGCCGACTTCTATTTTAGCGGTGTCAATCGGATAAGACAGGCGAATATGCCCCTGAACGCCAAAATCATCAGCCGGTACCACCGCTACAAACTGCTTTTCCAGCAAGTCTTTAGCCATTTCCGCCGCCGTGATGCCGCGGCCGGCTAAAAACTCCCGCACGTCCAATAGTACATAAAAAGCGCCGTCCGGTTCAGCAAAACGAACTTGGGGAATATCCCGCAAATAGTTTACCATAAACTGCCGTCTTTTGTCAAAAGCCTCATACATCACCGGAAATTCGGTGCTGGTAAAAGCTGCCAGCGCCGCCTTTTGGGTGATCGAATTAACATTAGAGGTCTGGTGACTTTGCAGCCGGGTCATAATGGCAATCACTTCTTTTTCCCCGGCAGCATAGCCGAAACGCCAGCCGGTCATGGCATACGCCTTGGAAAAGCCATTGAGCACAATGGTCCGCCGAAAAATATCCTCGCCCAGCGAAGCGATACTGATATGCTGTTTACCGTTATAAACCAGCTTTTCATAAATTTCATCCGACAGCACCCACAAATCATAACGGACAGCAATTTCCGCCAGTCCCCTTAAAATTTCCAGCGGGTAAACCGCGCCGGTTGGATTGCAGGGTGAATTAAAAAGAATTGCCTTGGTTTTCGGAGTAATCAGCCTCTCCAACTTAGCCAAATCCGGCAAATATTTTTCCTCTAAAGAAGTCGGCAAAACCACCGGCCGGCCGCCGGCCATTTTAATCATTTCCGGATAACTCAGCCAGTACGGCGCAAATAAAATCACTTCCTCGCCGGGATTTAAAATCGCCTGCAAGGCATTGTAAATGGCTTGCTTGCCGCCATTGGTAACAATGATTTGATTCGGCGCATACTCCAGATTATTATCCCGCTTTAGCTTATCAGCCAAAGCTTGGCGCAAAGCCGGGATCCCGGCGGTAGCGGTATACTTGGTAAAGCCCTCATTAATTGCTTCTATCGCCGCCCGCTTAATCGCCGCCGGCGTATCAAAGTCCGGTTCGCCCGCTCCGAAGCTGATTAAATCCGCTCCGCTGTTTTTTAATTCCGCCGCTCTGGCCGTAATTTCCAAAGTTGTTGACGGCGCAACCGCCAACGCCCGCTGGGAATATTTTTCTTTCATTTATAATCCGCCTTTCTGCCAAATACTTACTTTTTTAATCCTATCTTTGGGGTCTTTATCCCGTTTAAAAAAAGCCAAAGCCTTTCCTTTCTGCGCGGGCGCACAACCAGCCAAGCTGAATGCCTATCAAAAAAGCGCAATCTTTTCGCAAATGAATAAGGCATTCTGCGAGCAAAAAATGTCGAAAGCTTCGCTTTTTACCTGATACGGCCAACCTTTCAGCAAACCTAAAAAAGTTTATGCCTTTACTTTCACGACCGCTTTGCGGATTGGCTCCGGCGCGGTCAGCATACAGCCCGGTTTATGCCCGTCCTGCGGCATAAAAACAGCAAACATTCCTTTTTTTACCGGCAGTTTAATTTCAACGGCCGCCGGAGCGTTATCATAAAAATAAATATCCTTTTCTTCATTGGCCTGCGTGATTTCTCCCAGTTCCGTTGCCGGCGCATAACCGATAAACTCACCATTGCCCTCAATTACACACTGAATATCAATATACTGCTTATGCGCCTCAAACCGGCCTTTTTCCTTGGAATTATAACTCATGACCGCCACAAACACATCTCTTCCGTCTAACTCATACGTACCGTCCTTAACCTGACTGAAATCGGTTTTTTGCAAATATTCCAATCCCATTTTAATTCCCCGGCTAAGTCCAAAATATTTTTCCGCTTGGTTTAAAGTATCCAGTATCATATTCTTTCTCCTTATATCAATTTTATTTTGAATCAATTCTCCCTGTTTGCCTTTTCGGCCAAACGTTCCGCTGGCGGCAAACAAAAGGCCAACCCATATTTAAATGACGGCCGCTTTATTTTAAACAGCCAAGACTGGCTGCAATCACTTTCTCCGCTGTTTTGATCCCATCCATGGCCGCCGACATAATGCCGCCGGCGTAACCGGCTCCCTCGCCGCAGGGGTACAGCCCCCGGCAATGAAGCGATGCAAAGTCCTCGTCCCGCAAAATCCTGACCGGCGAAGAACTTCTCGACTCAACCCCGGTCAGCAGCGCGTCTGCCTGATCAAAGCCCTTAATCTTGCGGCCAAACGCCGTTATTCCCTCAATCAGAGCCTGATTGATATCGTCCGAAAACAGCGTCCGCAAATCCGCCGGCCGCGTGCGGCACTCCAGCGATGACTTAACCTGACCGGTGTGAAAATCTTTAGTTTGGCCGGCTTTAAAATCGCCGAAGCACTCGACCGGCATGGCATAATCCCCGCCGCCCAAGTGAAAAGCCGTTTCTTCCAGCCGCCGCTGATAATCCAACCCCGCCAGCACGCCCGCGCCGTAATCCTGCTCATCAACGCCAACCAAAACCGCCGCATTGGCGTTTTCCAAATCTCTGGCCTGATAACTCATGCCATTGCAGACCAGCCGCCCCTGCTCGGAAGCAGCGTTGACTACCCGGCCGCCCGGACACATGCAAAAGGTATAAACCCGCCGGCCATTTTCCGCTTGATAGGTCAGCTTATATTCCGCTGCCAGCAGCCGACAATCACCGACATACTGTCCGTACTGGCTGCGGTTAATCATCTCCTGCCGGTGCTCTATCCGCAGGCCCACGGCAAAGGGCTTGGCTTCCATGGCTACGCCCTGCTCATGCAGCATGGCAAAGGTATCTCTGGCGCTGTGGCCAATCGCCAGTATGACCGTTTCTGTCGGAATTCTTTCGCCTGCTTCGGTTAAAACCGCCGTTATTTTTGCCTCTTCTATGCATAGCCGCTCGGCTTTGGTTTCAAACCGAAACTCACCGCCCAGTTCTTCGATCCGGCGGCGCAGCCCGGCCACCACCCGAATCAGATAATCCGTACCGATATGCGGCTTAGCGTCATATAAAATATCTTCTTTCGCGCCGCACTGAACAAAAGTGCGCAGCACTTTCAGCCGTCGGCCGCCGCTGTCTTTGACGCCGGTGTTTAATTTGCCGTCGGAAAAAGTTCCGGCTCCGCCCTCGCCGAACTGAATATTACTGTTTTCCTTTAATTCGCCGGTTTGATTATAATGAGCCACGCTTTGCCGTCTTTTTTCCACCGCTTCGCCCCGCTCCAAAATCAACGGGCAAAAGCCGCATTCCGCTAAAATAAGAGCAGCGAAAAGTCCGGCCGGGCCGCTGCCAATAACCACCGGCCGCCGCCCATCCGCCGCAGCGATCACCGCTTTGCCGGCCTCCGCCAAGCAGGGCAGCCGATACTCCTCCTCGGCATATTCTTCCACATTAAGTGCTTTTTGCTCGGCTGAGCTTAACCGGCGGTCTAATTCCACCGCCAGGTGATACACAAATAAAATATTTTTGCGGGCATCGACCGCGCGGCGCAAAATCTGACAGGATAAAATCGTTTCGCCCCGCAGTCTTTTGCTTAAAAGCCTGTCCCATTCCTGCGCCGTTGCCCGAAAGTCTACTCGAAAATCGCTGATTTTATATTTCATCGCCACCTCTTTTTTGGCGGATTGCCGCCGCGGCCGCCATGGCCGACGACCATGCCCATTGCAGGTTAAATCCGCCGCAGTCGCCGTCCACATCCAAAATCTCGCCAATCAGGTACAGCCCGGCCGCCTTTTTTGATTCCAGCGTAGCCGCATCCACCTCGCGGCAGGAAATACCGCCGGCAGTTACCTGCGCCTGCTGCCATTGATAGGGTTTTTCCGCCTCCAGCTCCAATTCTGTTAAAAAGGAAACTATTTTACGCTGCTCCTTTTCGCTGATTTCCGCAGCCGTCTTGCCCGCTGGGATGTCGGTATGTTTTAAGAGCACGCCAACTAAGCGATTGGGCAAAAACATTTCCAACAGCCGCTCCGCGCTGAAATACGGCAGCAGCTTTAACTTTTCCCGCAAAAAACGCCGCACATCTTCCCGCCCCATTTCCGGCAGAAAATTAACGGCCAGCTTCAAACGCTTGCCCTCCGCCCAAGCATAAGCCGCCGTCGTTGACAGCAACAGCACCGGCGGCCCCGATACGCCGTAAGCGGTAAATAAAAGTTCGCCCCGCTCCCGGCGCAGCAGCTGATCCTGTGCATATAAACTCAGCTCCGCTTCGGTTTTCGTTCCCTGCAAATGTTTATAATAAGGAAAGGATTTTTCCTGCATCACCAGCTGCACAATCGCCGGACGCGGCGGTATCAGCGAATGGCCAAGCTTTTTCGCTAATTCATAGCCTTGGCCGTCCGAACCGCTGACGGCATAACTCATGCCGCCGGTACACAGGATAATATCCTGAAAGCTTCGGCTTTGGGGCTCCGGCAGCAGTTTATTTTTAGGCAATTTGTCTTTCCCCGATTTATTTTTTCCCGGCTGGCTGTTTCCGGTTAAATCTTTTGGCCGGTAAAAAACCTGCCAGTTTTCCTTTTGGCGCAAAGCTATTACCTCTGCGCCGTAAACGACTTCTATTCCCAAGTATTCGATTTGATAGAGGAAAGCTTTCACCATGGTTTTGGCTTCCAGCGAATAGGGGTACAGCTTGCCGTTTTCTAATTCCTTAACAGTAACGCCCATGCTTTCAAACACCGCCAAGGTCTTTTCCACCGAAAAGCGCTGCAAAATACCGGCGGCTAATTCGCCGGAACGGCTGAAATAGTGGCTGGCGTCCGCCCGCCGGTTTGACAGATTGCAGCGTCCGTTGCCGGTTGCCAGCAGCTTTTTACCGATTTTGTCATTTTTTTCCAGGATGGTAACGGTCAAGCCGGCTCTGGCCAGCAGCACCGCCGCCAGCAGTCCGGCCGCTCCGCCGCCGATAATCCCGATTTGATGTTTTGTTCGTTCTTTACTCATGGGGTTTTCCTTGTCTTTTTTTGTTTCCGCTTTCCCGCCTTGGGTGAAAAATTTAAGTTAAAGTCTCAACTTTCCCCTGTTCCGCAAAACTAAAACAGTCTTTTGGGGGCAGACTACCCAGCCAAAAGCGAAACTTTCGATCAGATAGGTTGCCCGCCCGGGCAAAAACACGCAGCACTTCGATCAGGGAAAAATCAAGTTAAAGTCTTTTATAAACACCGTAATTATATCCTTTTTTCAGGGCTTCGTCAAATGGTAAGTAATACCGACTGAAATTTTATACCGCCCAAAGGCAAACCGACCCGATCGAAAGATAAAATCTTCGACAAGGTCGGATTATTATTTTCTTAAATTTTTTAGTTGGTTGACCGCCCCCCTGAAAATAAGTCTTGCCGTCTGCGGTTAATCGACCCCGGTCAAAAAAATGGCATTATTTACATTTCTTGCAGCGACACTTTCAGCATTTTCGGCAAAAAAAAT
This sequence comes from uncultured Lachnospiraceae bacterium, assembly GCA_963550755.1. GTDB lineage: Bacteria > Bacillota > Clostridia > Lachnospirales > Vallitaleaceae > W11650. The sequence goes on from CAUVDV010000086.1 coordinate 7,846, forward strand.
GTCAAAACCATTCCGGCAACTGCCAGTACAGCAAAGAGCAAATCCGGCCGGACCGGATAATCCAGCAAAAAGGTAAACAGCAATATTCCTAAGGGCATCAAAAGCTGAGCGCTGGTTCCCATGAGGTTAAACACCCGCCCCTGCATCTTAGCCGGAATATTTTTAACCGACCACAGGTGAAGCGGAATGTTAATCACTCCAATCAAGCCGCCAAAGACGGAAAAAAATCCAATCAGCGCTGCAAAATTAAGCGTATGCGGCAGCCGGACATAAATCAGTCCGGCCATGCCCAGCAGCATGCCAAATACCACCATAATCAAACGCCACGCCAAATGCAAAGGCTTTTTTATTTCCTTGCGCCTGGCTAAGGCCACGCTGGCCGCCAACAGCCCGGCGGCAAACATAGCCTCGGTGATGCCGTATTCGGCGTTGGTCAGCTGAAAAACCTGAATCTCCACAAAGGGCAGACCAGCGTTAAGCCCGGCTATCAAAAAGTTAATCAGCATGGAAAAAATAATCAGAAAACTCAGCGCCGGACTGGCCTTGACAAAGTCAATCCCCTCCTTAAACAATCTCAGCATACCGCGCCAGCCCGGCAGACTTTCCGGCTGCCCGGCTTCCTTCTCCTCCGCTTGGGAACCGGCCTGAAACATATAAAAATGAATCCCGAAAACCAGCAGCAAGGTAATCACCTCGGAAGCGATTTCCACCAAAACAAATACCTCAAAGCTCAGCAGCTGATACAGCACCGCGCCCAAAACCGGCGCCGCAATCATACAGACCGTCCCCACAATTTGCTTGATTGACAAAATTTGCTGAACATCATCCTTGGCAACCATGGTCACCATTGACGAACTGTACGTCGTTTCCAGGAATAAATCCGCCACCGCCAAAATGGTCAGCAGGATATAAATTAAGCTCAGCCGGGGCAGCAGGGCCATGGAGTCAGCCGCTAAAAACAGCAGAATCCCGCTGATACTGCCAAGCTGCGCGACAATCACGATTTTTTTATGATTCAGCCGGTCAATAACACTGCCGGTCACCGGCAGAAGCAGCAGAGAAACAATCGGCCCAACAATCTGGGAAAAGCCAAAATTAGAAGCCGAGCCGGTTTCCCGCAAAATCATCAGTCCAATGCCGAAACTAAAAATTCCGCTGCCTAATCTGCCGAATAAATGGCTTAAAATAATATATAATTTTTGTCTTTTTTGCTGTGCTAAAGTCATGATTTTCCTCCTGTGATCAGATGGGCGGCGCTTTCCCTGGCATTGCGCCAAGGAAAGTCCGATATGGGATTGCCAAACCGCCGACCGGCGGTTTGATGGGATTTGTCAGCCATGTTGATTGTAATACCAATATTACTGGCATTATTGGATTATCGTTACTTTATAATTCAACTTTCCCATGTTCGATAGAACAGTCTTTTTTAGGCTCGTTGGATGGGTGGGAACGTTAGGCGAATTGCGAAGCAAATCGCCGATAGTGAAACCCATCCACCCGCTCTTAGAGCG
>CAUVDV010000087.1:0-9349 GCA_963550755.1 uncultured Lachnospiraceae bacterium
ATTCTTTCACTTCTAAGCATAGTCGTCACTCTCCTCTTCTTTGTCTGTTATTATTCTGTACCAATCCAGCTGCAAAAAGGCTTCAACACATGGAAAGCTTTTGGGCCGGCTGTACATTTTTATTATAAGGATTCCCCGACGAAATTGCAATAGGAAATATTTTTTCTGGTTCTTCTTACTTCCCCCGGGTTTCAATCATCAATTCTTTACATTTCCATTCTTCTCCCAAAACATAATAAATTTTTGTCTTATCCAGAATTACATCGTCAAAACCTACGGATTTGTAACAGAAATATGCAGATTCATTATTTTCAAAAACACTTAACGAAACCTTTTTTGCACCATAAATTTCAAATGCAAACTTTAAACCTATATTATAAGGTTTTAATCTCAACATTATTATTTATCTCCACAACTTTAAAATTGATTTATAACGCTCTTTCCAAATACACCATATCCACTAATTGTACTCCATTCTCATATATTGGGTTAGCATAATTATCAGTAAAAAAATTTGGTATGATATGAGAACGGACAAAACCACATTTCTCATAAAAGGGTATCGTTGACAGACTATCGCCTGTTCCCACTTGTAAAATGTTATATTTTTCTTTATATTTCTTAGTAATAAAGTCAATCAAAAATTTCGCATAACCTTTACCTTGATATTCCGGAACTGTTGCAATGTTCTTAATTTCAAGTACACCATTTCCCTCATTAGTTACGACACACTCACATTTGATGCCATTATCATCAAGCACATACATTTTACCTTTATCAAGATAACGATCTATCATATCTTCTTGTTCATCTGCAAGTAATAAAAGCGATAAAAACTGCTTCTTGTTTTCTACAACTTCTCTTATTTCTATCAATGTGAATACCTCTCAAATCAATGATGTTTTATTTCTCTTGAATTTTATTATAACATTAATTTCCAAGCCTTTCCATTTCCAAATACCACAAGGGAATATTTTTTATTTAACCCACTACAAAACGGTGGCAAGCGTTTTAAGGCTCTTTTCTCTCTCGACTTATCTTTATACCTAAATCATACTTAGAAACAAAATTGAATGCTTGCACCGTCTTTTAAGGCTATCTTAAAGGTGATCTTCTATCATATATTCCTCAATCGTCGGAATTCGGTTTCTATCACTCAGTTTCTTTCGCAATTCTTCCTCATCTTTCTCATACCAGTGATGCAAGGTTGCATAATGGTCTTAATAGGTTTTCCCACTGCTTTGCATATACCTTGATAGCTTTTCTATCATCAATCCATAAAAAAAATAAGCAATCTCGTCTTGAAATTGCCTATTTTTACATTTATCTGGAAATTATGCAGTTTTCATCCCTTTACTATTTCTTTCTACTTTTATCCCAAATCTTCCCCATTGCTTCGGATACACTTTTGATACCAGTAGAAAGAATCTTTTTTATAGCGCCGGAGGCTGCCCCTGCCCTCATCGTCCTGATCGACATAAATCACGCCATAGCGCTTGCTCATTTCCATCGGGCCGCAGGACACAATGTCAATAAAACCCCACATCGTATAACCAATCAACTCAACCCCGTCCTTGACCGCCTCTTTCATTTGCTGCACATGGGCTTTTAGATAGTCAATCCGATATGGATCATGAACCGTGCCGTCGCTTTCCAAAAGATCTTTCGCTCCCAACCCGTTTTCCGCCACAAAAACCGGCAGCTGATAGCGATCATAGATTTGATTTAAGGTCACGCGCAGGCCCACCGGGTCCTTCTGCCAGCCCCATTCGCTCGACTCCAGATACGGATTTTTATTGGCCATGATTAAATTGCCGCTGGTCTTTTCCCAGCCCTGTTTCGTGGTCGATACCTGTGAAAAATAATAGGAAAATGCGGTAAAATCAATGGTATACTTGCTTAAGATTTCATCATCTCCGGGTTCTTTACGAATATGAATATTTTCTTTTTCAAAGTACCGTTCCATATAAGCCGGATACTTGCCTCTAACCATTACATCCAAATAAAACCAATTGGAATATTGATCATCCAAAATCATCTGCATCACATCATCCGGGTGACAGGTGGCCGGATAAGTGGTAAATCGAGCAATCATGCCACCGATTTGCGCCCCCGGCAGAATCTCATGCCCCGCTTTTACCGTCAACGCATTGGCAATAAACTGATGGTGCAGACACTGGAAAATCGCGTTGGCATACTCTTCCTCCTGATCCTCTATCAAGCAGACACCATTATACGGATTAAACCGTCCCGCATTAAATTCATTGAACGGCAGCCAATAATCGACCCGGTTGCCCAGCCTCTCAAATAGGGTAGACGCGTATTTCACAAAAAAATCTATGGTTTTCCGGCTTTTCCAGCCTCCGTGCTTCAACACCAGATTGATCGGAATATTATAATGCAAAATTGTGGCAAACACCTTGATGCCATATTTGTGGCACTCATCACACAGGTCAGTATAAAAGCGAATACCTTCCTCATTGGGCACGGTGTCATCGCCATTAGGATAAATCCGGGCCCAGTTAATGGATGTTCTGAGCACCTTAATACCTAATTCATGAAACAAGCGGATATCTTCTTTATAGGTATGGTAAAAATCAATTCCCCAGCGAAATGGATAGTGCACAATATTTTTATCCGTCAATGCTTTTTGAAATTTCTCATCATTCATTCGGCGGTTTTTAAACATCGCCCGTTCTTCCTTGCTCCAGGCTGCATCAAAATATCTTAGGTCCTGCGTGTCCAGTCCTTTTCCTCCCGCATCATAAGCGCCATCTGCCTGAGAAGCCGCAATCGCCCCTCCCCATAAAAAGTTTTCCGGAAAACCTGTTCTCATATCTTTTCCTCCTCTGATTAATTTTCTTTTTTAGCTAAAACAAACGAAACAGCAAACGAAGACAACCATGCGATTACCATTACCACCAGCAGCCGCAAAAAATTATTGCCTTCGTCCATGTAAGTTGCGATGCTGGTGATACCCGGCATGGAAAAAGCATAGGTGACAACGCCAAGCAACATAGCCGCCGCTCCCGCGATGGCTCCTCCGGCCATCGCCGCGTACAGCGGTTTTTTCTCCGGTAGCATAATACCGTAAAGTGCCGGTTCCGTGATTCCCAAGATACAGACTAAGCCGGTCGAAATCGCCGCCGATTTCTGCTCGCTCGGTTTCATTTTCAACGCGTGCGCCAAAACCGCACCCGATACCGCCAAATTGGAGTAAAAAAAGTTCGGCAGCATATAATCATAACCAAAATTAGCTAAGTTTTGAAGCTCAATTGCCGACCAGCCTTTGATCCCGAAAATAATCGTCAATGGAATAATCCCGCAGAACAGCGCTCCGGCCAACGGACCGGCATTGATAAACAGCCACGCAAAGCCTCCGGTCATCCGGGCAGCCACCCAATTGCCTAAGGGCGCAGCAAAACCAAGAAACAACGGTGCGGCAATCAAAAAGGAAAGTGAACCTGAAAATACAATCCTCAGATTTTTAGGCATATGCTTATCAATAAAATGAAAAATAAGCGAAAAAATCCAGACTGACAAAATGACCGGAAAAATAGAACCCTTATAATTATAGGCCGGTATTGTGAACAGACCAAAGCTGTACCCAGCAACCCCCTCAGCCGGTGACAAAAAAGTCGAGTACATCAGGATGCCCGCCGTCATAATTCCGAAGATTTCTTTTACCCTAAAACGTTTTGCCGCCGCATAACCGATAATAAACGGCATAAAGTAAAACGGCGCGTCCCCAACCGCGTTCAGGACTTTAATTACATCCGAACCGGAAGCTGCCAGCTTTAACGCCGTTAGCAGCGAAATAATTCCTTTAATCATACCGCCGGCTACAATCGCGTATAAACCGGGCGTGACACAGGCCGCCAAAGTATTTAATCCCTGGGTCAGGAGATTCGGCTTCTTTTCCGGCGCTGCTTCTTCCCCGGCCGGATTCGGGTCGGTTTCTCCGCCCGCCTTAATCCCGGCGATATCCAGAAAATCAGCGTATACTTCCGCTACCGTTGTGCCTACCACGCATTGCAGCTGTCCGCCGGACTCAATCACCTTTAACAGGCCGCCGACCTGGTTTAATTTGTCCATATCGACCTTAGACCGGTCAACCGGTACAATCCGCAGGCGGGTTACGCAGTGAAATACATTTTTCACGTTTTGGCTGCCGCCAATGGCCTTCAAAATTTCCGTACACATTTGGCCATATTCATAGTTAGACGCCGCTTTCTTTTCGGCCGCTGCCTTAGCCGGTTCGGCTTTTTTGTCCGCGCTAGCCAATTCCGAAGCGGGTGTCACCTCAGAAGCCGGCAAAAGCTTGACATCATAGGCGTCACCATTTGTAAAAACCGCAATCACCGTGGCGTCAAGCCCCTCCGCCGCAATGATCTCCCGATCAAAACGAATTACTTCCTCGCCCGTTTTCACTCGGTCATTTACTTGTTTTAAAACTGCAAAGCCTTTGCCCGCTAAGTTTACCGTATTGATCCCAATATGAATTAAAATCTCCAGTCCATTTTCGGCCGTAAATCCCATGGCGTGACCAGTCGGAAATACCATGGAAACCATTCCGTCAACCGGCGCGTAAATAACTCCCGCACTTGGAGCGATCCCAAATCCGCTTCCCATTACGCCGCTGCTAAAAGTCGGGTCATTCACTTTGTCCAGAGAGACATAGGTTCCGTTGGCCGGTGAAAATATTTTTACACTCATCGCGTTTTCCTCCTTTGGCTGTCTTGCCTTGTTTTTCCTATGGATAGGATAATAAAAAACAGCGCTGTCCGCAATTTCCGAATAACAGTTTTTAACTGACCAAATTTAATATGTTCCAAATAATTTTATTTGACTTGTAAATCGCGCTATAATATACTATTAAAGAAATAGGAGGCGCGTATGAATCTTAAGCAATTGGAATTCTTTTTATCAGAACTGACGGAAAGTGAGCAGTATCACCAAGCCCATCCCGGCCGTCTGAGCAGCCGCTATGAGCGCATCGAAAAAAGCGTGGTAAACGGCAGTGAAGTCTATATTTTCAAGTTTGACTCAATCATGAACCAGCACAATATCTGTCTGCATAAAGAGTCGCGCTTTACGCCGATTCCCAAACACATCCACTCGGTGATCGAATTGAATTATATTTACCGCGGCCAAATGACTCAAATCATAAACGGTCAGGAAATCACGCTCCGGCAAGGAGATGTCTGCATCCTTGACTGCGACACCGCCCATGAGATCCTGCCGCTTTCCGCCGAAGATATCGTCATCAGCATTGACATGCGCAAAACTTTCTTTACTTCCAGCTTTCTTTCGCGGCTTTCCACCCAAGGCTTGGTATCGCGCTTTCTGGCAGAAATTCTTTGGGAAAATCACAGCAAGCACCAACACCTTATTTTTCAAAAGCATTCGGAAATTGATATTCACAGTATTATACAACAGCTTTTGTGCGAATATTATGATGCCAAAATATGCAGCGATGAGGTAATGGACGCTTATATGATTATCCTATTTTCTCAACTTCTGCGCATGTATCAAAAGCAGCCCCAGCCGCCCACCGCCGGCAGCGGCGCCAGTGAAGTGCTGCTTTTAATCCTTCGCTATCTGGAAGCTAATTATCAAACTGCCACCTTAGCTTCGGTAGCTAATTTATTTGGCTTTCACCCAAACTATCTGAGCGCTTATATTAAAAAACACACCGGCCAATCATTCAAAGATCTGCTGATTACCCAACGAATGATTCAGGCCGGCTCTTTCCTGCGCAATACTAGTCTTCCGGTCGCTGAAATCGCTCTCCAAGTCGGCTATGAAAATCAAGGATTTTTCTATAAAAAGTTTCAGGATCATTTTCAGATGTCGCCGGCAGAATACCGAAAATCATAGTTTTGCTTCCGGCCAAACAACTTGCTGTCAAAAGCACTCTTAAACTTATTCATACTTTTCAGGCCGGCACTTCATCTTTCCTCCCCCTTATAAACCAGCAAAATCCGAATATTATTCTCTTTCCCTATCTCCTTCCGTTTTCTTATAATATGTTCCCTCATTGTTATTTCCCTGCTTTTTCCGCCACGGAACCTCATCCTCCGCCGCCTTGAAGTTATACACAGGCTTTAGGATATCAATAATATCAACGGCATCCCGAATCCCATCAATGATGTCGCCCATTGATTTATACGCCATCGGCGCTTCGTCAATGGTCTGCTCATTGACGGAGGTGCTGTATATCCCGTCCATAGCGGCTTTATATGCCTGCAGATCGATCGCTTCCCTAGCCTTAGTGCGGGACATAATTCGGCCGGCGCCATGCGGCGCGGAATAGTTCCATTCCGGATTCCCTTTTCCCACCGCTAAAATCGAGCCATCCCGCATATTAATCGGAATCAGCACTCTTTCCCCTTGGTGGGCGGCAATTGCGCCTTTGCGCAAAATCCGTTCTTCGGTGTCGATATAGTTGTGAACCGTATGAAACGCTTCCGCCGCAGTCATTCCCGTTCTTTCCAGGATAATCTCGGCCATTTTTTCCCTGCTACGGCGGGCAAACCGCTGGCAGATCTCCACGTCGTGCAGGTAATCTTCCAAAAAATCCCCAGAAAGCCAGCACAAATCCTCCGGCACATCCGGCATTTTTGCCTGATATTCTTTTGCCAAAGCATTCAGCGCGGTTTGAATTTCTTGGTATCTGCCTGCCGTCTTGTAACTGCGGATAATTTCCTCACGTCTGACAAAATAATCCTCTTTGCCAGCCTGCAGGTCAATCGCCAATTGCTGATAAATTTCAGCCACCTGCTTTCCCAGATTTCGGCTGCCGGAGTGGATGACCAGATAAAACGCGCCGCCTGACGCCTGCTCAATCTCAATAAAATGATTGCCCCCGCCCAGCGTTCCTAAGGAGCGTTCCAGTCTTTGGCTGCTTCGCAGCTGGCGATAGCATTTAAGGCCGGTCAAATCAAACTGCTCCCGCCGCTCCTCCCAAATATTCATGCCCGACGGAATAAAGTGCGCCGCCGCATCGACTTTTTCAAAGTCAATGGCCTTGGCCGTCAGCTTCATGGTATACATGCCGCAGCCAATATCCACGCCGACAATATTGGGACACGCTTTTCCTGCTATGGTCATGGTCGTCCCCACCGTGCAGCCTTTGCCGGCATGGACATCGGGCATAATCCGAATCCGGCTGCCCTCGGTTAAAGCGTAGTCGCACATTCTTTTAATCTGCTGAATGGCTTTGTCATCGATCACCTTGGCATAGCAAACAGCGGTATTTATTTTTCCTTTTATTTCAAACATCGTCTTCTCCTTCCTGCCGGCGGCAGCTTGGCTAATCCGCCGCCGGCTATGCCGCGATTTTGGCATAGCGCTCGTTCCCCAGCACTTCCATCATAAAGGTATACGGCGAAAGAATTTCACCCGCCGCCATGGCGAAAATGCGGGGCGTTACTCCTGAAATCAGCGCCACCCCTTGCTCGCCGCACGTAACCGGCTGCTGTCGATTCCGGCTGGCCACGTTCCAAAAAATAATCCGCGGCAGCTGATACCCAAAGGATTCGTACTGCCGCCGTGCATTTTCAAAAATAAGCGCGTCGGCCCGCTCAACACAGGCGTCAAATTCCATATCGGATATAATAATCAGTTTGGCCGGAAGTTCATTCCGATCCACTTTATTTTTTACCGCCGCCTTCAAAATCAGGTCAAAAACGGCTTCCAGATTTGTATTGGCGATCTCGTTAAAAGAAGCCGCGTAGCGGAGTCTATCAGCAAAGGTATCGCCTTTGATTTCAAGCAGCTGCGGCCGCGCCGAAAACTCAATAAAATGGTTTTTAAATATCCCGGTATTGCGCTCGGCAAAATACAGACCCAGCGACAAGGCTACCGCCGCCGGCATCGGTTTCCCGGCGCAATACATAGAGCCAGACGTGTCAATCACCGCCAGCGCGTTTTCATCGCCGCCAAAATCTGGAATTGCGTTCCAGGTCGCGTTCAGGGCATCCTTTTCCGCCGGCGTGATATTTTTCATAAAGCTGCCATCCTCGCGCCAATCGGTACTCAAATACGGCGCGACCAGCTCATAAGGGGCGACATGATCAGCATGAAGGCTTACCTCCCCGGAAGCAGCGGCTTTAAGAAAAGCGTGATAGCGTTCCGCGTCGTTACGGATAAAGGCTTTTCTGTATTTAAACAGCGCCTTTGACGGCTGCTTTTCATAGTCAAAGGAATAGTCCTTTTCCCGCAGATTGTTTTCAATGATACGAACTTTTCTGCGCAGCGCTGTTAAAGCCTTCCTATAATCCGCTGCCGAAAGGCCAAGCGCCCTTGCCATTTTCTTGCCCCAAGTTTTGGTCCTTACATTAGAAGCATTGGCTGACGGCAGCCATTTGGCCAGGAGAGAAACTGCCTCACCGTCTTTCAGCGCCGCCATATCCTGTGCAAACTGCTTACGGATTATGCCCAGCATTTCCTGCTCGCAGGCTGTTCCCATCAGGGAAAGCAAGTCATCATAGCGGCCGTACTCGGCAACATACTCTATGTTTTTACGAACGGACTGCGGCTCGTTGGCCGCCAGCCAGTTAAAGATTACCCGAAATACCCGTCTTTCTCCCAATCCGCCTCTGATATCCCTGGCGAAAAAGAGCAGCTTCATGGCAATATCTGCGTTTTCCGTATATGCTCGGACAAAACGGCTAATAATCTCCGCCTCGCTTTCCCGGCGCAGCGCGCCAATGCCAGCAAAAAGATCAAGACAGTCGGAGCCTGTGGAGGCAAAGGCGGCCGCTCCGTTTTCCGTTAAGGTTCTATTCACTTCTTGTTTCATATATTCCAGCATGAAATTTCCTCCTTTTATTCATCCTTAGCGTAGCTTTTCCCGGTTTGATAAAATCATCCTTTTTTCTTAGCGGTTCGCAAAATATTTCATTCCTATCGGCGAAAAGATTGTGCTTTTTTGATTGACATTCCGCTTAAAAAATTAAGTCCTCCAATTACAAGGCACCGTTTACGGTGGGCTTAAGCCCACAAAGGTGATTTTTCATCACCAGATAACCATTTTATCCCGAATTGCTGTTGGTGCCTTTAGCTCGGACAAGGCGCATTTCGTTTTCCGGACTTCGTCCGTTAGCGATGAGAGTTAGCAGTTCTCGGCCAATATAGGTTGCTGTTTGCGCCTTTCCAAGATGCTTTTTCATTCAAACCCGGGTCATGCCCGGTTCCCGCCTAAAGCGGGTCATCAGTTTTGCGGTAAATGAATTGCTGTATGCATTTTTTGTTTTGCTGACAATGCTATTTTATCAATTCAGCTGCCGCTTATCACGGAAAAAAAGTTGCGAACCCCTTATTTCTATATCAAACATCTTCGGTT
>CAUVDV010000088.1:0-9239 GCA_963550755.1 uncultured Lachnospiraceae bacterium
TGATATCTTTCGTGAAATGAAAGGACTCTCTTTGCTTCATACCATAAATTCAGGAGTACGAAGCATAGGGAAAAAAGATATCCTGAATATGGCTACTATTAATGGTTACAAGAGTTTTGGAATAGAGAGGGATTATGGAACAATCGAGGAAGGGAAAAAAGCCAGCCTGATCCTGATTGAAACGCAGGTTCCGCAGATGCGGCCCTTAAGGTTGGGGGATTTTGAAAATGCAACTTCCCATGTCATTTATAATGCAACTGGTTCCAATGTGACAGATGTGCTGGTTGATGGTAAACATCTGGTAAAGGAAAAGAGGCTGCTTCATACGGATATTAATTTTATTATCCGCAAGGCGGAGGCAGCTTCGGAAAAAGTGGTGCTTGGTTTGAGGCGTTTATAGTAATGTTTATACACATGCATTTTAAATCAGGAGGGACAGAATATGAAGAAGTTATGGATATTGACAAGTATCGTTTTAATGCTGACAATGGCAGCATGTAGTGGAAATAACAGCGGGAAGAAAGAAGAGAAACCGGAGCAGGGCAGCAGTCAAAAGGGAATAAAGGTGGCCGTAGTTGTGAACCAAAAATTTGGAGATAACGGTCCAATGGATGATATTGCCAAAGGCACGGATCGAGCAGAAAAGGATTTTGGCGTTACGGTCAAAAAACTGGAATCTGAATCGGCTGCGAAATTTGAGGAAGACGTCAGGGCGATGTCGGCTGATTATGATTTGGTGATTACTACTTTTCCCTATATGTCTGATGCTACAAAGCTTGTGGCGAAGGAATATCCTGACACTAAATATGCCGCTGTTTTTCAATTTATTAATAATAATGAAACCAGTATTCCCAATATATGGGATACGGAATTTCATGGAGAACAAGCGTTTTATTTAAGTGGTTATATGGCTGGGAAATTGACGAAGTCAGGTAATATAGGCTTGGTTATCGGTGGAGAAGAACCAACGCCGAATGCAGAAGGAAATGGGTTTATGAAGGGAGTGAAAGATGCCAATCCCGCTGCTAATGTGGAGTTTGCTTTTGTAGGAAGTTATGAAGATCCAGCCAAGGCCAAAGAGATTACAAAAGCGATGATTTCCAAAGGCTGTGACGTGATTCAGACGAATTCCGGTTCGTCCAACGCTGGCGTGATTGAAGCAGCTAAAGAAGCCAATGTGTTATGCTGCGGAGAGATTACAGATTTTTATGATAACTATAAGGGCTTTTATGGCGTGGTAGGAATTGGATTTGGAGATACGGTATACAAGGCAATTGAAATGGTCGTCGATGGCAGCTTTGAAGGCGGCAAGCATGGGATAAGAGATTTGGAAAATGGCGGTTATTTTATGGCTTGGGATACCTTTGAACGATTTGCCAGTGAAAATACAGAGTATGGAGAAGTGCTCAAAAAAGCAATAGAAGAAGCAAAGGAATTGGAAGAAAAAATTAAGACCGGTTCCTTGGAGATTCCATTTGATACAGAGGTTCCCAACTGGGCAAATCATTGAGATCCATAATAAGGAGAAGCCCCAAGCAAAAGACTGGATATGAAAAATATGGAGGTATATAAACAAAATGGAGAAGGCGATCAACAGAGCATCTGCGCCTAAAGCAGAAAATGAAGGAGTGTATCATTTACAGTTAAAAAAAGGGGACGTGCCAGGGTATGTGATTTTGCCCGGTGCGCCGGAGCGAACACTGAAAATAGCGAAAGCATGGGAAAATGTGAAAGAAGTTGCTTCTTATCGGGAATATAAGACTGTGACAGGAACTTATAAGGGAGTGGAGTTAGCTTGTACCTCTACCGGGATAGGCGGCCCGAGTTCGGAAATATGTCTGCATGAATTAAATACCTTAGGGGTGCATACGGGAATAAGAGTGGGAACGACAGGCTGCATCGTGCCTCAATATGATTTGGGAGATTTGATTATTCCGGTTGCCTGCGTTAGAAAGGATGGAACTTCAAGTGCTTATGTCCAGCCGGAATATCCTGCTTTTGCAAATACTTATGTAGTGATGGCATTGATAGAAGCCTGTGAACGCTTGGGATTTTCGTATGGATTGGGCTTGGATTATACGGTAGGATCCTTTTACATCGGCCAGGGAAGACCGCTGAAGGAAGATGGATCCGGTTATTGGCCGTCGTTTGCGGAGAAGTTGCTGCCGGATTTGGAAACGGCCAAGGTAACGAATATTGAAATGGAAACAGCAGGTCAATTTGTGGTTGGATATTTGCATGGAATGAGAATGGGCGCCATTTTATCGGTTATTTCTAATCGGGTTTTGGACAGATGGGGGGATAACGGCGGAGAGGAAAAAGCATGTCTGGCGGCCTCGGAAGCAATGAGAATTTTAAAAGAATGGGATGAAAAGCAGGAGCTTGTGGTAAAGGCAAAAATGATAAAGTAAAGGATGAATTACTATGATAGCGGTCGAAATGTTAAATATTTCCAAATCTTATGGCAATGTTGCTGCCAACAAGAATGTAACGCTGCGTTTGGAGGAAGGAGAAATTCTTGGCCTGATAGGAGAAAATGGTGCTGGAAAATCCACTATAATGAACGTTTTATATGGAATGACCGAGCCTGACCTTGGAACAATCCGACTGTTTGAAAAGGAAGTTGTAATAGATTCGCCGAATACTGCTATAAAATATGGGATTGGGATGGTTCATCAGCATTTTATGCTGATGAACAACCTGACTGTGCTGCAAAATATTATTTTAGGAAAAGAGCCAGTAAAGAATCTGCTGATAGATATAAAAACATCGAAAGAAAAAATCAGGGATATTATGAATAAATATAATCTTCCGGTTGATTTGGAGGAAAAAGTTTATAATCTGTCAGTGGGAGAAAAACAAAGGGTAGAGATAATTAAGGCTTTATATCGGGGAGCCAGAATATTGATTTTAGATGAGCCAACAGCTGTGCTCACGCCGACGGAAACGGATAAATTACTGGAAGTGCTCAGGCAACTAAAAGCTCAGGGCTGTTCAATCATATTCATCACCCACAAGCTGCGGGAAGTCATGCGGATAACGGATAAAATTGTAGTTATGCGTAAAGGGATGGTTACAGGAAGTCTGCCTACCTGTGAAGCAAATACGGAAATACTGGCTAATTTGATTGTGGGCAGGCCGGTCGAATTGACAATTCCCAGAAAAAAGGACATGGTTGGCAATGTTTTGCTGGAAATAAAGGAAGTAAGTGCTTTTAATCAGAGAGGGCTGCCAGCCCTTAAAAATATTAGCTTTCATCTTCGGGAAGGAGAAATCTTAGGCATTGCCGGGGTAGAGGGAAACGGGCAAACAGAATTAATAGAGGCGATTGCCGGAATGCTGAAAATTAACTCCGGGAAAATTTTATTTAAAAAGCAAGATACAAGAAACATGAGTGTTAGGAAAATACGGGAAGCCGGAATGGCGCATATACCGGAGGACCGGCTAAAAATGGGGACAGCTCCCAACTGTACGATACGTGATAATTTAATTTTGAATTGCTATTATCAAAAAGATTACTCCAAGTCAGGGATAATGGACAATAAAAAACTATTGGAATTATCCGAGCGGCTTTGTACAGAATATGGCATTAAAACGCCGGACTCGACCTATGAGTTAAAAACCTTATCTGGAGGCAACATGCAAAAAGTGGTTTTTGCCAGAGAGATGGAGACGGATCCGGCTCTCCTTATTGCTGCGCAGCCGACCAGAGGAGTAGACATCGGAGCAATCGAATCCATACATCGTAAAATAATAGAGGCCAGAGATGATGGTAAAGCGGTTCTTTTAGTCAGTGCTGAATTAGATGAGATTTTGTCCTTATCAGATAGAATACTGGTGATGTATGAAGGGGAAATCAGCGCTGAATTTAAAAGAGGAGAAGTGGATGAACGACGAATAGCACCTTATATGACCGGCGCAAAATTCGGGAGGGAAGGAAACGATGAATGAAAAATGGAAAGCTCTGCTGCTTATCATCAGAAAACAAATTATCCTGATTTTGATTGCAATTTTCTTTGCTACTATCTTTTTGTGGCTTTCAGGATATGATGCCTTTGGAATTGTGAAAGGAATTTTAAATGGGCTCAGTTCCGATATTTCAGGAACGATTAGATGGGCTACCCCGCTTATATTGTCGGGATTGGCAGTTTGTGTGACCTATAAGGCAGAGGTTTTTAATTTAGGGGTGGATGGTCAGCTTTATATGGGAGGAGCGGCAGCGACAGCCGTGGCCTTGAATGTTCCACGTGAGATGAACCCGGTACTTGCCATTGGCTTGGTGTTTATAGCAGCGATGATTGCGGGAGCAGCCTTTGCCATGATTCCTGCACTTTTGAAGGTATATTTGGGTGCCAATGAAGTCGTTTCTACTCTGCTGTTGAACTTTATAGCGCTTTTGATGATAGAATTTCTGGTGACGGGTCCAATGTTGGATAAAAGTGCGGGAACCAATTTAAATGCAAGCGCAGTAATTCCGGATAACACCTGGCTGCCAAGATTATCTTATTTGCAGCCGTCGTCTGCGAATATCGGCTTTTACATCGCGCTTGCTGTTACGTTTTTGATTGCCTTTGTTTTTTTTAAAACAACTTTGGGACATGAGATAAAAATAGTAGGTTCCAATCCGGTGCTGGCCAAATATGCCGGCATGAAGCCAAATCAAAATATTTTGCAGGTAATGTCGATTAGCGGAGCTATTGCCGGGATGATTGGCGCAATAGAAGTGACGGCCATTCAGCATAGATTATTGGCAGGATTTAATCCCAATTTTGGGTTTGATGGAATTGTGGTATCTTTATTGGGCAATAATAATCCGTTTGGTGTTTTTTTGTCTGGAATATTTTTTGGAGCGCTTAAGAATGGCGGGATTAATATGGAACGGGCAACCGATATTCCGTCGGCCGTTACGGAGATCGTGACGGCTATCATTATTTTAACAATAAGTGCCAGTTTTATTATTCCCAAATGGCTTAAAAGAAAAAGAAAATATACAGCAGCAAATAAAGAGATGGGAGGAAACGAATGAAATGAATTTATTAATGATTTCAGATACCTTAGCTTCCATGATTCGAATTGCCACGCCATTAATGCTGATGGCGCTGGGAGGCTTGCTGTGTCAAAGGGCGGGGGTATTTAATATTGCATTGGAAGGCTTTGCTTTGATTGGTGCGTTTACAAGCGTAGCGGTGGTGCAGATTACAGGCGGAAGCGTTATTTTGGGAATGGTAGGCGCGGCAGTGGCCGGTATCATTTACAGTTTAATTTTTGGCTTGTTTGTCACCAAATATCGGGCGGATAACATTATCGCCAGCATTGCTATGAATATGCTGGGGCTGGGGATAACATCGTTTTTATTGAGGGCTGCGTTTAAGGTTCAGGGCAGGCTGGCGCCGGCTAAGATAGATAAATTAGGCCTGATTGAAATCCCGGTTATAAAAAATATTCCTGTCATTAACTGTCTAAGTGGACAAAGTATTATCACTTATGTTACAATACTTATATCAGTATTGATTTATGTTATTTTATTTAAAACGAAGACAGGATTGGCTATATGTGCAGTGGGAGAATCCGTGGAGGCTTCAAAAACAGCAGGAATAAAACCAGAACAGGTTAGACTGAAGGTCATACTGGTATCAGGAGCGTTAAGCGGATTGGCGGGTTCCTATTTATCAACCGTTATTGTTTCCCAGTTTTCTGAGAATATGATTCAAGGAAGAGGCTTTACAGCCTTTACCGCACTGGTATTTGGCAATGCTCATCCGATGTGGACGGGACTGGTAACGCTGCTCTTTGGATTGGCGGATGCGATTGGGATTCGGATTGAGTTATCGGGGATAAACCTATCTCCGTCCATTATTAAAATGTTTCCGTTTCTAATGGCAATTCTGGCAGTAGCGCTCAGTTCTTATATGGCAAAATTAAAGAGACAGGGAAAAAGGAAGCACTTTATCTTAGGAAAAAGGGAAGAGCGGCAGAACTGACTTTTTTTGATTGCTGCCGGGTGTGATGTTTATTATTGTGTAAGAGTTTTTACCGCAGATTATAGTCCTTGGCAAAGGATGGATATGTGAGGTCATAGGATTGGGAAAGAAAGAAGAAAGGTTAAATCATTTAATTGAAACCGTCAAAAAAAAGAATGGTACGACGGTAAAAGAATTATCATCTGTTTTGAAGGTTTCAGAAATGACGGTTCGGCGAGATTTGGAGTTTTTAAAATACAGCGATGTTTTGATTAATGTGAATGGAGCCATCCTTTATAATTCTAAGAGTTCTTTGCAGGAAGCGGATAGCGGTTATTTATTGTCGCTGGCGACGGCGGCCAACGTGAAAGAAAAAACGAAGATAGGCCAATGTGCAGCTTCTTTGCTGGAAGAAGGGGACTGTATCATTATAGACAATGGCTCGACCACAGAAATTTTAGCAGGTTGTATTGATAAAGAAATTCGTTTGACTATTTTGACTTGTAATTTAAATATTCTTAATAAGATAACTTCTAATACCAATGCTTCCATTATGTTCGGAGGAGGGTATTATCATGCGGACACCTCTCTTTTTGAAAGTCCGGAAAGTATTTCTTTGATAAAAAAAACCAGGGCGACAAAGGTATTTGTTTCAGCGGCCGGTATACATGAAGAATTGGGTGTTACCTGTATGAATAGTTATGAATTGGAAACGAAACGGGCGATTATTAAATCCGGGGCAGTTAAGATTTTATTGATTGATTCGAGTAAATTTGGCAAGGTTACCCCTTGTTTTTTTGCCGAGATTACAGATTTCAATATGATTATTACCGATCAGAATATTTCGGAAGAATGGATTCATAAAATAGAAGAGAAAGGAATTAAATTGATTATTGCTTAAAATAAAGACAAAAAATGATAATTTTCTCGGCTTACCATACTTGGTAGTTATCCTACTATGTATGGTTTTTTTGCGTCCGGCGTTTGTCCTGCGAAATTCGTGAAATCCCACGCGAAATAAGGAGTCATCATTCTATTTCCACCCACACTTGACGGATACCCCAGATAAAGTTATAATAAAACTACCCCATTCCGTTTGGAATCTGTGGTGCAGGATTCAGAAAATGAAACGAGCCGCGCGGCAGAGTTGTATTTTAAGCGGGAGAGCATTTGGCCGGAGGCTGCGCCTTTTGCTAGGTGCCGGCTTTGGGACGTTCGATCAAGCAATAATAATAGCAATTCCCGCCGTTTCAGGAAAAGCGGCGGCAGCAAAAAGAAAGGAAAGACATGGCAGAAAGCTACGTACAAAAATTATTGGCGGACAGAATTAGCGGAAACAGGTTTGGGAAAAAAGAAAATAAAAATCGCTTGGAACAGGCTGGGCAAACCTATTTGGAAAATACAGGCCAGCGGCTGCTTGATCTTAGTCAGGAAGAACCGGACGCGATGGCTGATTTTGACGTTATTGGCAGCCTTTCTTATGAAGCCGGGCAATGGGGTAACCGGGAGCGGGCAGAAAATGGGATTTTAGAGTTTTGTGAAGCGGCAGCCGCTTATCTGCAAAGAGAATTTAAAGTAGAGGGTCTGGACCCACAGACAGAAATCAATCATGCCGTCGGTACCCGGTCGGCGCTCAGCCAATTGGCGCTGGCCCTGATCAATCCGGGTGATGTCCTGTTAAACGCCGATTTACGGGAGAACTCCTTAGCGGCAACCACCAAATGGCTGGGCGGCGAAGTCTTTTCCCTGCCGCTTTTGCCGGAAAATAAATTTTTACCGGATCTGGACAATATTCCGGCTGAGATTTTAGAAAAGGCCAAGCTTTTATATATCAGCTACCCTAATGCGCCGACCGGTGCAGTGGCCGGAAAGGCCTTTTTTAAGAAAGTGGTTAAGTTTGCCAAGACTAATCAGCTGGCGGTAGTTCATGACGCGGGGTTAGCGGCTTTGACCTATGGCGAAACCGAACCGCTTAGTTTTTTGAGCATTCCGGGAGCCAGACAGGTCGGCGTTGAGATTCATTCGCTGTCCAAAGCCTTTAATATGACGGGCTGGCGGCTGGCTTTTGCCGCCGGTAACGCCAAATTGATCCAGGCTTTTGCGGCGGTCAAGGCCGTCACCGATGCCGGTCAGTTTAAAGCAATGCAGCGGGCGGGCATAACGGCTCTGAATAAACCGGAGATTACGGCAGTGACCAAGGCCAAATATGACCGGCGGCTGCAAAACTTAAGCCAAGTTTTTGCGGACATGGGGTTTGCGGCGAAAAAGCCGCAGGCTGGTTATTTTTTGTATCTGCCGATTCCCAAGGCGACGGCAGATGGCGTTAAGTTTAAAAAAGCAGCGGATTTTGCCGAATATTTGCTGCGGGAAACCGGCATCATCGTTGGGCCGCAGGATCAGGCCGGTGCTTTTATTCGGGTGTCGGCGGCTTTTCAGGCCTTGGAAGCGGAGGAATACGGAGTTTATGAGGAAATCCGGCGGCGCTGCCAGGATTTGGGGCTTTTATTTAAATAACTTAGCTTACCCATGTTTGGCAGAAGCTTTTAGGTAGGTCGCCCGTCCGCGCAGAAAGCCGTATTCATGCTTGCAGAATGCTTTGTTTTTCAGCATGCTGTTCATGTTTTGTACAGCAAGCAAAGCTGCAGGCGGGGAACCTTTTGGCGGGAAAGCTTCAGTGAGGAATCATGAAAGGAATAAAAAGAATGGACGAGTATCAAAATCAAAACAATAATGTTTCACCGGCGGGAAATGGGCCAAGCCAGCCGGTTTATCCGCAGCCGGCGGGGCAACCCGGTCCTCAGGGCAATTATCAGCAGGCTTATCAGGGGCAGCCGTCCGGTGCGCCTGGTGGGAACTATTATTACCGGCAGCAGCCGAATCCGTCGTATCCGGGCGGGCCGGGGAACATGCCGTATAACCCTTATGTTCAGCAAATGCCGGAAGAGATTTCGATGTGGAAGTATTTAGGTATGATGTGGGTGATGGCACTGCCGATTGTTGGTCTGGTGCTGATGATTATATGGGCGTTTTCCAATGAGGGCATCAATCGCCGCAATTATGCAAGGGCAGTGCTTTTAAATATGGTGATTGCGATAGTACTGAGTATTTTCCTATGGGGAACGATGATGGCCATAATGCTGCAAATCATGCGGATGTCGCAATATGTGCATTAAATGAAAGCGCAGAGAAAATGGTCTGCCGGTTCGGCGCCGTCCGGGGCGAGCCGGGGGCAGAAATGGAAGAAAGGAATTCAGCGATTGATAAAGATGGCGGCAGCAG
>CAUVDV010000089.1:0-8958 GCA_963550755.1 uncultured Lachnospiraceae bacterium
GAAAAACACCCGGCCGCATCACCAAAATCAAAAGCACCACCCACAGCATTTGCGGGATAGACGCAATCAGCTCACAAAAGCGCATCATTAAATTATCGGCCAGCCCGCCGAAATAGCCGGCAATCCCGCCGTATAAAATCCCAATCGTTCCATTTAAAACCGCCACCACAAAGGCAATCATCAAACTAACCCGCGCGCCTTCCCAGCAGCGGACAAAAATATCGCGCCCCAGTTCATCCGTGCCAAACCAATGCTCAGCCGACGGTCCCTGATTGATGCACATCCAATCCTGCTCATCATAGGCATATTTACTGGTCATCGGCTGAAACACCGCCATTAAAATAATTCCAATCAAAGCCGCCGCCGAAACCATCGCCACCCGGTTGGTCTTAAACCGGCGCCAGGCATCGCTCCAATAGGTGAGGGGCGGCCGATTGATCTTATCCGCGTCAACATAAGCGGAATCATCCCGCTCAAACAGCGTATCGTCTAAGTTTTGCAGGTCTGTCGCCTGTACTTTTGCCTTTTCTTCCATGCCCTTTCCTCCTATCCCGCAATTCGAATGCGCGGGTCAACCAGCCCGTAAACAATATCGACGATAAAATAACAAATAACCGAAATAAAGGAAAAAATAATGGTCAATCCCATGATCATGGTATAATCCGAATTTTGAATAGCGGTAATCATCGACTGCCCGATGCCGGGCACATTGAAGATTTTTTCAATTACAAAATTACCGGTTAAGACCCCGGCGCACATTGGGCCGAGAGAGGTGACCAGCGGCAGGAAAGAATTGCGCAGCATATGCCTTCGGACGATTTCATTTTGATTTAAGCCCTTGCTTTTGGCGGTGTAAATATAATCCTGTCCCATCGTATCCAGCATACTGGTGCGCAGCATTCTGGCATAATACGCAATATTGGTAAAAGTGGCGGCCGCAATCGGCAAAACCGCATACTGCGCGCCTTTCCAGCCTTGGATCGGAAACATTCTCCACTCCACGGCAAAATAATGCTGCAGGAGCGAGCCAAACACAAAATTGGGGATTGACACGCCCAAAATCGCCAAAATAATTACAAAATAATCAACAAAGCCCTTGTTCTTTAAGGCCGCGGTCGCACCCAAGACCGCTCCAATCAGACAGCCAATCAATACGCCGCCAAAGCCGATAATAGCCGAAACCGGCATACCGGTAGCTACATCGCCAATCACACTCTGGCTTTTATACTTCATGGAAACGCCAAAATCACCGCGCAGCAGGTTTTGCATATAAATGAGATACTGTTCCCATAAAGACTTATCCAGACCATATTGCCGATAAAGCGCTTCCCTGACGCTGTCCGGCGTTTCCCGCGTGATTTCAAAGGGCTGCCCGGGAACGGCGTGCATCAAAAAGAAGGTAGCCGTCGCCACCAGAAAAAGCGTAATCAGCATGGAAACAAAACGTTTTGCCGCATATCTTGCCATTTGCCAATTCCCTCCTGTCCGATTGATTTTTCCCGAAAATCAAAAATTGTCCAACCCCTCAGGGCAATTATCAGCTATTCAATATAGACAGCATTCTTAATATTTCCCTTACAGCATTGAACAATTTACCTATCCAACAAAGACCGGTTTCTTACTTTTTATCGATTTTAACTAAAGTATACCTGACCGTTCCCGCTCTGTCAAGAATTTTTTTACAAAAATATATCTTTTTATCATCTTGACTTTTTTTTATCACTGTGATACTATTTTTTTATGGTACAAGCGCAAAAGTATGAAAAGCCAACGCCAAGCTTGCTTGCAAAAGGGTTTCTCAGCTTTTGGCTATCCGCATTTTTTTCGGAAGTACCGGCAACCTGCTGCAAAATTTGCACATTTTACTATGAAGGAGGGTTTCATTTATGAAGTACATGACTGCCGAACCGTTTCGTATTAAGATGATAGAGCCGATTACCAAGTCCACCAAGGCGCAGCGTCAGCAATGGCTGAAAGAGGCCGGCTACAATGCGTTTCGTTTAAAATCCGAGCAGGTTTATATCGACTGCATTACCGACAGCGGCACCAGTGCGATGAGCCAAAATCAGTGGGCAGCTATGATGACCGGCGATGAGGCCTATGCCGGCTGCAGGAGCTTTTATCGACTGGAAGCTTCCGCTCAGGATGTATTTGGTATGCCCTATGTTCAGCCGACCCATCAGGGGCGCGCCGCCGACTATATCATGGCTCAGATTTATGCCCGGCCAGGCACTTACGCCATCGGCAATATGCACTTTGACACCTTCCGCGGCAACGCTGAAATCATGGGCTGTATTCCGGTTGATTACGCCACCGATGCCGGTATGGATCCGGCTTCTCCGGCGCAGGCCTTTAAGGGCAATATTGACCTTGCCAAAATGCAGCAGCTGATTGATGAAAAGGGCGCGGATAATATTTGTGTTTGCATCATCACCATTACCTGCAACAACAACGGCGGGCAGCCGGTTTCCATGCAAAATATCCGGGAAGTCAGCGCACTTTGCCAAAAATACAGCATTCCGCTGGTCATGGACAGCGCCCGCTTGGCGGAAAACGCCTATTTTATTAAAACCCGGGAGCCGGGCTATGAAGCTAAGAGTATAAAAGAAATCACCCGGGAAATGTTCAGCTACTGCGAAACCGCCACCATGTCCAGCAAAAAAGACGGGCTGGTCAATATCGGCGGGCTGTTTGTCACCAGAAATAAAGAGGTTTATGAAAAAGCCAATCAGCTGGCCATTGTGCATGAAGGCTTTATCACCTACGGCGGCATGTCCGGCCGCGATATGGACGCTTTGGCCGTCGGCTTGCAGGAAGCCTGCGACTTTGATTATTTGGACTACCGCATCAAGCAGGTGGCTTATTTGGGCGAGAAATTAAAGGAAAGAGGTGTGCCGATTATTGAGCCGACCGGCGGACACGGCGTTTATGTTGACGGCCGCCGCTTCTTCCCGCAAATCCCGCAAAGCGAGTTCCCCAGTCAAAGATTGGTCTGCGCCCTGTATGAAGAAGCCGGCGTGCGCTGCGTCGAAATCGGCGCCTGCGCTTTCGGCTCGATTGATAAGGAAACCGGCGAGGCGATTTATCCGTCAATTGAAACCATGCGGATTGCCATCGGCCGCCGGCTTTATACCAATAATCATATGGACGTCATTGCCCGGGCGCTGGGTGATATTTACGAAAAACGCGACCAGTACCGCGGCATGAAAATTGTTCATCAGGGTTCGATCGTATCCTTGCGGCACTTTACCGCCGGCTTTGAACTTTTATAATTCCCGGCAGAAAATAGGAAAAGGGGCTGCTGCATTCCGTTCATTATCCAAGATATTGAAATAATTTCTTTGTCAATCCAATATCTTGATAAGAATTCTATTATGCAGCAGCCTCTTTTTCCAAGCCGGCGCTGCCGCGCCGCTTTTAAACTTAGACCAAGTCCGTAAAATAATCAGTTTTTCTTAATTTATTGGTGTTTTAGCCAAATGAAAGGAATGAGAAAAATTTATGTTAAACGTTGAAGTCTATCGTCCGGTCGTTGAATTTTTAGCCTTATTTCTGGGAAAAGAGGCGGAAATTATTCTGGCCGACACGGAAAAAATTTTGCTGATTAAGCATCCTATGGACGACAGCCGCTGTGCCGGCGCTCCGATCAGTGAAATGCAGCGCGCCCTAATCCAAAACCCCAAATGCAATGCCTTGCCCTACAACATCAATTACCGCACTCTTTCCAGCAAAGGCGATAAAATGCGGTCAGCCACTATGTTTATTCGGGACGGCGGCGCTTTAATCGGCCTGTTAACGATCAATCACAATGTCGGCGAGCTGGTTCGGATCCGCACCTATTTAAATACTTTGATCAGCGGCGATCAGGACTATAATGTTCTCCAGCCGGCCAGCCAGCCGATGCAGACCTATGAAACCCTGACCCTGTCCGTTACTGAAATCATTAATCAGGTCTTGGAGGAATCAGCCATTCGCTTTAATTCTTCGCCTATCCGGCTGACCGCCCACGAAAAGCTGTCCGTTATCCGGGAAATGGATAATCGGGGAGTATTTTTGGCCAAAGGCTCGGTAATGGAAGTAGCCGAAAAACTAGGCAGTTCGAAGGCAACCATCTACCGCTATTTACACCAGCTGGAAAAAATAGCGAAATAAATGAAAAAACAGAATGTAAAAAAATGAAACATGACATAGTTAAAAATAATGGGATAAAATCAAAAATGAAATGACGAAAAAAGTTCGACGAGGAGTGAAAATTTATGACACAAATCATGGAATCCACTCAGGCGCAAGCCGCTTTGGAAAGCTGCGGATATGAAGTAAAAGCCATCCGGCCAATTAACGAAGGCTCCAACCACTTTGTTTTTGATGTGATGCTGGCCGGGAGCCGACCGGCCATCTGCAAATTTGCTAAAGTCAGGGAAACTGAACAGGGGCTTTATGAGAGCAGCCGCGATACTTTATTTGACGGCCGGCTGTCCTTGGAAAGAGAAGCCTATTTATTCCGCATGATCCGCCAAGAGGCCGGTGTGCCCACGCCGGAAGTTTATGGCAGCTATGAATCGCCCTATGGTAAATTTATCCTGTTAGAGCGGATGAACGGCATTTCTCAAAAAGAATGTATGCGCCGCAGCGGTTTTTCTAAAAAAACCTTTTTAGACAGTATGCGGTTTTTAGGCCAGGATTTCGCCAAAATTCAAAGCATTCCTTTCCCCTCCTTTGGCAATATCATGGCCGGCTCCGTTATTGAACCGGCCGGACTCCGCAATTTTTCCGACCGGTGGCGGCCGGTCATTGACATGCGCCTTAAGCGCTGCCTGCAAAAACAGGTTTTTACCCCGGCAGAGCTCAGCCGAGTCACGCAGTTTTTCCATGAAATGCTGGCCAAGCTGCGCCCGCACTTTGACGCGCAAGTCACTCCGCCGGTACTGGTTTTTACCGATATGCACGCTGAAAATTTCTTTACCGATGAAACCGGCCGGCCAACCGGCTATTTTGACTTGGAATCAGCCCAAGCCGCGCCGGCGGCTTTGGAATTTTACGGCTTTCGTTTTTTTCTTTATAATTTCTATGATGCCGCCTGCTTTCAGGAAGCGGAAGCCGCATTTTTTGAAGGCTATCGCGCCGCCGGCGGCCAATACGCGCCGGCCGGCCCGGCGGACGAAAGCGCTATTGATTTCCTGGCCGGCTGCCGGCTGCTGGAACTGGCGCAGTCCTATTGGGGCTATATTGACGGCATTCGGGATAACTGGGGGCAGGAGATGAAGCGTCTGCTGCTTACCTATATGGACAGCGGTCGCATCGATTACCACGCCATCGGCGCAGTTTGGCGGCAGCGCGACCGCCAGCCGCTTACCCCGCCAAAAGCATAGCCTTAAATCCCCAAAAAGTCCCGTAATTCAGTTATCAGCCGATAGGCTCTGGCGGCGGAATCGCTTTCGGCAAAAATCCGAATCAGCGGCTCCGTACCAGAAAAGCGGGCGATAATCCAGGAATTATCCTTAAAATACACCTTGACCCCGTCCAAATAGCTGACATGATCAATCTCCGTGTGAAACTGCGGGAGTTTCTTGTCCTCAAATAACAGCTTAATCAGGCGCGCCTTGTCCTCCGGATGAAAAGCCAAATTCGCCTCTTCCATTTGGTAGGTGCCGAACTTTTCTTCCAGTTCGCGCATCATTTGACCGAGCCGTTTGCCGGTAACGCAAATCATCTCCACCAGGAGGGCCGCCGCAAAAATCCCGTCCTTGCCCTTGATATGGCCGCGGATAGTCAGACCGCCGCTGCTCTCTCCGCCGATGACAGCATCGGTTTCCGCCATTTTTTTACTGATATGCTTAAAGCCGACCGGCACTTCATAGCATTTTTCTCCGGCGTCAGCGGCAATCGCGTCCAGCAAATGGGTGGTGGCGATATTGCGCACCGCCGGCCCCCGCCAGTTTTTATAATTCAACAAATAATAATACAAAAGGCTCATGATCATATTGGGGTGAATATAAGCGCCGGTTTCATCAATGATCCCCAGCCGGTCGGCGTCGCCGTCCGTGCCAATCCCCAAGTCATACTGGCGTTCAACGACCAGCGTCCGCAAATGGCGCAGCGTTTCTTCGCTGGGCGAAGGCATCCGGCCGCCAAAGCCGGGGTCATGCGAATCGTGAATCGTGTCAATCTCGCAGCGGGCCGTCATTAAGAGGGTTTGCAGCGCCGTTTTGGACACGCCGTACATCGGATCGACCAAAATCCGCAAATCCTTCTTTCGGATGCTGTCCATATCAATCATTGAAATAATGGTGTCAATATAGTCATTAAACGGGTAAATCAGCTGAATCACGCCGATTTTGACTGCTTCCTCAAAATCCAGCGCTTTGATATCCACCGGCATCAGGCGGTTAATATCCACTTCCAGCAAGTCGGTAATCTCTTTATCGGCGTCCTTGCCGCCCTCGGTAAAGATTTTAATACCGTTATACTCAGCCGGATTGTGGCTGGCCGTAACCGCCGCGCCATAGGCCGTGCCCAGCGTTTTAACCGTAAACATGACCAGCGGCGTCGGCGCTACCCGGCGGATAAAGTAAACCTTGATCTGATTGCCCGCCAGAACCTCGGCAATCCATTTGGCCGCCCGGTCAGACAAAAAGCGCTTGTCATAGCCCAGCACCAAGCCTCTTTCGGCCACTCCTTCTTTTTTCATTAAATTAGCCAGACTTTGCGCCACTTTAACAATATTATCTTTGGTAAAATTTTCTCCAATGATGGCTCTCCAGCCACCTGTTCCAAATTGAATCATTTTAGCCTCCTGCTATTTCCTGCAACATCGCCCCAATCAGGGCTTTTCACTATTCTCTTACTTTGCCGCTGTTAAACTATTTTCTCAGCCGGCAAAAATCTTGTTTTTAAAAAAATATCAACCCCCACCTAATCGCCTAATTGCCTAATCTCCGCACAAAGCAAGGGCATGAACATACAACATGCACCATAGAGAGAATCCTATTCCGCGATTTTATATCTCGGCAAACGCCTGCACGATCGCATCATACAGCGCCTGCGCCGTCCGTTCCTGCACAGCCGGATCAAACATCTTGCGCAAATCGCCGTCATCGGACATAAAACCGCTTTCCACGATGACCGCCGGCATTTTTGGATACTTGACCATATATAAATGCGGCGCGTCCAGCATCAGGCGGTTGGCAAATGCCGTGGTCTGCGCGTAATTTTGCAAAATCAGCTCTGACAACCGTTTGGCAGATAAATTGCCATTGCTCCGGCCCTCCAGATAATACACATCGGTGCCTTCAATTTTGCGGTCTTTGACCGTCGTCATATTGTAGTGCAGACTGAGGAAAAAATCAGCACCGGTTTCATTCGCCAGCCTCGCCCGCTCATAAGCCGACGGATTTTCATCAGTCAGCCGGGAGTAATAAACTTTAATCTCCGGATTTTGCTCCAGCTTCGCCTTTAACTGCATGGTCAGTGCAAAATTAGCGTCTTTTTCCAAATATCTTTGCTCGCCCATGCCAATGTCCGCCTGCCGAACAGCGCCCGGATCATCGCCGCCGTGCCCGATATCAATAAACACAATCTTGGTAAAAATCTCCTTGGGCTTTTTGGCGGAAATATACACCCGATCCCGATCCTCGGCAATCGTCAGCTCCCGCACCGACGGAAAAGTAAACTCCAGCCGGCCGCCGGCCGCTTCCACCTTGGTAATAAAATCATCGCCAATCCAATAAGCTCCGTCCAAATACCCCTCATAGGGGAAAGACAAGCTGGCCTTGCGGCTATAAATGTCCAGCAGATAATCAACCTTAGACATATCAAAGTTTTCCGGGCGCTTTAGCGCTAAAATGCCATAGCTGTATTTAATATCCTTAGTTTTAGCCGCAAAAAAGCGGATGCCCTGCCCTTCCGGCGCAAACTCGGTATTTTCCCGAAGCCACAGCTTTACCTTGGTCTTACCCTTGTCCTGACCGCTGACCGCCATTCGGCTGATATACTTGGACGCCACATAGATATCGGCGTCCGTCAGCAAACTTTGGGCGGACGGCACTTCAATTTCCAGCGTATTTTCCGCTCCCCGGCGCAGGTTTAGCCGCAGCGGCTGAAAGCCCTCAACCATCAACAGCTCTTCCTCTCCTCTGTCCGCCAAACTGACCTGAATCACGGCGTTGGTAATCATTTCCACCAAGACTCTTTCACCCAACTCATCCAGACTAATCACAAAGTCTTTGACCGCCGGCCGCAGAGCAAAGGCAAACTCGGCAATATTCACACCGCCGCTTTTATACTCCCGCAGCTGAACGGCGGAAATGGCCGGATCCGCCGAAAAATCCGTCTGCGATTTTTGCAGCTTGGTCTTTACATCATAAAAACGCAGTATCAACTGATTTTTTTGGTGTTCGGCACTGACCGTTCCAATCTTATCCGAGGCGGAAATGATGTAATAATTCCCGTCCGAATCCGGATATTGGAAGCGGTTTAGCCCAAAAATATTGGTCGTTTGGGTGCTTTGCTGCCAAAACGGCACCACCACCGGCCCTTCCGCCGGCCTTACCAGTTCTCTGCTCTTAGACCAAATCACCGGCAGGCTGGACGGCTGGCCAACTTCCGCCGCATAGCTTTCTCCCGGCCACGCCAGCCACAGTAAAAGCAGCAGCCCCAGCAGCTTTAGTCCTTTGGTTATTGTTTCTTTTTTTATTAAAAAGTTCACAAGCGCCCCCTTTCGCACTCTGTTGTTCCGTAATCTGTGCCTAAAAAACGGGCAGTTTCCTGATTTCACTTAAGTTTTCTGCCCCTTGGGACGCCCAAAATCAATCCCACTTACGCTGCCGCTTGCCACGAAAAACACTTCGGCAAAACAACATATTCTTTAGTATACCACAATTTAGGTTTTTATGCGATAAAATTTGTGCTTGAGTTTCCGCAGATTTATCCACAGGTCATCATTTTTAAGGTTCCTTCCTC
>CAUVDV010000090.1:0-8904 GCA_963550755.1 uncultured Lachnospiraceae bacterium
TTACCATTAGCGAACACATCATTAACGAACAAATCAGGGATAAGGAAGTAAGAGTCATCGGCGAGGATGGAGCGCAATTAGGCATTATGTCCTCAAAAGAAGCCCAAATGTTGGCCAGAGAAGCAAACTTGGACTTAATTAAGATCGCTCCGAAAGCGACCCCGCCCGTATGCAAAATCATTGATTACGGCAAATACCGCTATGAACAGGCGAAGCGGGAAAAAGAAAACCGTAAGAAGCAGACCGTGATCAGCGTCAAAGAGATTCGCCTGTCGCCGAATATTGAAGACCATGACATCAATACCAAAATGAACATGGCGACAAAGTTTTTAAATAATGGCGACAAAGTCAAGATAGTTGTTCGTTTCCGTGGACGCGAAATGGCGCATACTGAATTTGGCAGAGAGATATTAACCGATTGCTTTGCGAAATTGGAAGAAATTGCCGATATTGAAAGTCAGCCGAAGCTGGAAGGCAAAAATATGGTGATGGTTTTGATGCCCAAGAAGACAAAATGAAATAGTTCAGGCAAGCTGTTTGTATATAATTCCGTCGGCCTGAGCGGCAAGTAAAAGAACGAAGAGAAAAAGGAGGTTGTCATTATGCCTAAGATTAAAACACATAGCGGTGCAGCGAAAAGATTTAAGAAAACGGGAACCGGCAAGTTCAAGAGAAGCCATGCTTTTACCAGCCATATTCTGGAAAAGAAGAGCCCGAAAAGAAAGCGTAATCTGAGAAAGAACGTAGTTGCTTCGGAAGCCGATCAAAAAGAATTGAAGAGATTATTACCATATTTATAGGAGGAAATCAGAATGGCAAGAGTAAAAGGTGCAATGCACACCAGAAAAAGACGCAAGAGAATAATGAAGTTAGCCAAGGGCTATTACGGCGCCAGAAGCCGTCAATTCAGAACCGCTAAGCAAGCGGTGATGAAAGCGGGCGTATACGCTTACGCCGGCCGGAAAATGCGGAAGCGCGATTTTCGCCAGTTATGGATCGCCCGGATTAATGCGGCGGCCAGAATCAGCGGCCTGAGTTATTCTAAGTTTATGCATGGCTTGAAATTGGCCGGAATTGAAATGAATAGAAAAATGTTGGCCGAGATGGCGGTTAATGACAGCCAGGGCTTTGCTTCGTTGGTAGAAGCAGCCAAAGCGGCCTTATAAAAATAAAGGTATAAGCCGGTTCTGATAGGGAAAAGCTATCAGGATCGGCTTATTTGTTTCCAGTTCAGGCAAGCAGGGGATTATGGTTGATTGCCGGGGAGAGCTTGCTCTCCAGAGGCATATCAGCCATAATCCCCTATTTGCGGAACGCATACATGAGCAATTCGTCGATAAAGTGGAATTGCTTTTCCTTTCGGCGAATTGCGAATGGCTTGCCTGAACAGTTATCGCGGCAGACAGTTAGATGGATACGCCGGGGAGAGCTTGCCGGAACATTAGGAACGATAGCCTTGTGGTTGAATGGAGGTATCAATGAAATTAAGATTGGAAAATATAGAATCCATTAAGGAAGAAAAAGGCAATAATCTTTCGACAAAGCTCGGATTGGCAATAGTTTGAAATGAATTTCGGTGATTGTACTTGCGTCGTAAAGCGCTTTCGGGTAAAATAAAGAAGAAAACGAATAAACAGGCGGTTAGGCAGCGGAGTTGCCGCGCTGCCGGTTATTTTATGAAACGGCGGTTTGCGGGGAAAGGAGAAAAAGATGATTCGTTTTGGCGTAGTGGGAACCAATTTTATAACCGATGAATTTATTCGCTGCGGCCGGCAGGTGCCGGATTTTCAGCTGACGGCGGTCTACTCAAGGACGGAGGAACGGGCTAGGGAATATGCCGGCCGGCACGGAGCGGCGCACTGGTTTACGGACTTGACGGCTATGGCTCAAAGTCCGGAGGTGGACGCGGTTTATATTGCCAGTCCCAATTCTTTTCACGCGCCGCAGGCAATCCTGTGCATGCGGCAGGGAAAGCATGTGTTATGTGAAAAGCCGCTGGCCTCAAATGTCCGGGAGGCAACAGCCATGTTTGAGGCTGCTCGGGAAAACGGCGTATTGTTAATGGAAGCGCTGAAAACTTTGTTTTTGCCTAATTTTCAGGCGATCAAGGATGCCCTGCCGGAAATCGGCCGGGTGCGGCGGTATATGGCGCAGTTTTGTCAGTATTCCTCCCGGTATGACCGGTATTTACAGGGAGAAAGGCAGAATACTTTTCAGCCGGAGTTTTCGAATGGAGCATTGATGGATTTGGGAGTATACTGCATTCAGCCTTTAGTGGCGCTGTTTGGCCGGCCGAAGGAAATTAAGGCCAACGCCGTTATGCTGCCGACAGGGGTGGACGGCGAGGGGAGTTTGCTTTTAAATTATGGGGAAATGGAAGCGGTTATTTTTTACTCCAAGATATCGGACTCGAGCCTGCCCGCCGAGATTCAGGGCGAGCAGGGGCGGCTGCAGCTTGATAAAATTTCCCGGCCGGATAAGATCACTTTGATTAAGAACGGACAAAGCTTTGACCGGTCGCGGCCGCAGGCCGATCATATGACTTATGAAATTGCGGAATTTATTCGGTTAATTCAAAACGGACAAACCGAGTCGCCGGTGCAGAGTTTTGACCAAAGCCTGGCAGTGATGGAGATCGCGCAAGCGGCCAGAAAGCAGACCGGAATTCGTTATCCGGCGGATTGGGCGGATTAGGCTGTAATTGAACCCCTTTTGTATTTTGCGGCGCGGCAAAAGCGGAAGGCAAGGCAGAGCCAGACAGGAAGGGGAAACCTTTCAACAGGGGAAATTTAAGCATAGAAAAATCAAGTTAGGAAAATTAAGTCAGGAGAATGGTGAAAAGCGATGAAGAAAAAAAGAATGATAAAAATCGCAGGCTGGCTGCTTTTGTGCCTACTGCTTAGCGCTTGCGGACAAATGATTGATAATGAGCCGATGACGCCGATGCCGAAAAAAGACGAATTGGGGAGCGTCAAGCCAAAACCGGAGCAGCCGGAGGACAGCAAGGAGCAAACACCGCCCGCGAAAGCTGAGGATCCGGCGGCGGAAACAGCGCCGGACGAACCGGTTCCGGCAGCGGATCCCAATTTGGCATTAGCGGATATAGAAACGCTTTTGGCCGGAATGAGTTTGGAAGAAAAGGTTGGCCAGATGTTTTTGGCCAGATGTCCGGAAACCGGAGCGGCCGAATCATTAAAAAAATATCATTTGGGCGGTTATCTTTTATTTGGCCGGGATTTTAAGGATAAAAGCAAGGCGCAGGTGATGGACACCATTGCCGCTTATCAGCGGGAGTCGGCGATTCCTTTGTGGATAGCGGTTGACGAGGAGGGCGGCGCGGTCAACCGGGTCAGCAGAAACCCGGCGCTGCGGCTGACGCCGTTTGCCTCGCCGCGGTCTTTATATCAAAACGGCGGTTTTGAGCGGATTAAAAATGATACCAGAGAAAAGGCCGAGCTGCTTAAATCCTTGGGTATCAATTTAAATATGGCGCCGGTTTGCGATATTCCGGAAAAGGAAACGGATTTTATTTATGATCGGGCAATCAGCACCGATCCGCAAGTGGTTCAGGAATATGTGGCGCAGGTGGTAGCGGTCATGAACGAAGAAAAAATAGCGTCCGTCTTAAAGCATTTTCCGGGCTATGGCAATAATATTGATACGCACACGGAGTTTGCCTATGATCAGCGTCCGCTGGAAACTTTTAAAAACAGAGATTTTTTGCCGTTTTTGGCGGGCATTCAGGCTGGCGCCGGGGCGATTTTGGTATCGCATAATGTGATGACGGCGGTGGACAGCCAAATGCCGGCTTCCTTATCAGCCTCAGTCCATCAGCTTTTGCGTAAGGATTTGGCGTTTAAAGGAGTGATTATCACCGATGATTTGATGATGGACGCGGTTAAGAAGCTGATGCCGGAAGAGGAAGCGGCAATCTTGGCGGTTTTGGCCGGAAATGATATGCTGTGCGCCACTTCCTTTGAAGTCCAAGTTCCGGCAGTGATTGAGGCGGTTCAGTCGGGCCGGATTCCAATGGCACAAATTGACGCGTCTATTCGCCGCATTCTTTTATGGAAGCAAAGCTTTTTAAAGGAAGCGGTTAAAGCGGACACCTCCCGATAAATATGTGGCGCCGCCATCCGGTAAGGCCAAAACAATACGAAGCTGCTATAGATAGCCAAAAGCGGTTTAACTCAACATTTTCCTGCGTGCAGAACATTTTTTGGAGCGCTCATTTCGGAAAGGCTGTGCCTTCGGCGGCAGGCGGAAACCGGATAAAATTAGGATTCGATTAAATCCGGATTAGGAATCGCCGCCGGCCATTGACAAGCCAATGGAAAAAAGCTATGATGAAAAAATAGAGGGGATTGTACTCAATTTTCCGCTGCCGCGAGGGCTTTGTTTTGGTACGGGCAGGCAGAGCACGGGAAAGTTGATGTCTTGTATTTGCCGGAAAGCGGAAAGGGAAGAAAATGCGGAAAATCAGCCGAACAGGCGAAAAGAAAAGAGCCTTGCTTGGGCGGAGCATGGGCTTATTTTGGCTGTGTTTGTTTTTGCTGCCCTTACTGGCCGGCTGTGGGCAGGAGAAAGAAGCGGAGGCTTCGGCTTTAAAAGAAAGCGCCGCACCGGTGATGGATTCAGAAATAGCGGCTCCGCTTATGAAAGAGCGGAGTTTGACGGGGGCTTCGGTTCAGGAGGAAATGGACAGCGCGCCGATTACAGAAGCGGAATTTCGGCTGGGGCAGGCGATAGGGGAGCAAAAAGAAAAAGACTGTATTCGGTCCGTTTATTTTAACGGCAATAAGAACTGGATCGCACCGGTTTTTCTGCTGAAGTCAGAAGCGGCTGTCGCGGCTAACCGGGAGATTCGGGCCAAACTGCAGCAAATCACGAAAGACAGCACTGAAGCCGGGAAAACGAGGATAACCTATCAATCCTGGATGCAGGGAAATATATTGTCCGTCCTGATTCAGATGGAAAGCGGAGCAGAGGATGAAACTCATTTTGCCGCGTATAATTTTGATACGGCGACCGGAGAAAGATTGACGGTTGATCAACTTTTGCAGATAGCGGGTATGGATTGGCCGGCTGCCAAGCAGATTTTCGCGGGCGAACGGAAAGCTTATTGGCGGGCGATTGCTGTGCAAAATGGCCGGCCGGAAGAAAGTTATTCGTTTTATTGGAAAAATGAAATAAAAACCTTGCAGACTCTTTATGAAAAAAATCAGTTGGCGGCGATTTTGGATGAGGATCAATTGTTTAATTTACTGGGCTGGCTGCGGGATGAATACGGAAAGTCTTACTGGCGGCTGTACTGTGTGACGGCGAATCGAACGACGCTGCTGCAGCGCAACGCCTATGGCGGCGATTTTCCGGCAGTGGTTTTAGCCGATCCAAGCGCCGAAGAATTGGCCAATGTTAAGATTGTTAAGAAGATTTTGCAATCGGCCGGCGATCAGAAAAAAACTTATTTGCTTCTGCCATTGTGGGATGGTTTGAGCTTTGAGTGGAGCAAGCAAGATATGGCTTCGGTCAGGGCCGGCCGGGAAGCGGATAAGAAGCTGTGGGTCTCGGAGGAGCTGCCCGGGGAGGATACCATTTATATTGAATTAAGCGGGGAAGGCGAGAGAAATACTCGTTATTATGGGATTTTTCGGCAGTATGAAGAGAAAATAACCTTTGATCCGAAAGACTTTCAAGCCTTGGAACAGGAAGAAAGAGGAATTCTATACCTGACCCCGGCGCGGTAGCGCTTTGTTCTAGCCACCCGGAGAGCGCGGCGGCAAATTAGGCGAAAGGCTTGATTAAAAAGAAAAATTGAGGAAACAAAAAAGCGGGTACCCCCGCTTTTTTAAATTCAATAAAATAATTTTGCTTAAACAAACATACAAAACATTGGCTGTGATTGTCCGGAGTTATACTCTTTCCACTAAGCCGGAACGCAATGCTTTTGTTGAAACATACATTCTCTTGACCTGCCCGTCAATCTTAACCCGAACTTTTTGCAAGTTCGATTTCCATTTACGTCTTGATTTATTGACGGCATGGCTTACTTTATTTCCGAATGCCGTTGTTTTTCCGGTGATCGCACATCTTGCCATTATCCCACCTCCTTGCTCTCAGTCTACATAACCTCTATATCATATCAAAAAAAGCGGCAAATAGCAAGAAAAAAATTTGGAATCCTCAAAAATTGAAAAAATTGGGCTGATTCCAATATGGCGCGCGTAAGATGGCGAAAATAGAAATTAATTTTCAGGTTGCCGAAAAGCCTAAAATAGCGGCTGGCCGAAACAGTACTAAAAAAAATTTAAAAAAGGGCTTGACATTTTTCGCCACATGATATATAGTTAGTTACAGAAGTAATTAACCACTTAACGAAGCAACAAATAAACATTGCCGACAAGATTGTTGGTTAAACTTTTAGACGTTGGTTTACCGGGGCCGGCCATCCGGTTTTCGGCGCCGAGGGTTTGAGCAGGCAGGAAAAAGGATATCAGGAAGGAGCAAGTAATGTTAGAAGTAAAAGATTTTACCAAAATATATAAGTTGAGTCAAAAACAAAGAAAAGAAATGCGTACCGATGATCATAACAAAATCGCCGCTAATCATATTAATTTTCACGCCAGCAAAGGTGAGATTTTCGGGCTGCTGGGGCCGAACGGAGCCGGGAAAACAACCACCCTGCGCAGCATAGCAACGCTGCTTATCCCAACCGAGGGAGAAATTACGGTCGGCGGTATCAACGTGGTAAAAGATCCGGATAAAGTCAGAAGCATGATCGGCTTTTTAACCAATGAAATTAAGCTGGATGAACATTTTACCGCCGAATATATGTTTGAATTCTTTGGACGCCTGCGCGGTATGAGCAAGGAACAGATCGAGCAGCGCAAGCAGGAATTATTTAATTACTTTCAAATCAATGAATATAAAGATAAGAAGATCGAGGAGCTGTCAACTGGCATGAAGCAAAAACTGGCGATTGCCGTGTGCATTATTCACGATCCGGAGCTGATTATTTTTGACGAGCCGACCAACGGGCTGGATATCATCACCGCCAGAGCGGTCACCGATTATTTGCAGGAGCTGCGGGCCAGGGGCAAGACAATTATTATTTCCACGCATATCATGGGTGTGGCGGAAAAGCTCTGCGATCAAGTGGCGATCATTATTCAGGGCAAAAAGATTGAGGACGGAACAGTTCCGGAAATACTGGAACGCTGGCAAAGCAATGACTTAGAGGACGCTTTTTTCAAGATGTATATGACCTATGGAAAGGAAGGAAAATAAAATGTTAAAAACAATTATTGGTAAGGAATTAAAACGAATTTTCTCCGACCGGAGGATGATATTTTCCGTATTTTTATTACCGGCGCTTAGTATTTTTTTAATTTATAATTTAATGGGTATTTTGGCCAGCAATCGAATCAGCCAAATTCAAGAACACAAATCCAGAGTGATCATTGTCCATGCGCCGGAATCCTTTCAAAGTTTTTGGGCAGGCTATGCGGCCAAAGATGAGTATGACCTTAGCTATGAAACGCAAATCAGCGATGAACTGAAGGAGCAAGTCAAAAACGGCGAGATTGAGGCGATCGTCGAATTTCCGTCTGACTTTAACGGAAAGCTGGCTGCCTATGAGCAGGAAGCGACACCGGATGTTCATATTTATTACAATCCGGTCGAAGAATATTCAAGCACAGCCAATCAACAGCTGCGCGGCTTTTTGCTGAAAGGCTATCAGGATGCTTTGCTGCAGGAAAGATTCGGCGATTTGAAAAAAATTATAGCCTTTACAATCAACGAGGACGTTAAAGACCAGCCGCAGGAATATGAGATTAAAAACGAAAAGAAATCTTCCGGCTTTGGCGTAGCTCAGCTTTTGCCAATGATGCTGTCGATTATGCTTTTTGCCAGCGCCATGGGCATCGGTATGGAAACGATTGCCGGGGAAAAGGAAAGAGGCACGATGGCAGCACTTTTGCTGACACCGGTCAGCCGCAATACGATTGCCTTGGGTAAAATGATCAGCTTAGGGATACTGGCAATTATCAGCACTTTGACCTCAGTGGTAGCGCTGGTGGCGTCCTTTCCCAAGTTGATGGCGATTTCCGGCGATATGATGGATAATAAACTGTCCTATGGCCCGGCTGACTATCTGCAAATACTGCTGATTTTACTGCTGGAAGTGGGGATTTTTGTTGGTATGATTTGCTTAATATCGGTTCTTGCGCGGACGGTTAAGGAGGCGAGCACCTATATTACGCCGGCCTATATGTTGGTAATGCTGGGCGCTTTTGCTGCCATGTTTTCTTTCGGTAAACCCGGACTTTATGTGTTCGCTATCCCGGTAGCCGGCAATATTTTTGCTTTGAAAGCGGCGCTTAGCTTTGAGCTGGCCCTGCCCCAGCTGCTGCTGACCAGCGCGGTTTCCCTGATCAGTATTGCCCTGTTGGTATTTGCCACCGCCAGAGCCTTTAGCAGTGAAAAAATCATGTTTAACGCATAACGAAACTTTCCCCTGTTTGCCGGAACAATCTTTTTTACGTGACGGTTCGCAGAATACCTGCGGCATTCTGCTTGGTCGTTGCATGGATTAGCGGAACGTTAGGCGAATTGCGGAGCAAATCGCCGATAGTGAAGCCCATGCACCCGCTTTTTAATCGGGATAGACCCCAAAAGACTATGGGGAAGTTGAGTTAATAACAGGATCCATGTTCGCCGGAATAGTTTTTTTTACATGGCGGTTCGCAGAATGCCGTAGGCATTCTGCTTGGATGAACGGAATGAAGTACGATTTTCGATAGGAGAGAATGCAAATGGAAGGAGGAGTTGTTTTGATTGATGAAAAATTGACGATCCCGATTTATCAGCAGATCGCCAATGAAATCGAAGATATGATACTAA
>CAUVDV010000091.1:0-8891 GCA_963550755.1 uncultured Lachnospiraceae bacterium
ATGTGCTGTTGTTGCCAGTGCCTGCTGATGGCTCATCATTCCGGACACTGCCCGGGAAAAGCTGCTCATCGAACTCATGGTTTTCTCCTTTGTTTTCTAAATAACATTTTTTTGTTCACCGGCTCTTAAATCGTCCCTTTTTACCGGCCGCCGCTTCGCCTTGATCATCGGCTGGAACTGCCGGAAAATAGCCGCCGAACCGGAAAAGCCAAAGCCTATTGTTTGGCGTCAAAGATGGAATGACCGCTGTTGGTGTCCTGAAAGGAACCTTTTTTCTTTAAGTAAGTTGGGCTGCTGCCGCTGGCTGCCAGTCCCGAAAAAGCGTTAATCGTAAACTCTAAAAACTCCAGTGACTGCTCAATCAGCATCTTATTGGTTTGGTTGATTTCCCGGCAAGCTTCCAGCGCTTTGCTCAAACGATCCGCCACTATTTTCAGTCTTTCGCTTTCTTCCGGTCTGGATGCCAGATCTCTGACCAAATCCGAAACCGTAAAGTTTTCGGCATTACGGTTCGTTACCGTACAAATATCCCCTACGATCGCCCGCCGTTTTTTCTCCAAACGAAAAAGCTGCCCGGCCACAATTTCCTCTTCCTGGGTAATTTGTTGTAAGCCGGGCACATCTCCCTTAATAATAACTTCCTTTTTATTATTCGCTGTTTTTAAATAGTCCTCATAACAAATCGCTTCCTGCTCCATGACTGCGATTAAATCATCCATCAAGCTTGCCATTTATCTCACCTAAAATTCCAAAATCTTTTCGGCGATCTGGCTGGCACTGACATTATACTGGCCGCTTTCGATCCGCGCCCTTAACTGATCAACTTTATCCGCTCTAACCTCCGGAGCTTCCCTGACTGCTTTGCTCGCCAGCTGCAGCTCTCTGGCAAAATCGGAAAAGACTACGCTGTCTTTGCCGTAAGACGCGCCGGTCTTCGTTTCCGCCCGTTTCAAAGATTGATTGCCATAAATACCTTGAACTTTTTCTGTTCTTACGATTCTCATTTTAACACCACCTTTACGCTGTATATTTTTGCTATATTTATTATCGTCTTGCTCCCAGGAATCCTTAACCTTTTTTCCGCAAAAAAATATAACAGTTCGGTAAGCCCTTTCTAATTCACCACAAAAGGATAATCTTACCTGAACTGTTATCAATTGCTTTCCGGTTTTGTCTTTTTCTGATCCTGCGCCCCGCGGGTTTAGCTGCTTTGCCAAAAACGCCGCTCGACCGGCTTTTTTAGCGGCGAAAACGCAGGCGGTCTTCTTCTGTCTGCGCCGTAAAGCTATTTTTAACCGGCGCTTCCGGAACCGCTTTTTGTGAAAAGCTCTCCATATTCCCCGCCAACTCTGCTTTACATTTGGAGCAAAAACGTCCGGTCCGAATGGTCGTGCCGCAGCGCTCGCATTCAATGCCCACCATCGAATCCTCGGCAAAAGTAATCCGCTCCTCGCGGATCCATTGCTTGATCTGACGAATATCGACCTGATTGGCCTCCGCCACTTCCTGAATGCTGGAATGCGGGTTTTCCCGCAAATACTGCTTTACTTCCGTAAACTTTTGCTCCAGCTCTTTTTTGCAATCCGCACAAATCGGATATCCCGTAATATAATTAAAGATTTTCCCGCAGCGAACACAGTTTCTAACATCCATTCCGACTCCTCCTATTCATTAAAACTGCCAATTGCCATTGTCAAAAAATAAACCTTTTCCGCACCGTTTTCTTTTAGAAGATGACTGCATGCGTCGATAGTCGCTCCCGTGGTGTATACGTCGTCTATCAGTAAAATACGCCGAAAAGGAACTTTTTCCTTGCAAAAATAAATATTTTTTAAATTTCTTTGCCGTTCCGCCGCCGAAAGTTCTTTCTGGTCATGGCTTTTGCGTCGGGCGGCCAGAGCTTTGGTTAAAAGCGGCAGCCCCAGACTGTCCGCCAAATAGCGGGCTGCCGCTGCCGGCGGATTATAGCCTTTTTTTCCCAGCGCCGAAAAATGCTGCGGCACAAAGGTCACCGCCTCAATCCCCCATTGCCGGATGGCTGCGTCAAAAAGCCAGACCATCAGCTCCGCCAAGGCCAGCGCCCGCCATTTTTCCCGGCCGAACTTCATCGCCCAAATCGCGTCCTTGACCTGACCATAGGGAAACAAGGCGTGCCCCTGCTCAAACTCATGCTGATGATGGCTGCAATCATAGCAGAAAAGCTCATCCTTGTAAAGGTTTTTTCCGCATTTTTGGCAAAAATTTTCCAAAATCAAGCCCCGGCTCTCATAACAGCGCCGGCAAATTCCTTTTTCCGCCGGCGCCAGCAGCCGGCCGCACAGCGCGCATTTCGGCGGATAAAGCCAGTCCAGCGCCGCTCTAATCCACTCTTTCACTTGACTGCTCATCCTTTCCGCCGCTAAAAATCCGCTCTAACTCAGCCAAAATATCAGCCAGACCTGAATAACGGCTGATTTCCCGATTATTGGCAATCATCTGCTCGGCAATCCGTTCCTCGCCGATCAAGACCACATAATTTTTCGCCCGGGTAATGGCCGTATAAAGAAGATTTCTGGTCAGCAGCCGGCTGCCCGCGTCAAACAGCGGCAAAATGACCACCGGGTATTCGCTCCCCTGGGATTTATGCACGGTCATAGCATAGGCCAAGTCCAGCCCCTCCAAAGCGGCGTACGGATATTTCACCCGCTTTTCCTCGTCAAAGCACACCGTCAGGCATTCCTCAAAATCATTGACATCCTCGACCAGACCAATATCGCCGTTAAAAATCCCGCTTCCCTCTTCCAGCGTTTCGCCGGCCGGCGAATAAATCTTCCATTCCATCTGATAATCGTTTTTGATTTGCATGACCTTGTCGCCTTCCCGAAAAATCAAGTCACGAAAAGCTTTTTCATATTTTTTCTTAGACGGCGGATTGAGCGCCTTTTGCAGCTCGGCATTCAGCCGGATCGCCCCCAACTCGCCCTTTCTCATGGGCGTAATCACCTGCATTTCTGTCACCGGATCAAAGCCGGTAAACTTCGGCAAGCGCGTTTTAATCAGACTGATAATCTCTTCCACCATCTGCTGCCTGTACATGCGTTTAATAAAGAAGAAATCCGATTTGCCCTTATACTCCATGCTCTCGCCCTGCCGGATATGAAAGGCGTTGACAACGATGGCCGAATCATCCCGCTGGCGATAAATCCGGTTTAAACGCACACTGGGGATCCGGCTGTTTAAAATATCCTTTAACACATTGCCGGCGCCGATCGACGGCAGCTGGTCCCGGTCGCCGACCAAAATCAGCCGGGCGCCTTCCGGCAGCGCTTTTAAAATATGGTACATTAAAAAAATATCCAGCATTGACGCTTCATCAATAATCAGCAAATCGCACTCCAAAGGATAGTCCTCATCCCGCTGGAACTTCTGCTGGCGCTTATCGCCCGCATAATAATTTTCCAGCAGCCGGTGAATCGTTTGCGCCGCATGTCCGGTCGCCTCCGCCATCCGTTTGGCTGCCCGGCCGGTCGGCGCAGCCAGCGCAACCTGGTAGCCGGCCTCGGTATACAGCCGGATAATCCGGTTGATAATCGTTGTTTTGCCCGTCCCCGGCCCGCCGGTAATGACCAGCACATTTTCCCGCAGCGAGCGCGCGACCGCCTCCGCCTGCACCTCGTCCAGCTGCCAATCTCTATTTTCACCGGCAAGTTTATCTTTGCCGTCCAGCTCGCCGCCGATATTAACTGTCGAAAAGCTTTGCAGGGTCAGGAGCTTACTGGCGATATAACGCTCCATCCGGTAGTAGCTTTCCAAATAAACCACTTCGCCGCCTTCCTTTTGGCGGACTACCACTTGCTGCTTCATCTGCATTTCCATTAAATAAGGTTCTAAATAATCAATTTCTATCCCCAAAAGGCGGCAGGTATAGCGAAACAATTCTTCTTTGGGCAGATAAACATGTCCCTCGCCGGCCGCTTCTTCCAGCACATAACGAATCCCGGATAAAATCCGCTCCGGCGAATTACGCGCCACCCCTGATTTTTCGGCAATCCGATCGGCCGTCCGAAAACCGATCCCGTCAATCTCCGCCGCCAGCCGGTAAGGCTGCTCTTTGACCACAAAAAAAGTTTTCTCCTGATAGGCTTCATAAATCCGTACCGCATAGGTCATGGACAATTCATATTCCTGCAAAAAAAGAAACACCCGGCGCATATTGCGCTGTTCAAAGAAAGCCTCGGCGATGGCCATTGCCTTTTTATGGCTGATGCCGCTGACCTGAGCCAGCTTCTCCGGCTCTTCCTCCATAATCCGAAAGGTTTCCTCGCCAAAACAGTCCACAATCTTCCCGGCCAGTACCGGTCCGATGCCTTTGACCGCGCCGGAGCCAAGATAGCGCTCCATCGCCTTCACCCCTTGCGGCACCTTAGTCACGCATTCCCTGACCAAAAACTGCCGGCCGTAAACGCTGTGCTCCGTATACTCCCCCCGGGCGGTAATCTCCTCGCCGACTGCCAGCTGCAAAGCCGTGCCCACAAAGGTTTCCGGTCCGCTGCCCGTCAGCACTTCAAAGACAGTATAGCCGTTGTCCTCATTGCGAAAAATGATCTCCTCAATAATACCGCTCTTTTTTTCCATGACTTCTCCACTATCCCGTCTGCTATACGGTTATTCCGGCCTGTTTTTCCTTGCCTCCGCAGCAGTTATTCCGCTTTTTTCTGCCGGTCTTTTGGGCGGACAAAAACAGTACTTGCGCCAGCCCCTGCCCATTTCGGCATATACGGATAGGGAACGCCAATTTTGACGTTCCCTATCCACCGCCTTATAGCCTTTATAATCCGGCTTTTTGCCTTAAAAGCTCCGCTTTATCCGTTCTTTCCCACGGCAAGTCCAGCTCCGGCCGGCCAAAATGGCCATAGGCCGCTATCTGCCGATAAATCGGACGGCGCAGGTTCAAATCCCGAATAATCACCGCCGGGCGCAAATCAAATACCTGGCGGATGATTTCTACCAACTTATCATCGGCTATTTTGCCGGTGCCCTTGGTATTCACATAAATCGACACCGGTTCGGCTACGCCGATAGCGTAAGCCAGCTCCAGTTCGCACTGCTCCGCCAAACCGGCTGCCACCACATTTTTGGCCACATAGCGAGCCGCATAAGTGGCCGACCGGTCAACCTTCGTCGGATCCTTCCCCGAAAAAGCGCCGCCGCCATGGCTGGCATAGCCGCCATAGGTATCAACAATAATCTTGCGGCCCGTTAGTCCGCTGTCGCCCGCCGGACCGCCGATGACGAACCGGCCGGTCGGGTTGATATAATATTTGGTGGCCGCATCCAGCAGTTCCGCCGGAATAATCGGTTCGACCACATACTTTAAAATATCTTCCCGGATTTGCTGCTGGCTCACATCCGGGTCATGCTGCGTACTGACAACTACCGTATCAATCCGTACCGGTTTATCATCGTCATACTCAACCGT
This sequence comes from uncultured Lachnospiraceae bacterium, assembly GCA_963550755.1. Taxonomy (GTDB): domain Bacteria; phylum Bacillota; class Clostridia; order Lachnospirales; family Vallitaleaceae; genus W11650. Next base: position 5,459 of record CAUVDV010000091.1, read on the forward strand.
TACCTGGGTTTTACCGTCCGGTCTTAGATAAGTCAGCGTCCCATCTTTTCTGACCTTAGCCAGCTGCTTGCTCAGCCGATGCGCCAAGGCAATCGGCAGCGGCATCAGTTCCGGCGTATCGGTGCAGGCAAAGCCAAACATCATACCCTGATCGCCGGCGCCGATGTTTTCTGTTTCTTCCAGCGTATTATCCGACTGGCGGTCTTCCAGCGCCGAATTCACACCAATAGCAATATCATGCGACTGCTCGTCAAGACTGGTGATGACTGCGCAGTTATCGCCGGAAAAGCCGTATTCCGCCCGGTCATAGCCAATTTCCTTAACGGTTTTGCGCACAATCTTAGCGATATCGACATAGCAATTCGTGGTGATCTCTCCCATAACCGACACGATTCCGGTAGTAGTCGTTGTTTCACAAGCCACCCGCGCCTTGGGATCCTGCTCTAAAATCGCATCCAGCACCGCATCCGAAATCTGATCACAGATCTTATCCGGATGTCCTTCGGTGACGGATTCCGATGTAAAAAATCTTTTTGCCATAATCCTTTCCTTTCCTCTATCAGTATTATTCTCAGCTTTCGCCCGTTCGTCAGAACAGCCTTTTCAGACCGGCTGCCCGGCTGCCGTTTTTCGCTTACTGCCGTCCGGCAGAAAGGCATCACCTTTCGGCATACACGATTCAGCAGCAAACCATAGCTTTTGCAGCTTTTTCCTCGGCCAATTGCCGCTTGCGCTCAAAGGCAAAGCCGTTTGACCCAGCCGGCTGCCGCTTTTCGCTTACTGCCGTCCGGCAAAAAGGCACAGCTTTTTTCATCAGCGAAAGTTGAGTAGTTTCCTATATTATTATCGGCGGAAATTTCAATTTAGTGAGGGCCGGCATCAATTTAAATAACCATTTCCGGCCATTTCGGCTTCGCCGGCAAACGGCCTTTTCCGCTAACCTGTTGGTTAAAGCCGACTTAGGGAATAAACTGACCCCGCGCCAAGCTGCGTCCCGCCACAGCGAAGCATACAGCGGCGCTTGCCGCTCCAAACTCCCCGCGCTGACAGCCCGAAACCGAATAAGATGGCCAGCCGCTACCAAGCCTGACGCTTAGCGCTCGGTCAAAAGCCGCACCAGCCGCAAAATAACGTCCCGGCCTTTTTCCAGTGATTTGACCGGCAAATATTCATACCGGCCGTGGAAGTTCAGCCCGCCGGCAAAAATATTGGGACAAGGCAGACCCATATAAGACAGACGGGAACCGTCCGTACCGCCGCGAATCGGCTGGATCAGCGGGGTCATGCCCTCGGCTTCAATCGCCGCCTTGGCCAGATCGACGATCCACATGACCGGTTCAATCTTCTCCCTCATATTATAATAGCTGTCTTTAATTTCCAGCTGAATCCGGCCGTCATATTTTTGATTTAAATAATCCGCCGCCTGCTGCATCACCTCTTTGCGCTTGGCAAACAACTCCCGCGAATGATCCCGGATCAAATAGCGCATTTCTGCCCGCTCAATACCACCCCTGATATCATGCAGCATGAAAAAGCCCTCCCGGCCTTCGGTATGCTCCGGCCGTTCCGCCGCCGGCAGCAGGGCATGAAACTCGCAAGCCAGATTGGCGGCGTTAATCATTTTATTTTTCGCCGCCCCGGGATGCACGCTTTTCCCAGTGATGGTAACAATCGCATCCGCCGCGTGAAAGCTTTCATATTCCAGCTCGCCTCTGGCGCCGCCGTCCATGGTATAGGCAAAATCAGCGCCGAACTTAGCCACGTCAAAATGATCCGCTCCCCTGCCGACTTCCTCGTCCGGCGTAAAACCAATCCGCAGCTTGCCGTGCTTGATTTCCGGATGCTCGGTCAAATATTCCAGCGCCGACATAATCTCGGCCACACCGGCCTTATCGTCCGCTCCCAGAAGCGTGTTGCCATCGGTTACAATCAACGCCTCGCCGACATAATCAAGCAGCTCTGGAAATTCCCGCGGATCAAGACTGATCGATGCATTCAGCGCAATCGTCTGACCGTCATAGTTTTCCACAATCCGCGGCGATACTCCCTTGCCGCTGCAGTCCGGCGCCGTATCCATATGCGCGATCAGACCCATAACCGGCATCGGCTTATCCGTATTGGCTGGCAGTGTCGCGTAAACATAGCACTGATCCGTCAGTTCAATCTCGGTCAGACCCATCTCTGTCAGCTCTTTCACCAACTGTCTGGCCAAATCAAACTGCACCGCCGTTGTCGGCGATGTTTCCGAGTAAAAATCAGAAGTTGTTTCCATCTTCGCATAGCGAATAAATCGGTTGACAATATTTTCCATCTTTTTCTCCTATCTGCTGCCATATATTTATAGTTAATCCCTTACATCCAGTAAAGAGTTTGTCCATCCTGCCGCTTAAAATTTAAAATAATTGTAAGCGCTCTGACAATCCTTCAGCCGTGTCCGGGATAAATATCCATTTGCTTGAACCGAAACAAGTAATTAACTCATCTTGCTTTCGGCGCCACATGCCAAAGCCTTAAAAGCAATCCATATGCCGACCGGCAGCTGTTTTCCGCCGGTTTCCGCTATCATGCTTTTAGTAAATCCGCGCTGCGCGCACGCCGTACCGTCATCAGCTGGTGCGGATCCAGCTTGATCTGTGTGCCAATCCGGCCGCCGCTGACCAAAATAAAAGCCAGCCCTTCGGCGCTGCGGTCAAGACACAGCGGAAAATCTTTTTTCATGCCGATCGGCGAGCAGCCGCCCCGGACATAACCGGTCAGCGGCAAAAGCTCTGCTACCGGAATCAAATCTATGCTTTTGACGCCAAAGGCCTTGGCCGTTTTCTTTAAATCCAGTTCCGCCGCCACCGGGATCACCGCCACATAATGATTTTTATCGCTTCCCCGCAGCACCAGCGTTTTATAGACATGCGCCGGATCCCAGCCTACCTTGGCCGCCACCGACACGCCGTCAATATGACCGTCGCCGGCATCATAAGCCAGCGCTTCATAAGCAATCCCTTGCTTTTCCAATATCCGCATGGCATTTGTCTTATTTTTATCCATTTTCCTTTAAACCGTCCGTATCTCTTATCCTTTGCCAATTTCCTCTTGCGCCTGTACATAGTCCCAATTAGCAAAACCTTTTCAATTTTTACTCGTATAAAAATTAGTCATATCCAAAAAATCATCTTACCCAATATCTATTTGCCGAAAGCAAATGACGAGCAACTCGCCTGATCTGTATGGCTTTCATCGCAGCCCCACGCGCAGAGCCTATTTTCAAACACTATAACTCCGCAATCTGCTCAGCGGTCAGACCGGTAATCTCCCGAATTGTTTCCGTATCAAAGTTTTTGGCTTTCATATTCCGGGCCGTTTCGATCTTTTCACTGCGACGGCCCTGCTGTTCCCCGCGCCGCAAGCCGCGTTTTTCGCCGATAAGGATTCCCTTATC
>CAUVDV010000092.1:0-8737 GCA_963550755.1 uncultured Lachnospiraceae bacterium
CATATTCATTTTGCGGCGCTTCACCGCCAGAGGGAAAGCACGAAGTGCGGCAAATACGCAGCATTTGATCTGGCGGTGAAAACTGAATGACAAACTCCCAGTTTGGCGAAAGGGCAGAAGGAGTTTGGCAGTTCGCCAAAAGGCAAAAGGATTATTTTTTCAGTTGGATTGGATAAAACAAAAATATGAGTAAAGAAAATATGAAGAAATTAAGCAACGTTATTTTTATTGCGGCTATGGGCTTTGCTGGTATCGTGCTGGTGATTATCGGCATGGATTATTTGCCGGCGCTTAGTCAGGGGACTTGCCCGTTTAGCCGGCATAAAGGGATGGCGTATGCATCACTGGCGGTTTTGCTGGCATCGGTGGTGATCACTTCAATTTTAGACGCCAAAGCTAAGCGAATGGCGCCGGAAAGCGAAACAACGCCGCTAAAAAGCGAGGAATCGGAGAAAAAGAAAGAATAAAAGCGGGCAGGGACATAAGGCAAGGGAAAAAGCTTTGGCTGCGTGGCCGCGCGGCTTTCTCGCGGGTTTGCTATTTGCGATTAGTGAAAAGCGCACGCCATTGTGACAACGAGAGCCGTTTCCCGCTCAGGCAAAAGAGCGAATGATTTCAAGAGGAAAGATAAGCGTTCAAGACAAAACGGAGGAAAAATTGAAACTGGAGGAACAGAACTTACAAACCGATAAAAAAAACAAGGGGCGGGCAGCGCTGCTCCTCATGCTGAAGGGCTTTTTTATGGGGGTGGCGGATGTGATTCCCGGCGTGTCCGGTGGCACGATCGCTTTGATTGTCGGGATTTATGAGGAATTGATTGAAACTATCAGCCGCTATGACGGACAGATGATAGCGCTGCTTTTCGGCGGGAAATGGAAAGAGCTTTTAAAACGGATGAATCTTGGCTTTTTGCTGCCGCTGGTGGCTGGCATTGGGACGGCTATTTTCAGCTTGGCCGGAGTGATGACATATTTACTGACCTATCATGAAGCGCTGACCTTCGCCGTGTTTTTTGGCTTGATTTTAGGCTCCGTAGTGCTGATGGGCAGGGACTTAAAACGAACAGCGGCTGGCTTTGGTTTTTTGGCGGCGGGCGCGGCTCTCCTTTTTTGGCTGGTCGGTTTGCTGCCGATGGAAACACCAGCAACGCTGGCAGCTTTCTTTTTCAGCGGAGTGGTAGCGATTTGCGCCATGATTTTGCCGGGCATATCGGGTTCTTTTATTCTGCTGCTGCTGGGCAAATATAAACAAATTATGGCAGCGGTCAAATCGCCTTTTGCCGATAATCATATTTTTATTATCTTGGTTTTTGCCGCCGGCGCGGTCATCGGTATTATCGGTTTTTCCAAGCTGTTAAAATGGGCGTTAAAGCACTATCATGATGCTTTGTTTGCTTTTTTAATCGGGATGATGCTGGGTTCGCTCCGCAAGTTGTGGCCTTTTTCCAGAGTGACGAACCTATTTTCGGCGGAGATGCTGGCGCGGATAGGATTGGCTTTCTTAGGGCTGGGGATTATCATGGTCATTCACCGAATGGAAACCCGCCATGCCGAGAAAAGCGATCCGGTCAAGAAAGAATGAAGCTTTTGGCATATATAGTTCGCCAAAAGACTGCGTTTTTGCGCGGGAAAAATGAAGTAAAAATTTATATAAGGAAGCGGAGAAAGTATGAAGCAATTGATTTCATGGAATGTTAACGGCATCCGGGCAGCTGTCGGCAAGGGTTTTTATGAGTATTTTCAAGACCGGAAAGCAGATTTTTTCTGCCTGCAGGAAACCAAGATTCAGCCGGAGCAGATCACGCTTGATTTGCCGGGGTATTATCAATATTTTAATTATGCCAAGACTAAGAAAGGCTATTCGGGCACGGCCATTTTCAGTAAAGAAGAGCCGTTGGCTGTGACTTATGATATCGGCGTGCCGGAGCATGATCAGGAAGGGCGGGTCATTACCTTGGAGATGCCGGAGTTTTTTTTGGTGACGGTCTACACGCCCAATTCCAAGCGGGAACTGGAACGCTTGCCCGATCGGATGAACTTTGAGGACGCTTTTCGCGGGTATCTTTTGAATTTAAATAAAAAGAAGCCGGTCATTGTCTGCGGCGATTTAAACGTGGCGCATCAGGAGATCGATTTGGCCAATCCCAAGGCCAACCGGCGCAATGCCGGCTTTACCGATGAGGAAAGAGAGAAAATGACCGAGCTTTTAGCGGCTGGTTTTACCGACTCTTTCCGTTATCTGTATCCGGATAAAACCGAAGCGTATTCGTGGTGGTCTTATTTCGGCAAAGCCAGAGAGCGGAATATCGGCTGGAGAATTGATTATTTTCTGGTATCGAATGATTTTAAGGACAGAATCGTTGACGCGGAGATTCATGCTGACGTCACGGGGAGTGATCATTGCCCGGTGGCGCTGTATCTTTCTTAGCCGGTTCAGGCAATATATTGTGGAACAGCCAGTAACTTAACTTCTCCATGTTCTGCAAAAGCAGGATCGCTTTTTAGCAGGCCGCGGCGTGCAGAGAAAGCGGAGCTTTTAGTCAAGGCTGATGCCTGTCCGGACAGAAAGTGAAGTTTTCGATGGGGAAAGCTTAGTTAGTAATGAGCAGCAAGAACTTGCAGAAAAGAGGAAGCAATGAAGTACGAGATCAATATGCTGTCCAAGGCTGATATGGTCAAGGGACATGGTGTGTTGTCGGCCTATTTGGAGCAATTCAGTTTGGTCAGTGAAGGACTGCCGCAGTTTCATTTTGCGGAAAACTCTTTAAGACAGTATGATGTCACCCATTACCATACCATTAATTTTGATTTTTATGTCCGGCGCTGGTTTCGTAAGCGCAAAGAAGTCGGGATTTGTTCGGTTCATTTTTTGCCGGAAACGGTGGAAAACAGTATTCAGCTGCCGCTGCCGTTTAAAAAAGTCTTTTACTGGTATTTGATTCAGTTTTATAAAAGCATGGATATTTTGGTAACGGTCAATCCGCTGTTTATTGAAATGCTGGCCAAATATGGGATCCCGGCGCGGAAAATTGTATATATTCCCAATTATGTGTCCGAAAAAGATTTTTACCCGATGCCGGCCGCACAAAAAAAGGAACGCAAGGCCCGGTTCGGCTTGCCGCCGGATAAGTTTTTGGTGCTGGCGGTCGGACAGCTCCAGACCCGCAAGGGCGTGATTGAGTTTATTGAACTGGCCAAGGAGCTGCCGCAGTATCATTTTGCCTGGGCGGGCAATTTTGCTTTCGGCAAAATCAGCAAAGGCCAAAAGCAGATTGAGCGGGCGATGCGGGATTTGCCGGATAATATCAGCTTTTTGGGACTGGTGCCCAGAGAGCGGATGAATGAACTGTATAATGCAGCTGATGTGATGTTTCAGCCATCGTTTGAGGAATTGTTTCCGATGACAATTTTAGAGGCGATGAGTGCGCATATTCCCTTGCTGCTGCGGGATTTGGAAGAATATAAAGGCATTTTAGGCGGCTTTTATTTAAAGGGAACCAATAACCAGGAGTTTGCGGAAGCGCTGGAGTACCTGCAAAACCCGGAAAATTACCGTCGGGCGGCGGAGCAGTCAGCGGCTGGCAGCAAGAAATACAGCCGGGAGAATGTCTTAAAAAAATGGGAAGCTTTTTATAATCGAGCCTGGGAGATGAAACAGAAAAAACTGGGCTGGTTCCAAATGGGAAAACTGACAAAATGGATTAAGTAGGCGGATGAACGAGCAAATACAGGCAAAATTGCCTGAAAATATTATATTAACCGGCATGTCGGGAGCGGGCAAGTCTACGCTGGGAGTGATCTTAGCTAAACGCATCGGCTATGCTTTTGTTGATACCGATTTGCTGATTCAGCAAAAGTACCATAAGCTGTTGCAGGAAATTATTGATACCGAGGGCAACGCGGAATTTGCCCGCAAAGAAGAAGCGGTCCTTAAGGAGATTGATTTTAGGCGGACGGTCATTTCCACCGGCGGCAGCGCGGTTTATTATGAAAAGGCAATGGCTAATTTAAAGCGGCAGGGGATAATCGTATATCTGGCGGTTCCCTACCAGGAAATCTTGCGCCGGATTATTTCTCCGGGAAAGCGCGGGATCTTGATCCCGGAAGGGCTTACCTTAGAGGATGTCTGCCGGGAAAGGGAGCCGCTGTACCGAAGGTATGCCGATCTGGTTTTGCCGGTGACGAGGGAAAGAACGGAAATAACGGTCCGAAGATTGCAGCAGGCAATCGAGCAGTGGGCGCTATAGTTCGGCAAGGATCAAGCTTACCCCAAATAACTTGGCAGGAAGATTCCGCTTTTGACATGGAGGCGGGGCATTCTTAGCGGAGAGGCAAAAAGCTGGTTGGGGGAGATGGGAAAAGATAAATGGCTGAGAATTAAGTGGAAGGAAAAATATGTGCGGATTTGTAGGCTTTATTGACGAGATTGAGAGAAAAGAGCAGATTATCAAGGATATGGCTGACCGGATCATTCACCGCGGCCCGGACGAGGACGGCTATTATGTGGGCGAACACGCGGCGCTGGGCTTTCGCCGGTTGAGCATTGTTGATTTGGAGCTGTCGCATCAGCCGATGTACAGCGCTGACCGTAAAAAAGTAATGGTCTTTAACGGTGAGATTTATAATTATCAGGAGCTGAAAGCGGAGCTGGCGGCACAGGGCAAGACTTTCCAGACCAACGGTGATACCGAGGTTTTGCTGGCGGCGTATGAAGCCTACGGCAAGGATGTTTTAAATAAGCTCAGAGGCATGTTTGCCTTTGCGGTCTATGATATCGAAAAAAAGCAGTTGTTTGCGGCTAGAGATTTTTTTGGGATCAAACCTTTTTATTATGCGCCCAATATGGGCGGCAGTTTTTTGTTCGGCTCCGAGATTAAGGCTTTTTTGCCGCATCCAAACTTTGTGAAAGAATTGGATGAGACGGCGCTGGAAAATTATTTGTCGTTTCAATATTCGGTTACTGAGGATTGCTTTTTTAAGGGCGTGAAAAAGCTGCCGCCGGCACATTATTTGATTTATGATCAGACCGGCTGCCGGACGTACCGCTATTGGGAACCAAAGTTCGCTGCCAAGGAAATGACTTTGGAGGCGGCGGTTGACGCGATTGATCGGCAAATGATCGAGTCGGTCGAAGCGCATAAAATTGGCGATGTTGAAGTTGGCTGCTTTTTGTCTTCGGGCGTGGACTCTAGCTATGTGGCTTCGGTTTTTTCGGGCAACCGTAAGACCTTTACGGTTGGTTTTGATTATGAGAAATATAATGAAACAGAGTACGCCAAAAGTCTATCCCAAAAAATCGGGGTCGAGTGCTATGACAAGATCATTGATACCAAGGAATATTGGGAAGTCTTGCCGCAGCTGCAGTATTATTTGGACGAGCCGCTGGCCGATCCGGCGGCGATTGCGCTGTATTTTGTGTCTAACATTGCCAGAGAGCATGTCAAGGTAGTAATGTCGGGCGAAGGCGCCGATGAGATTTTCGGCGGTTACCGGATCTATCACGAGCCGCTGAGTTTGGCCAAGTATGAAAAACTGCCTTTGTTCCTGCGCCGGAGCGCGGCGGCGGCAGCTCGGCTGCTGCCGAATATCAAGGGCAAAAGCTTTTTGCAGCGGGGCGCTTTGACAGTCGAGGAGCGGTTTATCGGCAATGCCAATATTTTTTCGGTCAAGGAACGGCGGGAGTTGCTGAAGCGCTCGGGTCTGGCCAAAACGCCGCAGGAGATTACAAAGCCCTTTTACGACAAGGTCAAGGATCAGCCGGACATTACCAAAATGCAGTATTTGGATCTGCATTTATGGATGGTCGGTGATATTTTGTTAAAAGCCGATAAAATGAGCATGGCCAATTCGCTGGAGCTTAGGGTGCCGTTTTTGGATAAGGAAGTAATGGCTTTGGCCGGCGGGCTGCCGGTTGCTTATCGGGTCAATCAAAAAAATACCAAGTACGCGATGCGGCTGGCCGCCAAAAGACATTTGCCGGAGGAAGTGGCGGGGCGCAGGAAGCTGGGCTTTCCGGTGCCGATTCGGGTGTGGCTGCGTCAGGATAAGTTTTACGATATGGTGCGGAGCGCCTTTTTATCGGAAACAGCCGAACGCTATTTTCATACCGATCAGCTGCTTCGTTTGTTGGAGCGGCACCGGGCGGAGCAGGAGGACAACAGCCGCAAGATCTGGACGGTTTATATGTTCCTGCTCTGGCATGAAAAATATTTTACCGAGGTACATGTACTGGAATCGGCAATTAAGGAGGCGTTTGAGGAGTAAAGATCATTCGCATTACAAAAATTACAACGAAATTTAGTGATGTGAGCACACTTTTTACAACGAAAAAAGCAAAAAGCCGGTGTCTTAATCTGTGATCTCGTTTTGATCTCGGCTTTTATCATTTTTCCCAAAAATACATTGTCTAAATACGGGATTGATGATATAATTATAAAAATAAGGGTTCAGCTTTTTCATGTTTCTTAGGAAATTTTTCTGGTTTGGACTAAGCAGAAAGCTTTGGTTTGGTGTTTGCGTTCTTGCGCAGAAAACCAAACTGCCGGGATTTGTGGCCATCAGGAAAAGCCTTTGGCGGGAAAAGCTGAATCAGCAGGGCTTGATTTATTAAAAATCAGGCAAAAACCAAGGAAAGCGCATTGGTCATTAGGTTTTGCGGTTTAATCTTTGCTCCGGCTGATTAAACAATGAAACCTAAGGACTAATGCTTTCCGGATACTTTACATGAAGAAAGGAAAGAAAAATGATTTACTCAAAAGAAATTGCCGGCCGCGTGTTCAGTGTGGAAACCGGTAAGGTGGCCGAACAGGCCAGCGCGGCAGTAATTGCCAGATACGGGGACACCGTAGTGCTGTCAGTAGTGACGGCTTCGGAAGAGCCCAGACCGGGGATTGACTTTTTCCCACTGAGCGTTGACTATGAAGAAAAACTATATTCTGTCGGAAAAATTCCGGGAGGCTTTATTAAAAGAGAAGGCCGCCCGTCTGAAAACGCGATTCTCACCTCCCGCCTGATTGACCGGCCGATTCGGCCTTTGTTTCCCAAGGATTACCGGAATGATTGCACGGTGGTAAATACTGTTTTATCGGTGGATCAGGACTGCCCGCCGGAGTTTGCCGCTATGCTGGGCAGCTCGATTGCCCTTTCCATCTCGGAAGTGCCGTTTTTGGGGCCGATTTCCTCGATCATTGTCGGCCAGGTGAACGGCGAGCTGGTTTATAACCCGACGGCGGCGCAGAGAGAAGCAACCGACATGACATTGGTCGTATCTTCCACTGCGGAAAAAGTGATTATGATCGATATGGACGGCAAGGAAATTCCGGAGGAAGATGTATTGCAGGCGATTTTTGCCGCGCATGAAGTCAATAAGGAAATTATTACCTTTATTAAAGAAATTCAGGCAGCCGAAGGCAAGCCGAAAGCGGCTTATATTGAAGTGGGCATTCCGGCGGACATGAACGAGGCGATGTATCAAATCGTTGATAAGTCCAGAATGGAAGACGCCGTTTATACCGAGTCCAAGAACGAGCGCAAGGAAAAGATGCAGAAGATCAAGGAAGACTTAACCGCTGCTTTCAGCGGAGAACATGAGGACTGGCTGGAATTGATTGACGAAGCGCTGTATCAATATCAAAAGAAAACCGTGCGCCGCATGATTTTAAAAGAAAAGAAAAGACCGGACGGCCGGGCGATTGAAGAAATCCGGCATTTGGCGGCGGAAATTGATTTGCTGCCCCGGACGCATGGTTCGGCGCTGTTTACCCGCGGCGAAACGCAGGTTTTAAACATTACCACCTTGGGCGCTTTGGCGGAAATGCAGCGTTTAGACGGCATTGATGAGCTGGAAACCAGCAAGCGTTATATGCACCATTATAATTTCCCGGGATATTCGGTCGGTGAAGCCAAGACCTCGCGCGGACCGGGACGGCGGGAAATCGGCCATGGCGCTTTGGCGCAGAAAGCGCTGATTCCGGTGCTGCCCAGCGAAGAGGAATTCCCCTATGCGATTCGGACGGTATCGGAGGTTTTAAGCTCCAACGGATCAACCTCGCAGGCCAGCATCTGCGCCAGCTCCTTATCGCTAATGGCGGCGGGTGTGCCGATTAAAAAAGCGGTGGCCGGTATTACCTGCGGTTTGGTGACCGGGGAAACCGATGATGATTATATCCTGCTCACCGATATTCAGGGCTTAGAGGACTTTTTCGGCGATATGGACTTTAAGGTAGCCGGCACAACCGACGGTATCACGGCCATTCAGTTGGATATGAAGGTGGCCGGTATTACCAATGAAATGATCCGCGGGGCGATTGCCAACACCAGAAAGTCAAGGCTCTATATTTTAAATGAAATCATGAATAAGGCCATTGCCGAGCCGAGAGCCGAACTTTCGCCGTATGCGCCGAAGATTATGCAGCTGACTATCAGCGTGGATAAGATTGGCGAAGTGGTGGGCGCCAGAGGCAAGACCATCAACCGGATTATTGAAGAAACCGGCGTTCAGATTGATATTGAGGATGACGGCCGGGTATTTATCATTTCGACCGATCAGGAAATGGCCAATAAAGCCCGCCGGATTATTGAAACCATTGATCAGGGCGTTAAGGTCGGCGAAGTCTTTGAAGGCAAGGTTATGCGCATTATGACGTTCGGCGCATTTGTCGAGCTGGTTCCGGGACAGGAAGGATTGGTTCATATTTCCAAGCTGGATAAAACCCGGGTGGCCAAGGTTGAAGATGTGG
>CAUVDV010000093.1:0-8644 GCA_963550755.1 uncultured Lachnospiraceae bacterium
ACGCCGCTTACCAGCAGGCTGATGAATTATGAAAAAGCAGAGATTTGAAACAATAATATGGAATTGACAGATTAGACTGTTAGAAACTTTAAAAAAGACGATAGAAGCCAAAATCTATCGTCTTTTTTTGGTTTTAAAAATAAAAAAGATGTAAAAAAAATATTATAAAATTCCACAAATTGCGGACGACTTTTCATTCAGAATATGATACAATAATAGAGCGTAAAAGATTAGGGGAAAGTTAAAGTAATAAGATTATAAGGCGGAGATTTTTAATTAAAACAGATTAGGGGAGAGGAGAGAAATGGAAACACAGATAATTTGCGGGAAATACCTGATTTTGGAATGCCTGCACCAAACGGAAAATAATACCATCTATTTGACGGAACACCAAACGCTTCGCACCAAACGGATTATCAAGCAAATGAAAAAGCAGGAAAATTTTCAGCTGGCGGAAGTGGAAATTTTAAAAAAGCTGTCGAATGCCAATATTCCTAAAATTATTGATGTGCTGGAAGATGAGGAATATGTTTTTTTAATTCGGGAATATGCCGCAGGTAAAAACTTAGAAGAATGGATGGCGGATAAAGAAAGAGCAGAAGAAGCGGAACTGATTCGGATTGCCGAACAGCTGGCGGAGGTTTTGCGTTATTTGCATGAGGGTTTGGAAAATCCGATTATTTATCGGGATTTAAAACCGGAAAACATTATTTTGGATCAAAATCAAAACTTGTTTTTAATTGATTTTGGCATTGCCCGTTATGCTACGCCGGATCGCCAAAAAGATACTCTCTTTTTAGGAACGAAGGCTTATGCCGCGCCGGAGCAGTTCGGCGTACTGCGCAGTGATGAAAAATCGGATATTTATGCTTACGGGATGACTTTGTACTATTTAATCAGCCGGCATAAAATCAGCACTCCGCCCTACAAGCGCTTAGATCCGGGGAATTGGAGCAAGTTTTATGCCGAAGAGCTGATTGACCTGATTTATTGCTGCGGCGAACCGCAGCGGGAAAAGCGGCCGGATAGCTTCCGCGAGATTAGTCAGCGGTTAAAGCGCCTGCGGCAAACAGAAGAAAAATCGGAGCCGCTGCCGGAGAAAGCGGAAGTTTATCTGGGCATCCGGCGTGGAGCGGGGGTCAGCTTCGTTGTCTGCGCTTACGCTTTTCAGGCGGCGGCGCGGGGCGAAAAAACGGCGCTGCTGGATTGGAGCGAAAGCCAGCAGATCGGTAAATTAGTGTATACTTCCCCGGAAGCGCAGGTTAAAAAGGATTCTTTTATACTGGGCGGAGTGGAGATTTTTCCGCAAAAGAAAGAAAAAAAGCTGCCGCATAATTGGCAGGAATATGAGCGGATTTTTATTGATTACGGACTGTTAACCACCGCCAAGTGCAAAGTGCTTCAGCCCTTTAAGCAGCAGCTTTTCTTTGTCTGTTCCGGTGCGGATTGGGACATGGTTGATTTAGATGAAGTGATCTTTAATGAAAAGCTGATTGACGGCCGCTTTATTATTAACTTGGCGGAACCGGGGCGCTTAGAGGAATTAAAGCGCGAATACCCGGAGATCTGGTTTGAAATATTTCCGTATCAAAGGAGCATACAAGCCTTGGCCGAGGAAACGCCGGCAGAAGATCAGCCGACTCGGAAAAAAGCAATATTGGATAAGATAAAAATACGGGTTGGGAAATAAATAGGGGGAAAGGAGAAAAATCATGTTCGGGCAGGAGAAAAGGCAAAACCGGATTGTCAAAACCATTGCGGTTAAAGCGATCGACCGAGGGCTGGGAGCAACGCATATCAGCCTTTGCCTGGCCAATGCTTTGGCGCTGACCGGCGGGCGGGTAGCGATGATTGAATGGAACTCGCACCGGGAGCTGGAAGAAATTGAAAAAATCTTTTCTGGCTTCGGTTATGAAGACAAAGATAAACAAGTCTTTCGCATTCGCCGGGTAGATTATTACAAAAGCTACCAGGAAAAGGGAATGGCCAGTCTGAAAAAAGAAAATTATGATTTTGTGATTGCCGATATCGGCAGTCAGGCCAATTCTTATTTCGCCGAAGCTGATTATCCGCTGCTAATTGTCAGCGGCAGTGAATGGAAAGCCGCTCGGGCGCTGGATGAGATAAAAAAGCTGGAAGAAGTGGTCGGCTCGCGGTTAAAGGTGATTGTTAATTTCGGCGTACCGGAAGAGTTGGCCTTTTTTCGCAAAAAATATCAGGGTGAGATTTATGCCTTTCCCTTTTGGAAAGACCCGTTTGCTTCGCAAAAAGAGCAACGGGAATGGATCGGGCAAATGTTTCAATATTGACGATCGGGAAAGTCTGATTCGATTTGACCAAAGCGCAGCAGATGGTGTGTTTGCGCCAAAAACAATGCTTTAGACCGGGAAAGCCGGCGTTAATAATTTTTATGAGGAGGGACAGCGACATGACATTGCGGAAAATGGGAATGATTCGGAGCGTATTAAAAATATTGGGGATGGTTGTTTTAGGAATTTTGATCGGCGCCGGCGGAAGCTTCGGCTATCAGTTCTGGCAGGCAGCTAAAGCCGAAAAAACTTTGCCGGTCGTGCGGCGAACGGTGCTGACCGTCAGCCGGCCGCTGGAGTTGGGTGAAATTGTGGAAGAAGCGGATTTGACGGAAATGGAAGTGGAGGAAGACTCGATTCCGGCCGGTGCCTTTACCTTGCCGGAAGAAGTCATCGGCCGGAAGGCTTGGGTGGCTTTAAAGCCAAAAGTGTTGCTGCAGCCGGAGTTTTTTTATGAAACAAATTTGGAGTTTTGGGAAAATACGCAGGAGGTGACAGTGGCAGAGCTGCCGGCCGGGCTTTTGCCGGGGGATTATATCGATGTCAGGATTCTCTTTCCCAGCGGGCATGATTACTGCGTGCTGTCGCATAAGCAGGCCGGCGGTTTGGATCCGGAAAAAAAGAAAATCGTCTTAGGCTTGACCGAGGAGGAAAGAGTTCGGTTAGGCAGTGCCCAAATTGACGTGCAAACCTATGAAAGGGCATATCTGTATTTAACGATTTATCCCAAAGCCGTTGATATGCCGGATACGGTTGTCCGCTATCCGGTCAGCGGTTCGGTTCAACCATTATATGAGGACGTTGCCCAAAGTGAGATTATCGGGCAGGAAAGGAATCGGCTGGAAGCAGCTTTAACTCAGCTAAAGGAAGAGGAAAAGTTTTTGAAAATGCAGGAACGGGCGGCGCAGGAACGGCCGGCCGAAGCGGGAGCGCCCAAGGCAAAAGAAACAGCGGAAACCCAAGATAAAAATCTGGAAAGCTTTTCCTCCGGCAAGATAACCAATGAAGAACGGATCGAGCCGGCCGGGGCGGAGAGGCAGGAAACAGACGAAGCAGCCGCGCCTGACCAGGCGGAAACCGATCCGGCAGCGACGGTCGTACAGGAAAAAAGTTTTTAAGGAGGGGCTATGATTCAAATATTAGGAAAAGATTCAGCCGCCAAAAGACAATTTGTTTACAGCCTAGCGGCACTGGCGGCCATGCATTACGGGCAATATGAAATTTATTCTGAGCATTATGTCCGGCAGGCGGAGGATTATACCGACGCTTTAACGGTTTATCCGCTGCGGGACTACCGCGGGCAGGAAGAATGCCTATTGGAAGCGGAAACCCTGGCAGCAAAGCAGGAGCAGGCAGGACAGGTGGTTTGCTATCTGACCCCGTATAAGCCGGAAATAGAGGCGTTTTTAGAATATATCGCCAAGGAAAAACCGGAAAAGCTAACCGTTGTTTACGGCCGGCATATCCGTGAGTCGGCGCTTGGTCAAAAGTATTTAAGCCGGCAAATCAGCGAAAAATCAGAAAATACTCAGTTTGAGCTGCTGACGGTGGAATGGGATAAGCTTGATCAGCTGGTGGCCGATGAGGCGCTGTTTGACGGTTATTATCAATTAGAGCCGCTGTCCGGCGATTATAAAGCTGCCTTGCTCCGGCTGTTAGAGCAAATGACCGGCACACCGCCAAAGCAGAGCAAAAAATATTTCAGTCAGGAAAGGAGGCTGCGGCCATGATTATCGGATGGGCGGACATTACCGGCCGGGGCAAGCTGACCAGTCAATTATGCTTTATGGCGGGGCTTTTTTCCCAGTATAGCGAAAAGCAGCATTTGCTGATCAGCCGCCGGCCAATCAAGGCGGAGTATTATTTGGGCTTAGCGCCGGAGGAAGCGGAGAAAAAAAGAGCGGACTTGCTGCGGCTGGCAGTCAATGGCCAGCTGACTACGCAGTTATTAAAGGATTACAGTCTGCCTTTAATGAAAGGCCTGGATTATTTGGACGCGTCCTTTGTGGATGATAAGGCCGGTGAGTATAAGCGGGCGCTGTATGAGTATTTGCTGGAAAAAGCCGGCGAGGGTTACCGCTATGTTTTTGCCGACCTGGGCCGGGAAATTGAAATGAGCCGGAGCGCCGACAAGTTAGTGCTTTGTCTGCCTCAGTCGCCGGTGATCATTAAGGAAAGCCTGCACGGGCAAAGCCTAAACTTTGAGCGGGGGAGGCTGCCGCTGTTGCTGTTTGGTCAATATTTTCCGGACAGCCGCTGGACGAAAAAACGTCTGGCCAAGGATATCGCAGCGGCGGAAATTTTATGCCTGCCCTTTTCCTATGAGTTGTTTGACGCGCTGAATGACGGCGGTTTACTGGATTATGTTAAAAGAAGGTACAGCAATTGGGAAAAGGAATATAAGCTGTTTGCCAAATTTGTCGGCGGAGGGGAGGAAAGACGGAAATGATTGAGGCTTTATGGCCGGGACTGGCGGCGGCCGCGGCAGCGGGGCTTTTTCAGGGCGTTTTTCAGTATGAAAAAAGAAAGCTCCTGCGCCAAAATCAGAAAAAAGCGGAAGAAATCAGCTTTGACCGCTTATTTGCGCTGGTTAAGGAAGAATTATATGAGGAAACCAAAAAATATTTGGATTACAAGGAGCAAAGCGAGGAATACGAACGGGCCAAAAGCCGGTGCGGTCATTTAAAGCTGGCGCTCAAGCAATGTGGCTACGGCTATCGGAGCGATAAGACCTATGTGATTGAAATGATTAAGGATATTATTCTGCGCCTGCTGCCGAGCCGGGAAGCGATTTACGCCATCGTGCCGTATCAGGAGGCGGAAGCGCTGGCGCTGGAGGATATGTTTGACATTTTGCTCTATCATTATGAGCAGGCGTATCAGGAAAAGGGCTTGGAGGCGCTGATTGAAAAATATCAGCTGGACCGTCCGAAAAACGTGATTGAAAACGGAGAAACGCCGTCCTATATTATTACGGCCGAGGAAATCCGGGCGATTTACGCTGCCGAAAACATTGAGCTCAGTCACGAGGAAGAATGTATTTTGCTGGCGCATAAGATTTACCGCTACTACAAGGGCTTCGGCGTGGTTGACCGGCTGCGCGATATGGCGCTGGACGGCGTATCCGGCGGGGTGTCCGGCAAAATCAATGAAGAAGTCGGCAATGAGTTTAAGCAGAAGCTGGAAAATTATTTTTGGCAGGAAAAGGACGATGAACTGAAAGAACAGACCTACCGCAACTATGACAGCGTGTGGATATTTTTCCGGGGCAAGCCCATTCATTTGGCCTTTTTAAGCTTTCAGTCGGAAAAAGAGCTGCGCCGAGTGTGCCAGAATATTTACCGCTATAACAAGGCCGGGCAGCTGTCGGAAAATATCGGCTACAAGGTCAACGATATGCGCGACGGCTCGCGGGTCGTGGTAGTGCGGCCGCCATTTTCGGAAAGCTGGGCGTTTTTCGTCCGCAAGTTTCATATTAAAAAACTGGAAATTCATCAGCTTTTTGCCGGACCGGGAGCGGAACTGTTGGAAAGCTGGCTCCGCTATCTGGTTAAGGGCGGCCGGATTATGGCGATTACCGGTTCGCAGGGGAGCGGCAAGACAACACTTTTAATGGCGCTGATTAAGCATATTTACGGCACGCTGACCCTGCGTATTCAGGAAATGGCCTTTGAGCTGCATTTGCGTAAGGTTTACCCGATGCGCAATATTTTGACCTTTCGCGAAACCGAGTTTGTGTCCGGGCAGGCCGGACTTGATTTGCAGAAAAAAACCGACGGCGCGGTTAATATCTTGGGCGAGGTAGCGACCGACGAAGTGGCGGCGCTGATGCTGCAAACCGCGCAGGTGGCTTCGCTTTTCACTTTATTTACCCATCATGCCAAAACTACGGCGGATTTGGTACTGTCGCTCCGCAACTCGCTTTTAAAGTGCAATATCTTTCGCGATGAAACGGTGGCCGAGGAACAGGTAACTGAGGTAATTCAGTTTGATATTCATTTGGGCAAGGACTATGCCGGCAACCGTTATGTGGAAAGAATTACCGAGATTATTCCGGAGCGGGCGGGCTACCGGCTGCAGGATATCATCATTTACCGCGACGGCGGTTATCAATTGGTTCATTTGCCCGGCCTTCAAAATTTGGAGGCGATGAGCCGCGCCATGACGGCGGAGGATCAGGAATCATTTGCTTTATTTACGGAAGGATGCCGGAGGATGATAAAAAATGGAGAGTTTACTAATTAGCATTTGGTCGGCGGCCCTGCTTTTATTTGGCATTGCCCTGTGGTACAGCAGACGGCCGCGCCGGCCGAAAAGCAAAAAGAAAAGTGATTTGCCGCATCCGATGAATCTATGGGTGTACAGTTTTTTGCGGCGCTTTCGCTACAGTCGGTCGCTCCTTTTGCGCTATCAATACAGCCTTAAGCAGCTGACCCGGCTGCGGGAGGGGGCTTTGCTGGAGAGGACCGGCGATTTTTTCCGCAAGCTGATACTGGTGTTTCTCATCATTTTAAGCGGTTTATTGTTGCTTACCCGCAATCTTGTTTATTTGGGGATGTATTTGTTTGTGACGCTGGTTTTAATTGAGGTGTTTGTTGATTATGTTTTGGTCAAGCGCCATAATCAGCTGCTGACAGGCCAGATCTTGTTTGATGAGCTGGTTCGGCAAAAATATTATGAGCAGGGAACAGTTGAGGAAGCCGTTTATGAAGCTTGTCAGGAATTTCCGGATAAGACTTCGCCCATGCTGATTCAGGGCGAATATTTGTATGACGTCCTAATGGAAAGTGATGTGGAAGAAGCAGTGCAGCGCTATAACCAGCAGGCGCCCAATAAATATCTGAAAATGCTGCTGAACCTGTGCTATATTACTGCCGAATACGGCGACAGTCAGGAGAACGGACAAAGCGTTTTTATGGGCAGTTTAAGCCATTTGACCGATGAGCTGCGGGTGGAGGAATTAAAGCGGGAGCGGCTGAATTATTCTTTAAAAAGCCTGCATTTTATTGCGGTTTTGCCGCTGCTGTGCATGCTGCCCCTGCAAAATTGGGCCAGCCGCAACTTTGAGCCGCTTCGCCTGTTTTATCAAAGCCGCTTCGGCCGGGTAACGGAGTTAGTTATGTTTTGCTTGATCTTAGCCGTGGTTATGATTTTGCGAAAAATTCAAAATATCGGCATTATTGCCGAGGAAAGTCCGGAACGGCTGCGGCCAATGGAGGATTTGCGCCGTAAGCGGCGGATTCGGTTGATTAGCTTTGGCCTGGGGTTAGGGATTATTTTGCTGATTAATTGGCAGGAGCATAACCGGATTCGCCGGACCTCAGTTCTGGAAAACGGCATGTTTTTCAGCGGGGCGGAGCAGTACCGGCAGCTTTTGCGGGAAAAAGAGACGGAATGGCTGGATAGTCTAAATTCAAAACTGAAAAAGCCGGCGATTTTAGCGGTTTTGCGCGCCAGGGCGGAAAAACTGCCGGAGCTGTCAAGCTTACAGGGCAAGGGTCTGGAGCGATATATTGAGCAGCTCTATGAAAAATATCAGCAGCTGCATCGTCCGTGGCTGGAACTTTGGCAGGTAGCGGCGCTGGCGGCATTATCCTTTGCTCTGGGCTATTGGTACTTGCTGGCGGACGCACTGGCCGCTCGGGTCAGGGAAATGGAAAGAGAAGATGAAGTGGCGGGCTACCGCAGTATTTTATTAATGCTGATGCACCATTCCCGCTTAGGGATGGAAGATATTTTAACGTGGCTGAATATGTTCGCTCATTATTATGAAGAAAGGTTTGAGCGCTGCCTGAATGTTTTTTCCATGGGGACGGAGGAGGCTTTTGCCGAATTAAAAACGGAAAAGCAAGCTGATTTTCAAACCTTGGTCTTACAGCTGGAAGCAGCGGCTAAGGATTTGTCCCTGCGGCAGGCCTTTGATGATTTGGTGCATGAAAAGGCCTATTATCTGGAAAAGCGCAAGGAAATCAACCGGCAAATGATTGCCAGACGGTTGGCGATGGGGGAAATGATCGGTTTTTTGCCGGCCTATGGGCTGATTGCGCTGTATTTAATTATCCCGATGATTTACAGCGGCATGCAAAGCCTGAATCAGTTTTATCAGCAGCTATAGTAAGATTCCGGGCTTGCGCCTGCGCAATCCTGCAAAAGCATTCGTAATCCGCGTGGCGGCTTACTCATGTTTTTGCGCGTCAAAAGATAAAAAATCCTTTTGTAGAGAGGCTTCACGTCGGATTTTCATTTTTGGACGCTTGTACTACAGGCTTGCTGCGGCTTGCGCCTGCGCAATCCTGCAAAAGCATTCGTAATCCGCGTGGCGGCTTACTCATGTT
>CAUVDV010000094.1:0-8635 GCA_963550755.1 uncultured Lachnospiraceae bacterium
AAAAACAATCAAGACCAAATAAATGAATTAAAAAAACAAATATTATATTGATCAGTTTACAAAAAAAGAGACAAATAGAAAAACAAAAAACAACGAAAAAAACGGAAAAATCTTGAAAAATTTATCTCTTAATTGTATTATAATCTTATGTATCTTTACTTAATTTTCCCATGCTTATCAGTAGCCTTTATTTGGCATAAAGGTTATGACTTTGTTTATTGGCATAAAATGCAAAGTCTTTTGCTAAGGGAAATTAAGTTATTTCTAAATACATAAGATTATTTTTTTGTCGAGGCCAGATTTGTTAATAAGCGAGCACAGCCCAAGGGAGCGACAATGAAAGCAGTAATCGAGTACAATAAAATACTGAGTTATGTTACCTATTTGAACAAGGTGCCGGTGATTCGGTTGATTCTTTTGCAAAATGACGGAGAAGAAGCGCTGGAAGCAGTTGAAGTACGGATTTTCTGGGATCAGCCGGTGGCTGAGGAGTGGTATCAGACCGGCATCCGTCTGGCAGCGGGAGAGAGCCTGAAACTGAATTTGGAAAAAAATCCGCTTAAGCTTTTGGGAAAAGAGTTTGCCGCTATGACCGAGGGCTTTGAAACGGCTTTTCATGTTGAAATCAGGCGCGGGGAAGCGCTGCTTTGCGAGGAAAGCTGCGCCGTTCAGATTTTGGCGTATGATCAATGGCTGGGCAGCAATTACCACCCGACATTGGTGGCGTCTTTTGTGACGCCCAATCACCCGCTGATTGCCGGGATTGCTCGCCGGGCCGGGGAGATTTTAAAAAATTGGAATTTGGCGCTGACCGGTTACCAAACACAGGATAAAAATGATGTCCGGGCGCAGATGAAAGCTGTTTATCTGGCGCTGCAAGGAGAGGGGCTCAGCTATATCAGTGCGCCGCCCAGCTTTGAGCAGTCCGGACAGCGGATTCGTTTGGCGGACGAGGTACTGACCGGAAAGCTTGGCAACTGCATTGAATTGGCGGTGCTGTTTGCTGCTTGTCTGGAATATATCGGTTTAAACCCGTTGATTATTTTATTTAGAAAGCATGCCTTTGCCGGCTGCTGGTTGGAAGACCAAACCTTTCCGGCCAGTATTGACGACGATATGGCTGCGCTCAGCAAACGACTGGCCAAGGGGATTCAGAAAATTGAACTGGTGGAAACCACATTGCTGACCAGCCCGCAGCCGGTTGACTATGAGGCGGCGGCGGTGAGAGCAGAAGAAGAATTGCTGAACGAACAGGAGTTTGAGTATCTTTTGGACGTAGCCAAGGCGCGTTCCTTGGGGGTAAGGCCGCTCCCGCAGCGAGTGGAATTAGCGGCCGCAGCGGCGGCAATGGAAACGGCGGACGCCAGCCAGCCCGGCGGAGCACCGATTTTGGCTGCCCAGCCCGAAGCCCTGGAAAATGGAGGCGAGATTGAGGTGATTACCAGCCGGAAGCGTTCCAAGCTGAAGGTCTGGGAATCAAAGCTGCTGAACCTGACGCTGCGCAATAATTTGCTCAATTTCAGGCCGACCCGGCGCAGTATTTCTATTTTGGAAGGCGACTTGAATTTGTTGGAAGACAATTTATCCAGCGGGCAGGAGTTTTCGCTGATGCCGTGTCCGGCGGAAATTGAGGCGGAAAGGCGCAAGGATAAGGAGTATTCCTATACCCGCGGTTTAAAGGATGAATACCGCGAATATATGAATGCAGAAATGAAAAGCCGGCGGCTGGTAACGCTGCTGAGTGAGGACGACCTTGATTTCGCGATCAAAGCGCTGTATTACACGGCGCGGACGGAGCTGGAAGAAAACGGCGCCAATACGTTATTTGTGGCGATGGGATTTTTGCAGTGGTATGAAACGGATTTGTCCAAGCAAGCGCGTTATGCGCCGATTTTGCTGTATCCGGTTGAGCTGATCCGCAAATCCTTAGCCAGGGGCTATGTTATTCGTTACCGTGATGAAGAAGTGCAGGTTAACACCACGCTTTTGGAGAAGCTGCGGATGGATTTGAACCTGGAATTTCCCGGGTTGGTGCCGCTGCCGATGGACGAGCATGGTATTGACGTGCAAAAGATTTTAAATACGATTCGGACGGGGATTTTAAATAAAAAGGGCTGGGACGTAATTGACGCCAGCTATATTGCCCTGTTTTCCTTTAATCAGTTTGTGATGTGGAACGATATTCACAGCCGGAGCGAGGAACTGATGGAAAACCCGATCGTCGGCAGTTTAATGCAGGGCGCGATGAACTTTGCTACGCCGCCGCTGATTGATGGCAAAGAAATTGACCAAACCGATTTATTTTTTAATAATGCCGTCCTGATGGACGCGGATTCCTCGCAGTTAGTAGCGGTTTATTCGGCCGCCGGCGGAAGCAGCTTCGTGCTGCATGGGCCGCCGGGCACCGGAAAATCGCAGACGATTACCAATATTATTGCTTCAGCGCTGTATAACAATAAATCTGTGCTGTTTGTGGCGGAAAAAATGGCAGCCTTGAATGTGGTGCAGTCCCGGCTGGAAAAAATCGGTCTGGGCGATTTTGCCTTGGAGCTGCATTCCAATAAGGCCAAAAAAGGCGAGGTTTTAGCCAAGCTTGGCCGGATATTGGACAAAAAGCAAAACGGCGAAATTAAAGAAATTCAGCAAAAAAGGGAAAGCTTATCCAAACTTCGCGATCAGATCGCGGCCACGACGGAAGCGCTGCACCGCACCGGTCAAAATGGCTACAGCATTTATGAAATGATTGCTCTTTATGAAGCGCAGGGAGAGGGAGAAACTTATCCGATCGGGCAGCTGGCGGCTGATTTGACCAAGGAGCGGGCGTACCGGATAGAGCAGGCGATAGAGCGTTATTTGCCGCTGCTGGCGGAGGCAGAGCCTGTCTTGGCTAATCCGCTCCGCTTTATTCAAAACTTTGCCCTCAGCTTTAAAGAAAGAGAAGAACTGCGCCTGCTGCTTACTGATCTGGCGCGGGATCTGCAGCGCCTGGCAGCAGACAAAAACGGGCTGGGCGGTATTTTAGCAGGAAAAAATGATTTTCTGATAGTCAGCGGCTTTATTGCTTTAATTCAGCACATGACGGCGGCCAAAGCCTTGTTGTGGCCGGATATTTTTCGCTGGAATCAGCCGCAGCCGGACGATAGGATAGAGGAAATCATTGCCTTGGGCAAACGGCAGCAGGAGCTGAGGCAAAAAATATTGACCGAGTTTCAGCCGGGCATTTTGCAGCTGAATGCAGCCGGACTGCGGCTGGCTTGGCAGCAGGCGGAGCAGAAATGGTTTTTGGCTAAATGGCTGGAGCAAAATAAAATCAGAAAAACACTGGCACCTTACCGGCAGCAGCCGGCCGCCTTAAATAAAGCAGAAATACCGGATAAACTAACGATTTTAGCGGAATATGCCGAATTAACGGCCCAAATCAATGCGTTTATGAAAGCGCAGGGCGAGCGCTTTAGCGGTTTATGGCGGGCAGAAGAAACGGACTGGGAGCAGGTGGAAGCGGCGGTAGTAGCGGCGCGCCAGACAGCGGAAAGTTTGCGTCAGCTGTACCGAGCCGACCGGACGCTGGATCTGACGGCGTGGTTAGCAAGCGTCCAGCGGGATTGGCTTTTTTACAGAGAAGATAAAACGCCAATAGCCGTCGGATTAGCGGCACTAACCAGTGCGATCAGTGAAAAGCAGCGGCGGCTGGCGGAACTGGCGCAAGGCAGCCTTTGGCCGGAAAGCTTTGACTTGACAGCGGCCGGGCAGGCAGCGGCAGCGGTCTTAGCGGTTTATAACCGATTAGATCAATGGCTGGCGTATGTTCAAGTGCGGACGGAAATTGAAACGCTGGGCGCAGGAGATTTTTGCCAGAAAGCAGAAAACGGCGAAATAGCCCCGGAGCAGCTGAAAGCGGCGGTTTGGCGTTCGCTCATGTATTACGGTGTGCTGGAAGCGTTGGAGCAGGAAAAAGAACTGACTGCCTTTAATCATCATAATTTTGAATATTTGCTGGCTGAGTACCGGCAGGAATTAAAGTTAGTTACGGAAATGACAAGGTTAGAGCTGATTGAAAAGCTGACCGCCAATATTCCCCAGCCCCTTGGCGATATTAACGCCGGTTCGGAATTGGGCGTGCTGAAAAAGGCGATTAAAAACGGCGGCCGCGGTCTTTCGCTGCGCAAGCTCTTTGATATGACGCCGAATGTGCTGCGCCGGTTAGCGCCGTGTATGCTGATGAGTCCGATTTCCATTGCCCAGTATATTGATCCGTCGTTTCCCAAGTTTGATTTGGTCATTTTTGACGAAGCGTCGCAGGTCAATACCCACGAAGCGGTGGGGGCGATTGCCCGTGGCAGTCAGCTGATCGTGGTGGGCGACCCCAATCAATTGCCGCCGACCTCCTTCTTTAAAGGCAATTTTGACGAGGAGGACGTTGAGTTTGAAGAAGCAGACCAAGCGAGCGTTTTGGACGAATGCCAGGCGATTCTTTTCCCGGAACTGCATTTAAAGTGGCATTACCGGTCAAAGCATGAAAGTTTGATTGCTTTTTCCAATTCGCAGTATTATGAAAATAAGCTGTACACCTTTCCGTCGTACAATGACTTGGAATCCAAAGTCCGCTTAGTGGAAGTGGACGGTTTTTATGACCGGAGCGGTACTAAGCAGAATGAGGCCGAAGCGGCGGCGGTGATTGCCGAAATCCGGCGGCGGCTGCTGGATCCTGAGCTGCGCCGGCAGTCGCTGGGCGTGGTTACTTTTAGCTTGGTGCAGCAAAAGCTGATCCAGGTTAAACTGGATGAACTTTTGGCCGCTGCTCCGGAGTTAGAGGAATATGCCGGGGCGTCCGGTGAGGAAATCTTTGTGAAAAATTTGGAAAACGTGCAGGGCGATGAGCGGGATGTGATCCTTTTTTCCGTGGGCTATGGGCCGGATCAAAAGGGCAAGGTCACGATGAACTTTGGACCGCTGAATCAAAGCGAAGGCTGGAAACGGCTGAATGTCGTGGTTT
Source organism: uncultured Lachnospiraceae bacterium (assembly GCA_963550755.1). Classification (GTDB taxonomy): domain Bacteria; phylum Bacillota; class Clostridia; order Lachnospirales; family Vallitaleaceae; genus W11650. The sequence goes on from CAUVDV010000094.1 coordinate 4,994, forward strand.
CCCGTTCCCGGGAAGAAATGATCGTCTATTCAACGTTAAAGCCGGAGCAGATTGACCTGTCCCGAACGGAGGCGCTGGGCGTTGTCGGCTTAAAGCGCTTCTTGGAGTTTGCCCGCAATAAGAATACGCTGACCGCTGATGTGCAGACCGTTCGCCTGAAAAAAGACGAGCTGATTGACACGATTGCGGCGGAACTGGAAAAAGCCGGATTTTCAGTGGTCAAGCAGGTTGGCCGCTCTAATTACCGGATTGATATCGGCGTGGTGGACAAAGACCGACCGCAGGAGTTTATGGCGGCGATTGTACTGGACGGTTACCAGTATTATGAAACACCGACAGTCAGGGATCGGACGATTGTGCAGCCGACCATGTTAAATCGTTTGAAATGGAACGTGATTCCGGTTTGGACATTGGACTGGTTTAAAAATAAGGCGGCGGTGCTGGAAATGATTTTGGGGCGGCTGGCGGAGATTGCAGCCAAGAAAGAACAGGAAAAAGCAGCCGCAGCAGAAGCAGGGCCAAGCGGCTTGGCTGCACCGGTCAAAGCAGACGCACCGGCATTTTCCGAGAAAAACTTTGCGATTGAATATGAAAAAAAGCCGGATAAGGCGCAGGTTTATTATCAGGCCTATCCGCTTTTGCCGGAGCAGTACCCCAAGGAAGCGTTCTATACCGGCGCGGCGGTTCCGCTGATGGTTCGGCTGATGAGCGATATCATTGAATGGGAAGCGCCGATTGTTGAGGAAGATTTGTTTCGCCGGATTTTAAGCGTTTGGGGGATCAATCAATTAGGCGCAAGGCTGACCGAAATATTAAAACAGGCGGCCGCGCAGACCGGAGCCTTTTATTTGCTGGATGATACGCAAAATACTTACTGGAAAAGCCGGGAGCAGTATGAAGCCGGAATTTCCGCCCGGCACTGTCAGACGGACAAGCGTAAATTTCCGTATATCTGCGACGATGAAATCGAGGCGACCATTCTGGAGATTTTAACGGAGCAAATCAGCCTGGACTTTAAGAATCTTTGCCGGGAAGTGTTTAAGTTTCACGGCTATAATATGCTGGGCGAGGAAGCGCAAAACAGAGTTTACGCCTGCTTATCCGGCTTGATGGAGAAAAATAAAGTGCTGGAAGAGGATGAGCGCTATATCCGGGTGATCGGTTTATAAAAAAAATTGGCATAGCTTTTGGTCAGACGTTTCAGCCAAAAGTTAAAAAAGGGAGAGAACTTAATCTTTTATGCAGAGGGGCATGAAAGAGGAGAAAGCCGTTAATAGGAGCGAAGGAAAAAGTGATGAACTTAACGTGGGATAAAGCGGATGAATATTATGGGGAAAAAGGGCTGACCGAGTGCCTGAGGCGCATGGCGGCCATCAACGACCCGAATGAGGTGATTGAGGACGTACTGGTGTTTTTGGGGGAAAAATGTTTTTGCGGACGGGCGTATATTTTTGAAAAAGGTGAGAACTATACGCTGAGCAATACCTATGAATGGTGCGCGCCCAATATTATCGCCCAGAAAAACTTGCTGCAAAAGGAGTCACAGGATATTGTCCGGCAGTGGTGGAGCTTGTTTGAGAGCGGGCAGTCGGTTATTATCAGAAACCTTGAGGAGGTTAAGGAAAGCGATCCGCAGCTTTATGCTGTCTTAGAGCGGCAGCATATTATTTCTTTGGCAGCGGCGCCGATTTGGAGCAAAGGAGAACTCATTGGTTTTATCGGGGTTGATAATCCTGAACAGAATATTGAGTCGATTGCTGCTTTTTTACTGGAGATTGGGCGGTTTGTTTCAGCAATTATGGAGCGGCGCAATTTAAATGACAAGCTGCGCTATTTAAGCTATCATGATCAACTGACCGGTGCGTATAACCGCCACGCTTACAGTGAATTTTTAGATAACTTTCAGGGGGATATGTCGTTGGGTGTGGTTTATGGCGATGTTTCCGGACTAAAAAGAATTAACGACGGCGACGGGCATCAGTGGGGTGATTACTGGATTTGCTTTTGGTATAAAATGCTGAAAGAAGTTTTTCCGGAAGAAAAAATTTACCGCATCGGCGGCGATGAATTCATTGTAATTTGCATGGGCGCGGCAGAGGATCATTTTCAAGCGGCGGTCGCTAAGCTGCAGGAGATGATTTCGGCGAATGAAGAACATTTGGCCATTGGCAGCGCTTGGGCAGGAGAAGTGCCGGTTCGTTTGCCGGAGCTCCTGTCCATGGCGGAAAAAAGTATGTATATGGATAAAGCGCTGCATTACAGCCAGGTTGATCCGCTTACCGGCGAGTCCCGCGACCGGCGGCGGATAAAAAATGGCAGCTTTGTACCGGAGCAGATGGACGCCAGCGGCAATGAAGAATTGGCCAAATTTTTGCAAAATAATTACTTTGATCCAATTGTATTTTTTAAATCGCTGTCAATGTCAGACTACTATCCTTATATTGGTGATTTGCGTTCTAATTTATTTTATATTTCCGATGAAATGCGGGATGCTTTTGGCTTTTCCAGTAATGTGGTTCCTAATTTGGTCAGCGCTTGGGAAAAACGCATTACCGATCCGACTGATGTGGAAATTTTTCAGAAAGATATAAAGAAATTGCTGCAAGGCGAAAAAGAGGTTCATGACTTGTATTATCGGCTGAAGGATAAGAACGGCGATAATGTTTGGGCGCATTGCCATGGGCTGATTAAATGGAATAAAGATCAAACCGAGCCGCTCTTTTTTTCCGGCGGAGTTTCGCATTATAAGAAAAATTTTATGTTGGATTCCATTACCAATTTGCCCAAGGAATATGCGGCGCTGCAGAAAATCAGAGAATTACAGACTCATCAGGGAGTTATTACGATTGTTGGCTTTACGCTGAATAATTTTTCTGAAATTAATGAATTAAGAGGACGGCATGCCGCCAATATTTTTTTGAAAAAATTAATTAAAACACTGACCCAAAACTTTGATAACCGGCTGATGTTCTGCCGCTTGGATGGAATGCGCTTTATTGCTATTGTTTTGCCCAGTTGCACCGATACGGCGGAGGAATTGGTTCAGCAGATGAGAGAAATTATCGGTCATGCCTATTACAGCAGTAATGTCATGGTGCAGAGCCCATGCTCTTTTGGCGTGATTTGCGAAAAGGGCGAAGAAAATCTGCCGCAGGATATTTTAGTCAATATGATAGCACTTTTGACGCAGGCCAAACAAATGCCGGAAAAAGACTATTTGCTTCATTCGCAGCAGGACATTTATCTGCAAAGAACCAAAGCCCAACTGATGATGCGGTTGAATAAGGATGTACTGGACGGTTTTCGCAATTTTCGGATTGTTATTCAGCCGGTGGTTTTGACTAAGGATATGAAGGTTGTTTCCGGCGAGGTGCTGCTGCGCTGGCGCTATGAGGGCAAGGATGTTTCGCCGACCATCTTTGTACCGATGCTGGAAAACAGCCGCTTGATTTTAAAGGTCGGTCAATGGGTATTGGAGCAGGCGGTCCGCACCTGTAACCGAGTGCTGGCTTATTTGCCGGATTTTTATTTGGCGGTCAACGCCAGTTATTATCAGATTATGGATCCCAAATTTTTGCCGTTTGTGGAAGAAACCTTGAAAAAATATGATTTTGCTGGGGAAAATCTGGTGCTGTAGATGAC
>CAUVDV010000095.1:0-8469 GCA_963550755.1 uncultured Lachnospiraceae bacterium
AACATGCTTTCTATATAATCAACCTTTTTCAACTCTATAATTTTTTGGATAGATGAAATGGCATCCTCAGATACTTCACTTATTCCTTCAATTGTTTTTTACTTAAAATGCTTTAAGGCAATCAAGAATAATCGGATAAACGGATATAATTTTGCCGGAGTAATTTTATGCCAATTAAAAATCCGGTAAAATTGCATCCAAGGCAAAATTACCGGTTTATTATTTAATCTTTGTAAATTTGATTTTTTGCGAAGTTAGATTTTTGCAGCAGCCCCTGATACCGGCTGATTTAACGATTAAATTTTAACGTCCAATTCGGTTTTCTTCTTTAGCTCTCCGCGGTAATAGCGTTCTTCCGCTTTTTTGACCGCCGCCGATAAGTAGTCGGCGTATTCGTCAATTTCACTGCCCTTGCTGGCGCTGAGAGCTATTTGCACCTCTTGCTTGGCGCTTCTTAAAATCGCTCTGGCTTCTGCTTTGGTTTTGGCTCTGGCCAGCCGGCTTTCAAGCTCCCGCCGCCGTCCCGCCGCTGCCTGCGCTTTGCTTAAACTCAACGGATCCATGTCTCGCAAACGGCTTTTTTCTTCCGCGGTCAATTCTTCGCCGCAGGCCAATTTTTTTAAAAGATCTCTCCCGTTTAAAGAACTTAGGCTATTCATGCTTTCTCTGGTGACGCGCAGCATCTCTTCCAGCTTTTTAACCGCTTCGCTTTTTTCTTCGGTTATTATGCCTTCTTGCGTTTCTTTTCTTTTAAAGGAAGAGGTTTTGCCAAAAGCGCCGCCCTGCTTGCGCGCTATGGAAAAAATGCCCGGCCAATTGCCGGTTAAAAATTGGTTTGGTTGAATATTCATGTGGTTTCCTCCTTGAGTAATGCTAAGCTTTTCCCTAAGCTTTGGAATTTCTGCCTGTGATTCCCGTGGCTTGCGGCCACAACTAGTTCCAATTTTTTCCTTGCTAATTATATCGGCAGGTTTGGGAAAAAGTTGAATTGTTACAGCAAGGATTCTATTAACTGATAAACATCCGTAAATGGATTCACTTTGATTCCAAATGGTTTATCACAACCGTTTTGAATATGATATTGTTCCACCTGTTTAGCATTTTGAATGGCTTTTACCGTATGTGCAGCCAACTGTTCATATACATCTGCCGATTTTTCATATCCTTTCAGGTGAGTGTGCAATATGTTTTTTACAGAGGAATAATTTTTTAAAAATCCAGTTGTATATTGGAAATGCAGTAAATACCAAAACTCAAAGCAAGGATTAGATAAAGCAAGCCGAATGCCTTTATCATTTGCCATTTTTCTTGCCTTTGACAGGAGGTTATCTTTGGTATTTACAGGGTCAGGATTATTGTAATTTACATCGCCGTCAGCAATCACCCAAACCGTATCTCCATTGGAATCAGATATTTCATTTTTACTTTGGTATTCGACCGCTTTTCGAATCAGGTTGACATAATCCGTTTCTCCCGCATTGGTTCTGCTGCCTATAACTCGAATATCAATATTGGTCTGCCGGTTCCGATAATGTTCAAAATATTTTGGTTCGGTTTGCGAACCCTCAGTAACAATTAAAATAACAGGCTTTACTTTCCTTGGGCGCTGCCCGCGTTTTTCAATTTTTCCTTTTGCCATTTACATTCCTCCTTTGATAAAAGGAATTGCCCCGTAACGACCGATTAAATACCCCTTTTCAACCTTAGTATCTTTGCGCACGGAAAAGTCATAGAGAGAAAACAAATCGGTTGCCGCTGTCTGCTCATTTTTTTCAGTGAACCAAATCTGATCTCGTCTTAAAACATCCAAATCCAAAAGATTGGTATTGTGCGAGGTGAAAATCAACTGAGCACCTTTAGGATTCCATTCCTTATTGTTAAATAAAGAAACCAAATGCTTCGTCAGGAGCGGGTGCAAATGGGCGTCAATCTCATCGGCAACCAGAAGCGTTCCGTAATCAAGGGCTTTTTTTACGACACCAATTAGTTTGAAATAGCTGTTGGTGCCATCGGATTCTTCAGACATATTCAGTGTATAAAAATCAGAATTTCCGTCAGCATCTTGTACCACATGAACGGCTTCTACATTGGTAAAGGGATTTCCGCTTAAACTTAAGAACATAGAAGCTGATTCAGCAGCCGAGTCAGGCTTATGTAACTGAAGCGATTGAATCCCAAAATCAGCAACCCGCAACATAGAAGCAATAACGCGGCGATAATCCTCATCCTGTAATTGCTTCGCTTTCCAGCCATAGGCATCAGCAGTGGAATTTTTGGTGATAATCTGACAGGAGGCAAACCACTCCAGAACGGGAATCACTTTGGAATAACTCCAATTTGAAGCCACCGACAGATATAGCTTATTTCCCGAAGTCCGCTCTTTCAGTAATATCTGCTCATCAACATCAATGGTAAAGCGAAAATCTTTACCATCTTTTCGTTCAAAAATCAAGGCTTGTCTTCCGTTTGGGTAATAATACAGATATTCTTCCGTCACATTCTTATCCGTTACAGAAAAACCATAGACATATCGAATCCCAGCAGTTATAAAGATTACCTCAAACTTGCTTGGAAGTGACGGTGTTTCTCGGTCAAATTTGAAAGGAAACCGTTCGATAGGTTTATAAAACTGCCAGTCATGAGATGTCAGCACATAATTCACCATAAACCAAAAGGCATTTAGCACATTGGATTTTCCAGAAGCATTGGCTCCGTAGATAACGGCGGATTTCAAATAATTTTTGTTAGCATCGGAAATAAGATACTCAGGATGTTCATCGTCCTTGCTGGCAAGCAAGGACAGCACGACCTTATCTTTGATCGAGAGAAAATTTTCTGCACTAAATTGAATCAACATAATATACCTCCTAAAGCTTCACTTTAGAATATTATAACTTAATTTTTGTGAAAAATCAACGAAAACAAAAAATAAAAAACCAAAATTATAGAATCGGAATTAAATTTTCAATTCACCTTTTTTCCAACTTAAAGCGTATAAAAAATGACACAGCCGCTCTCCAAGCCAACTATGCCACTTAAAAATATTTAACCTTTTAACGCAACCTTTAACCTATATCGCCTCTTTTTCCGGCGCTTCGGCTACCGGAACCGGCTTTTTCACCCTGATTTTTTCAGTAATGACCTGCTTCGGGCAAACCTTGACGCAGGCGTTGCACTGCTTACATTTGTCATAATCGACATGGGCAATGTTATTAACCACGTGAATCGCGTCAAACTTACATTCCTTTTCACATTTTGTGCAGGCAATACAGCCGACCTGACAAGCGTCCATAACCTCCTTGCCCTTAGCCAACGACCGGCAGCGAACTCGAACCTTCTTATCGTCCGGCACCATTTCAATTAGTTTCTTGGGGCAAGCTGCTACGCATTTGCCGCAGGCCACGCATTTTTCCGGATCAACTACGGCAATGCCGTCAACCACCGACAGCGCCCCAAACTCACAGGCCCGCACGCAAGAGCCAAGCCCCATACAGCCGTATTCGCAGGCCTTTGGCCCGCCGCCCGGCAGATAAGCCGCGTCCGCACAGCTGGTAATACCGATATATTCATATTTTTGCTTGGCATTTTGACAAGTGCCGTTGCACTGCACGAAAGCCACCATTTTTTTGCCCGCTTTCGCCTCTACGCCCATAATTTTAGCAATCATGGCCAAGGTATTTGCCCCGCCGACCGGACACAAATTAATCGGTGCGCCTTCCTCAACAATGGCCTTGGCGTAAGCATCGCACCCCGCCTTGCCGCAGGCGCCGCAGTTAGCGCCGGGCAGCGCTTCCCTCACCTCAGGGATCAGTGGATTAACCTTAACCGCGAAAATCTTAGAAGCCACACCCAAACCGGCGCCAAAGACTAAGCCCAAACCGCCGATTACCGACATGGTAACCACTACCTCATTCATTTTCTAACCTCCCTATAAAACCCGTCATAGACTGTTCCGATAAACGCTAAACATTTTTAACAGGAAACTGTCAGCAGCGGTCATAACCTACTTAATTAACCCCGTGAATCCGAAAAAGGCAATCGCCATCAGACCCGCCGTAACAAGGACAATCGGATAGCCTTTAAAGGAAGCCGGAATGTCGTTATATTCCATTTTTTCCCGAATCCCGGCTAAAAGCACGATCGCAACCAAAAATCCAACCGCTGTACCAAAGCCGTTAATCGTTGCCCGGATCAGGTCATACTCTTCTTTCATATTGATAACGGCTACGCCCAAAACGGCGCAGTTAGTGGTAATCAGCGGCAGATACACGCCCAGTGCCTGATACAGCGCCGGACTGGTTTTTTGAATGATCATTTCCACCAGCTGTACCAATGAAGCAATTACCAAGATGAAAACAATATTATACAGATATTTCAAATTCAGATTCACTAAAATGATATTATACGATAAATACGTCATGATCGAAGCCAAGGTAATAACAAAGGTAACTGCTACCCCCATGCCGATGGCCGTTTCAATTTTTTTGGAAACGCCCAGAAAAGGACAGTTTCCTAAAAACCGGGCCAAAATGACATTATGGACAAAGACCGCGCCGATAAACAGTAAAATATATTCGGTCATGCTTTCGCCTCCTTTTTCTTCTTGGCAATGATGTAGTTATAAACCGCCAGCATTACCCCTAAAGCAATAAATGCGCCGGGCGCCAGAAGGAAGATAGTAATCGGCTGATAAATAGCTGACGGCAATACGGTAATGCCGAAAATCTGACCAGCGCCTAAAATTTCCCGAATCGAACCCAAAATCAGCAGCGCCGTCGTAAAGCCTAAACCCATGCCCAAACCATCCAGCATCGACGGCAGCACTCCGTTTTTCGAGGCATATGCTTCCGCCCGTCCCAAAACGATACAGTTAACCACGATCAACGGAATAAATAAACCGAGTGACGAATAAAGGCTGGGAATAAAACCCTGCAAGAGCAAGTCAATAATCGTTACAAAAGTGGCAATGACCACGATAAAGGCCGGGATCCGCACCTTAGCCGGAATAATTTTACGGAGCATGGAAATAACCATGTTCGAGCCGATTAAAACCACGGTGGTGGATAGTCCCATACCTACCCCGTTAATCGCCGAGCTGGTAACCGCCAGCGTCGGACACATTCCTAAAACTTGAACAAAAATCGGATTATCCGAAACGATTCCCGCTTTAATCCTTTCTTTTACAATATTCATTTAGTTGCCTCCCTTCAGCTGCGTCCGGTAGTATTCGACCGCTTCGTTGACCGCGCCTACTACAGCGGTAGAAGTAATGGTCGCGCCGCTTAAGGCTTCAATATTCTGACCGTCGTTATTGCTTTTGGACACGGCCAGTTGCTCGGCCGCCTTATCCTTAAACTCATCTTTAAAGAAATCCCTGTCTGCGTTGGCTCCCAGACCCGGCGTTTCCGAATGACTGATAATATCAATCCCGCTGATCTTATCATCAGCGCCAATTCCGGCTACCAGCGTGACCGCGCCGCCATAGCCCTTGTTTGTCAGCATAAAGGCATAGCCCTTGATATTGCCGCTGCTGTCCTTACCGGCAAAAACCTGTAAGATCTTGGAATATTTCTCGGCATCGGCAACAGTCAGTTCCTCAAAGGTAGCATCCGGCAAAACGGCATTTAAAGCATTATCCCGTTGAATAATGGCCTGCGCCGCAATCGGCGCTTCTGTCATGGAATGGGCCACGCTGAGCAAAAGTCCGGCAATGGCCGTAATCGCAAATAAAATAAAGGTATTTTTAATAATCAAAAGCACTTCCGAATTGGGTTTTTGTTCTGCGGCTTCTTTATTCATTTTTTCTCCCCCCCAAATGATGTCGGCACCAGGAAATTATCCAGCAGCGGTACAAACAAATTCATAATCAGGATGGCAAAGCTGACGCCTTCCGGGTATCCCCCGAACAGGCGAATCAGCGCGGTTAAAAATCCGCAACCCAAGCCCATAATGATCTGTCCCTTACCGGTCATCGGCGAAGTCGAATAATCGGTTGCCATAAAGAAAGCGCCCAAAAAAAGCCCGCCGGTGGTCAGCTGAAATGCCAAATAGTGAATATCCCACGGTCTTTGTCCAAAAACCAGCATAATTACCATAAACATCCCGATAAAGCTGACCGGTATCTGCCAGGTAATGACTTTGCGGTAAAACAAATACCCCGCCCCCAAAAGCAGGGCAATTGCCGATACTTCGCCAATGCAGCCGCCGGTAAAGCCAAAAAAGGTATCAGTCAGCGTAATCGGCAAATCTCCGGCTAAATTGCCGGTCGGCAAAAAGCTGCCGGTTTTTAAAAGAGCCAGCGGCGTAGCACCGGTTATCATATCAATTCCGGTAAAGCGGCCGCTTTGCCCGGCCAAAGGCCATGTTGTCATATAACCGGCAAAGGATACCAGCAAAAACGCACGGCCGACCAGGGCCGGATTCATAAAGTTCTGTCCCAGGCCGCCGTATAACTGCTTAACAATAACAATCGCAATAAAACTGCCCACAATCGGCACAAAATAATAATGCCCTGACGGTAAGTTCAGTCCCAGCAAAAGGCCGGTTACCGCTGCCGATAAATCGCCGATCGTAATCGGCTTTTTTAAGATTTTTTCATATAAATACTCAAACAGCACGGCCGAACCAACAGCCAATGCCACGTTAATGATCGCATTTAACCCAAACACATAAAATCCCCATAAAGTTGCCGGCGCCAACGCAATTAAAACATCCCGCATAATGCTTTTGGTACTGGCCTTATCCCTGATATGAGGAGATGACGAAACAATATTTAACATTTTTCTACCTCCGATTATGCTCGTTTTTTAGCCATCAGTTCCCGCTTTTTAACTCTGATGGAATGTACCAGATGCCGTTTAGCCGGACAAACATAGGAACAAGAACCGCATTCAATGCAGTCTAAGCCATGACAGCGCAAGAATCTGTCATCGTCGCCGTTTCTGGCAAAACGATCTAGTTCCAGAGGGAGCAAATTCATCGGGCACGCTCTGGTGCAGCGGCCGCAGCGAATGCAGGCGCTTTCCTGACAAATGGCCGCTTCTTTTTCGGACAGCAATAAAATACAAGAGGAAGTTTTCATGACCGGCACATCATAATCAAACATGGCCAGTCCCATCATCGGCCCGCCATGAATAATCTTAACCGCTTCATCGGGATGCCCGCCGGACATTTCAATCAATTGGCGGTAAGATACCCCCAGCGGTACCCGGTAATTGGCCGGCTGGTCGTACATCTCCCCCGACATGGTAATGATTCGGCGCAGCAGCGGGATTCCTTCCAGTACCGCCTGACCGATGGCCACGGTGGTATCGACATTATCCACGATACAGCCGACGTCAGCCGGCAGCTTACCGCTCGGCACCTTTCTTTTGGTGGCGGAATAAATCAGTTGTTTTTCCGCTCCCTGCGGATATTTGGTCTCCATCACGCAAACCGACATCCGGCTTTTGCCGGCGATGGCTTTTTCGATGGCGGCAATGGCGTCCGGTTTATTATCCTCAATCCCGATAATGCCCTGCGCTTCGGGAAATAAAGTCAAAATAACTTCCAGCCCCCGCACCACGGCATCCGGCTCCTCCACTAAAATCCGGTGGTCGGAGGTCAGATACGGCTCACACTCGGCACCGTTGATTAAAATATATTCAATTTTTTTATCAGCCGGCGGATTCAGCTTGATATGGGTCGGAAAACCCGCGCCGCCCAAACCGACAATGCCCGCTTCCCGGATTAAATGCAAAATTTCTTCCTTGGAAAGTTCGGCTAAAGGCTTGGTTTCCATCTGCGTCCGGCGGTACTGACCGTCGTTGGCAATGATAACCGCTTCGCCTTTGGCGCCGTTGGGCTGCAAAACCTTAACAATCTTTTTCACCGTACCGGAAACGCTGCTATGTACCGGCGAAGATACAAAGGCATCGCTGTCGCCTACTTTTTGGCCGACTAAAACTTCATCGCCGGCTTTGACGATCGGTTTGCAGGGCGCGCCGATATGCTGCTGCATTAAAATCGTAATCGTTTCGCCCGGCGTAACGTCCCGGATGGGGATTGTTTTGGTAAATTCTTTGGAATACGAGGGGTGAATTCCCCCATGAAATGTGTTAGACACTCTCTATTCGCCTCCTTAACCTAAATAGCTTTTTCGGATTTTCGCCGCCGGCTGATTTCAAAATCAGGCATTCCAAAATAAGATCGGAACCACCCGACCCAATCTTCCTTACAAAAGCCCAATTCAGCAACAGTTTACCACCATACCTTATAAAACTGCAGCTAAATTGATTCAGCCTAACCCTTTATAATATAAACAATTTTTAAACAAAAATCAATAATTGTTATTTTTTTAACTATTAGAACATGTCCTAATGTTTATGGATTATTTAAAAATCAATAAGTGTATACAGAATACACAAAAAGAATTCCCTTACTTTTGTTAGATTTTTAAGGAATTTTACTTTTTTTTCGTTCAGAAAATAA
>CAUVDV010000096.1:0-8435 GCA_963550755.1 uncultured Lachnospiraceae bacterium
GTCCTTTGGGATATTGCTCGGTGGCAATCAGCGGGAGGTTTAGAGCCTGTCCGCCGGCCAGCAAAATACCGGCGTTTTTCAGGACAGCGCCTCTTTTTTCCATGGCCGCCATCAGCCGTTCCTGCAAGTCGATCAAAAAAAGACAGCTGGTTTCTTGGGTTAATCCTGTATTTATAGTATACATAGGGGTTCTCCTTCCTTTAAAACTAAATTTCGCTTTCTCTCCTTGTATTATAACATTGACTTTAAATCTTTCCAATAAAAAAGATAATGGAAAGATTGAGCCATGGCAAAAAAGGATTTTAAAAAGGCCGCTATCTTTTTAGGATTAGCGATAGCACAAAAAAGAAAAAAATGCTATAATAAAAGCAGGCAGATTTCTTATAGTGGGAAAAAGAAAAAGGAGCGGCCATGGATCTTCAAATCGGCGATACTTTAATTTTAAAAAAAGCTCATCCCTGCGGCGGGCAGGAGTGGGCAGTTCTGCGGGTGGGAGCGGATATTCGGATAAAATGCGAGCAATGCGGACATTTGGTGATGCTGCCACGGGCAAAGCTGGAAAAGCAAATTAAAAAAATCAACGGTCAGCCGGTTAAAACCTTACCGGCGGAAAGAAGGGATTGAAAATGGATCAGAGGAACTTAACGCTATTAACTGACTTTTATGAATTAACGATGATGCAGGGCTACTATTTGCAGGCGGAAAAGCAGCCGATGGCAGTATTTGATTTGTTTTACCGGAAAAACCCATATGGTTCGGCGTTTGCGATTGCGGCCGGGCTGGATTTGGCGATTGACTATATTTTAAATCTGCGTTTTACCGCAGAGGATATTGCGTATTTAGAGGGGCTTAATACGTTTCAACCGGAATTTTTGCGGTATTTGGCGGATTTTCATTTCAGCGGCAGCGTGAAAGCGATTCCGGAAGGCTCCATTATCTTGCCGAATGAGCCGATTGTTCAAGTGATTGCGCCGATTTGCGAAGCGCAGTTAGTGGAAACGGCGCTGCTCAACATCATCAATCACCAAAGCCTGATTGCGACCAAGGCCGCCCGGGTCAAATGGGCGGCGGGAGAGGATGAAGTCATGGAATTCGGCCTGCGCCGGGCGCAGGGTCCGGATGCTGGTATTTATGGAGCAAGAGCCTGTGTCATTGCTGGCTGCTCGTCAACCAGTAATGTGCTGGCGGGTAAGGAATTTGATATTCCGGTTAAGGGAACGCATGCCCATAGCTGGATTATGACATTTCCCTCGGAACTGGAAGCTTTTCGGGTATATGCCCGACTTTATCCGAGTTCCTGTATTTTGCTGGTTGATACATATAATACCTTAAAGTCGGGCGTGCCGAATGCCATCCGGGTTTTTAAAGAACTGCGGGATGCCGGCCGGATGCCGTCTTTTTACGGGATTCGCCTGGACAGCGGTGATTTAGCCTATTTATCGAAAAAAGCCAGAGTCATGCTGGATGAAGCCGGCTTTTCGGAAGCAGTTATTTCCGCGTCGTCGGATTTGGATGAATACCTGATCAGCGATCTAAAACTGCAAGGTGCCAAGATTACGCTTTGGGGCGTGGGCACCAATTTGATTACCGCCAAGGAAAATCCATCCTTCGGCGGGGTGTATAAACTGGCGGCGATCGAAGAGGCAGGCGGCAGTTTCGCGCCCAAGGTCAAGCTGTCGGACAATATTGAAAAAGTCACCAATCCCGGCATCAAAAAAATTCTGCGGGTGTATGACAAGCAAACCGGCAAGATCAAAGCCGATTTGATTGCCCTGGCCGGGGAAGAATATGATCCGCAGCAGGAACTGGAGCTGTTTGATCCAAGCGACACTTGGAAACGAATGAAGTTAGCGGGCGGCAGCTATGAGCTGCGGGAAATGCTGATCCCGATTTTTGAGCAGGGCAGGCTGGTATATGACCGGCCGGATGTGTTTACCATTAAAAATTACTGCGAGCAGGAAAAAGAAACGGTCTGGGAGGAGTCTAAGCGCTTAAACTTCCCGCAGAAGTTATATGTAGACTTATCTCTGCCGCTGTATAATTTAAAGAAAAACTTAATTGAAGAAGTGATTCAAATCGGGTAGCTTCCGGAAATAAAAATAGTTTAGAAATCTGGCCTGCTTTTTCGGAGTGATTCCGCAGAAATGAGGCTAAAGACCAAGAGGTTATACCCCAAAGAATGAAAAGTATGAGCTTTATCTTGGATGATATTCAAAAAAGTAACCGGTTTGATACTGTAAAACTGACAGAAATCACAGGAGAAAATTATGGAAAAAATTTGGCAGGAATTAGCGGATCGATTTGACCAGGAGTTTGGAGCCGGCGGAGAGCGGCGCCGCTTTTTTACACCGGGGCGGGTCAATCTGATTGGCGAGCATATTGATTATAACGGCGGGCGGGTTTTTCCCTGTGCTGTGGATATCGGTACTTATGCGCTGGTTCGGCCGCGGCCGGACAAACTGGTGCGCTTTGTATCGACCAACATGGAGCTGAAAAATCAGGTCGATATCAGCCGGATTGTATATGAGGCCAAAGACGAATGGACGAATTACCCGAAGGGAACGATCCTTCAGGTGCAGCAATATTTGACGGCGGCGGGGCGGGACGCCGGAGTAATCGGCGGCATGGATATTCTCTATCACGGCAATATCCCCAATGGTTCGGGCCTTAGTTCGTCGGCTTCGATTGAGGTGCTGACAGCTACGGTGGTCAATCAACTGTGGAACCTGGAGCTGGATATGGTGACTTTGGTTCAGCTTTGCCAAAAAGGAGAAAATACTTTTAACGGTGTAAACAGCGGGATTATGGATCAGTTTGCGGTTGGTATGGGCAGGGAGAACTGCGCGATTTATCTGGATACCAGCAATTTAAACTATGAATATGTGCCTTGTGTGCTGGGCGATTTGGTGCTGATTATCGGCAATACCAATAAAAAAAGAGGCCTGGCTGATTCTAAGTATAACCAAAGGCGTTCCGAATGCGATCAGGCGCTGGCCGAGCTGCAAAAGGTCAAAGCAATCCAGCATTTATGCGAATTATCGGCGGAGGAATGGACAGAGGTAAAAGACGCGATCAGCGATGATACGATTCGCCGCCGGGCGGAGCATGCCGTCATGGAAAATGCCCGGGTTAAAGAAGCAGTGGCTGTTTTACAAAAAAATGATATGGTTCGCTTTGGCCAGCTCCTCAACGCTTCGCACGACTCTTTGCGCGACCTTTATGATGTAACCGGTGCGGAGCTGGACACGATGGTAGAGGAAGCCCGCCGGATTGACGGCGTGTATGGCTCCAGAATGACCGGCGCCGGATTTGGCGGCTGTACGGTCAGCCTGGTCAAAAAAGAAGCGGTCGAGCGTTTCCGCCGGGAAGTGGGCGCGAATTATCAGCGCCGGACGGGGCTGATGCCGGAGTTTTATGTGGTTAATATTGGCGATGGCGCCAGAGAGGTTTTATAAGGTTGATAGACATGCCTGGTTAAAACACTGGGCATTCTGCGCGGGCGGCAATCCGGTTAAAAAATATTTTAGCAGATATGAGAAAGCAGGTTTCGGCCGGCGAAGCATCAGCAAAATAGAAATGCCTGTCTGGCGCTGCTATTTCGCTTAACTTTTATTCTTCGCGAAAAACATAGCCGTAATGCGCCAGAAACTGTTTCATCGAAACATCAAAGCTGTGCTCGGCCGATTTATCGGGCAGAAAGCCCTTGTAATTGGCAGCGGTGATCAGCCGGAGCAAATTATTTTCAAAATGCAGGCGAAAGGAGAAGGACTGAATCATCTCGCGCAGGGGCGCGGGTGTGTTTTTCAGCACCTTGTCCATGCTGCTCTCGGATAGGATAAAGTTAATCTGCATCGACAGCGGCGTGCGATAAGTTTTGATAATTTCGGTTAAAACCGGCCGGATTTCCTTCCAGGAGATATAGGCCGGTTTTTTCGTCTCTTTTTCGGCCTCATCTATTTCTGGCTCTGCACTTTCGCCATCGGTATAGCGGCGGTTGATTGCGCCGTCTACATGAAAGTCAGTCAGCACCTTTAGATCAAAGGAATGCAGCAAAAAGCCGTCAAATACTGTATCTTTCAGCAAGCCGTTCATACAGGGCTTAATATCTTCAATTAATAGTGAAATCATAAAAATCCTTTCTGAAGTAAAAACACCAAAGCAGCATTTCGCTCCGCGGGGCAGGCAGTTGATAAAAGCATTGTGCAAACCAGAAATACGTTCTGCTTTTTAAGTGCTATGCCATAATTTCGCGGCAGGGCTTTATGCCTTACCGGCCAGCTTTTGCAGGGCGGCTAAAAAGGCCGGGCCGTATTTTTTGTATTTCAAAGCGCCGACCCCGGATATGGACATTAGTTCTTCCTCGCTGGCCGGGAGCTTACGCGCCATTTCCAGCAGGGTCTTATCGCTGAAAATCATATACGGCGGCAAATGTGCGGCTTTGGCCAGCTGATAGCGTACCGCCCGCAGCGCTTCAAAAATATGGCTTTCATCAGCCGAACGCCGAACCAGCGGCACTTTTTGGATAACGCTTTCCTTGCCGAGCAAAACGGATTTGCCCAGCGGCGTAACCATTAAAATCGGATAGGCTTCGCTGGTTTGATAAAGATAGCCCTCCGCCACCAAAAGCAGCAGAAAATCCCGAATTTCGTCCAGACTTTGACTGGCCATCAAGCCATAGGTGGATAAATGCTGAAAGCCGGCCTGCAAGACCTTTTTGGCGGTAGAGCCTTTGAGCACCGCGGCCGTTAGCTGCAAGCCGTAATTTTGGCGCATGCGCATCACGCAGGAAATGGCTTTCATTGCTTCTACCGTGATGTCTTTTTCCTCATATTCTTTAAGGCAATGGCAGCAGCGATTGCAGTCGGCAGCATCGATGTCACCGAAGTATTCTAAGATATAAGCCGACAGGCAGCGATTGGTGTGGCAGTAGCCGTTCATTTGCTGTAATTTATAGTAGCGGTGGTGCAAGAGTTCCTGACTGATTTCGCCGTTTTCGGCTGCTTTTTCAATCAGATAGCGGCGGATTTGCAAATCCCGGGGTGAATACAGGAGATAACACTCGGCTCGTGCACCGTCCCGCCCGGCTCTGCCGGCTTCTTGATAATAGGCTTCCAGGGTTTCCGGCATATTATAATGAATAACATAGCGGACATTCGACTTATCAATCCCCATACCGAAGGCATTGGTGGCCACCATGACGGTCACGTCGTCGTACAGGAACTGATCCTGAATTTGCCGGCGCCGCTCAGGGCTCAGCCCGGCGTGGTAATAGCCGGCGGCAAAGCCCTTGCGCCTTAAGAATTCGTAAACTTCCTCGGTTTCCTTGCGGGTGGCGCAGTAAATAATGCCGGACTGATTGGCGTGTTTGGTTAGATAATCCAGCAAAAAAGGCAGCTTATTGCTGTCTTTGACCACATTTAAAGCCAGGTTTTCCCGTTCGTAGCCGGTTTCATAAATGTCCGGCTGCACTAAGCACAGGCTTTCGGCAATATCGGCTCTGACCTGCGGCGTGGCGGTAGCGGTAAAAGCGGAAACAACCGGCCGCTGCGGGAGCTGCTCAATAAAACCGGCAATTTCCCGGTAGGATAAGCGAAAGTCATGTCCCCACGAGGAAATGCAGTGCGCCTCATCGACCGCAATCTGGCTGATGGGAACGGCAGCGGCCAGCTCGCCGACAAAGGCGGAGGACAGGCTTTCCGGCGCTAAATAAATAATCTTGTAGCGGCCTTTTTTAATCTCCCGGACGCGCTGCCGGTATTCTTCAAAGGAAAGCGTGCTGTTGAGCAGGGTAACCGGCAGGCCTAAATCCAGCAGCGCGTCGACTTGGTCCTTCATCAAAGCGATCAGCGGCGAAATGACCAGCGTAACGCCGGGCAGGAGCACAGCCGGAATCTGGTAGCAAATGGATTTGCCGCCACCGGTCGGCATGATGGCCAGCGTGTCATGACCGGCTAAAATGCTGGTAATGATGGCCTGTTGCTGCGGCCGAAAGCTGTCATAGCCATAGTATATTTTCAAAATGTCCTGTGGTTGATAGGTTGTATTCATAAGGAAGTCCTTTAGGTTCTTCATGGGATTGTTGGAGTTTGGGCTAAGCACATGAGAAAATCGGAGCGATTTTCTTGCTGGTATTACGATGTTCAAAATATATGTTTATGAAGGTTTTAGCCTGTTTTAGCATCTTGCACTCCGTATTATAACACAAACCGGGCAGAAGTGCGAGAGGTTCTTTGTCAAATGGTGTTGGTAAGGAACGAATTCCATTACCAACACCAAAAATTATACAACCCGCTCCCAACAGACAATATACTGTGTTGCAATATGCGATACAATATTGTATAATATGGTCAAAGGAAGGTGATTATTATGGCACTTGCAAAAACAGCAAATGTAAATGTAAGAATACAAGAAAATATAAAGAAGCAAGCGGAAGATATTCTTGAGATAATAGGTATTCCAAGAGCAACAGCTATAGATATGTTTTACAGACAGATTATATTAAATAAAGGGCTTCCTTTTTCACTCACAATACCTAAAAATGCACCAATTCTTGAAGATATGAATGAGAAAGATTTTAATATCATGATGGCAAATGGCTATTCACAGGCACTTCAAGGTGATTCATATAATATAGACGAGGTATTTGATGAACTGGAGAAAGATTTGTAATGGATGAATACAGGGTAAAAATTACAAGTCAAGCAAAGGAACATCTTCATCTTATAAAAAATTACATTTCTTTAGAAATTAAGGAGCCGGAAACAGCAAAGAAAATGTTAGCCTTGTTAAAGGAAAATATGAAGAAGTTGTCGTTTATGCCATATAGAGTTAAGTGTATGGATGAGCAACCTTGGAGAGAACAAGGGGGCGGCTTTACTTCATTTCTTTCGTTATCGTTTTACTGATTGCGGGTAATGCAATCTTTTCGCTGTCATATTTTATTGCGGAAAGCTTATAGTCTACCGGAATAAAATCGCGAAATGTCCCGTCAGGGTTAGAAATCATGGCGCCGGTATATATTTTAACCAGATACCCATAAGAAGAATGACTGCAGTCAATCTCGCTGATATTACCGTCAGAACCTATCGTGATATCCAAATAATAAGGGACATATTGGTTAAAATCAATGGAGTAGCTTTTGTGCGTCGCTGCTTGCAGATTTGCTACAGCGGTGCCTTGATGTTCCTTTATCCGGTAGATTGTTTTATCTTTTTCCGTTATTTTCTCGATATTTTGCCTATTTTTTAAAATGTCTTTGATACGATTGATTTCTAAATCAACTTTTCCGTCTGTATCCGTCCAAACCGTTTTGACCCATTGATTGTCCTGCTGACGGATGGAACTGACTTCTTTTCCATAAGTATCGTATGTCAGCGCCGATATGTCTTCGGTTTTTTGATTGCTGACCACTTTGGTTTCACTTTGTATTTCGGTCAGATAGTCATCGTCCCGCAAATGATTGATTTTTACCTTGTTGATAACAAATACTTCCCGCTCCGCTTCTTTTGGATAATAATAATTGTTTTCGACCTGATACTCCCAATTTTTGGTGTTAATAAAATCTTCTATGGCGTTGCTTATTTTGGAATTCTCATTAGTCCCGCAGGCGGACAGGATAAAAATAAACGATAAAATAAGGATAAGACCATTCCTTTTCATTATGCTACCTCCTTCCTTAATCATAAAGGTGTGCAATATATTCTATTCTTAAAATTTATACTTTTACTAAAAATACAAGTGACTTTATGTCACTATACTTCTATTTATTAGGAATAATTTTATACACATACTTATCATAGTAATATGAATAATAACCTATTCCAGACGCATTTGGAAGAGCTGGATTGGGAGACCAAAAATGAGTTATATAATCTAACTCAACAGTATAACCCGGAGGAACCGTAATAACTTTATACTGCGTCTCAACACAATACCCCGGTACACATTCTGGATGAAAAAATTGTAAACTAGGAACAACCATAGGCCCTAGATACCTTTCTCTTGTCCAGTCAATTACCTCAAAAGCAGGACCTCTGGTGGATTTTATTACAGCTTTATCTTCCATTGCCGTTAAACTAATATGTAAAAATAAAGATTGAACTAATAAAACTGCCAAAACAACGTATGTCAATTTTTTTAAACTCTTCATCGTAGTACCTTCTTATTCTTCAATATTATTGCATGAAACCATAAAGAATATATTGCACACAATGTATGCTCTATGCTTATAGTTTAATTGCTTTATCTTAAATTGTCAATAAAATTCCAACATAAATTTTCTAATTTTGCAAATAAAACAAAATCCATCATAAAAAAGCAGAGAAATTATAAAAAATAGGGGAACTGTGCTTAATATGGATTTTGCTTTTAAAAACACAAATTCTTGAGTTTCCGCAAAATGTAATTTCAAAAAGAATATACTGTTCCGAAGTGCC
>CAUVDV010000097.1:0-8416 GCA_963550755.1 uncultured Lachnospiraceae bacterium
AACAGCGAAAAGGAAGACGCCTATCGCCGAATGCTGGCGGAGTTTGATAATTACCGCAAGCGTTCGATCAAAGAAAAAGAGATGATGCAGGAAAAAGGCGAAGCGGCGGTGATCGAAGTGCTTTTGCCGGTACTGGACGATTTTGACCGCGCCTTTGCCCATTTGCCGGAGCAAAAAGACGGCGTCATCGCCGGCATGGAAATGGTGTATAAGAAGCTGCTGACTACGCTGGAAAACCTGGGCGTCAAGGAAATTGAAGCCTTGGGGCAAGAGTTTAACCATGATTTGCACAGCGCCATCAGCCATGAGGAGAACCCGGACTTGGGAGAAAATATTGTTTCCGAGGTGTATCAAAAAGGGTATTTGTATAAGGATAAGGTCATTCGGCACAGCGTGGTTAAGGTAGCCAATTAGGCGACGGTTTAGCCGCCGACTGAGTTTACCTTGAAAAGCCGAATATTATAATTGCAGTAAGGCTTTCCGGTTAAAAAGAGCCGGACAGATCCGATAAATTGCTCCGTCAGGAGCGGCATAAAAATGATTTTAAAACTTAGGAGGAAATAAAAATGGGAAAGATTATTGGAATTGACTTAGGAACGACAAATTCGTGCGTAGCAGTGATGGAAGGCGGAAAACCGGTGGTTATCGCCAACTCCGAAGGCTCTAGGACGACACCGTCTGTAGTTGCATTTAAAAAAGACGGCGAGCGGATCGTCGGTGAACCGGCTAAGAGACAGGCCGTAACTAATCCGGATAAAACGATTGCTTCGATTAAAAGAGATATGGGAACGGACAAAAAGGTTAATATCGACGGCAAAAATTATTCGCCGCAGGAAATCTCGGCCATGATTTTGCAGAAGATGAAAGCAGATGCCGAAAGCTACTTGGGCGAAAGCGTGACCGAAGCGGTCATTACCGTACCGGCATACTTTTCCGACAGCCAAAGACAAGCGACTAAGGACGCTGGTAAGATTGCCGGACTGGAAGTAAAACGGATTATCAACGAACCGACGGCGGCGGCTTTGGCTTACGGGCTGGATAATGAAAAAGAGCAGACGATTATGGTTTATGACTTGGGCGGCGGTACCTTTGACGTTTCCCTGATTGAAATCGGCGACGGCGTGTTGGAAGTATTGGCCACCAACGGCAACAACCATTTGGGCGGCGATGATTTTGACCAGAGAATCATTGATTATTTAATTCAGGATTTTAAGGGCAAGGAAGGCATCGACCTGTCCAGCGATAAAATGGCAATGCAGAGATTAAAAGAAGCGGCCGAGAAAGCCAAGAAAGAACTTTCTTCTTCGACCACGACGGGTATCAATCTGCCGTTTATTACCGCTACCCAGGACGGGCCGAAACATTTGGACGTGACCTTGACCCGGGCCGAGTTTGATAAGCTGACTAGCGATTTGGTGGAAAAGACGATGGGACCGGTTAATCAGGCCTTAAAGGACGCGGATTTAAAGGCCAGCGATATTGACAAAGTGCTGTTGGTCGGCGGCTCAACCAGAATTCCGGCGGTGCAGGAGGCAGTTTATAAGCTGATCGGCAAAGAACCGTTTAAGGGCATTAACCCGGATGAATGCGTAGCGGTCGGCGCGGCTATTCAGGGCGGCAAACTGGCCGGTGATGCCGGTGCGGGCGATATTCTGCTGCTGGACGTTACTCCGCTTTCCTTAGGCTTAGAGACCTTGGGCGGCGTAGCCACCAAGCTGATTGAGAGAAATACGACGATTCCGACCAAGAAAAGTCAGGTTTTCTCCACGGCGGAAAATAACCAATCGGCGGTTGATATTCACATTGTTCAGGGCGAAAGAGAGTTTGCGGCCGATAATAAAACGCTGGGCCGTTTCCGGTTAGACGGAATTCCGGCCGCTCCGCGCGGTATCCCGCAAATCGAAGTAACCTTTGACATTGATGCCAACGGCATTGTTAAGGTCAGCGCTAAGGATTTGGGCACGGGCAAAGAACAGCATATTACCATTACCGCCAGCAGTAATTTATCCGACGCCGAGATTGAAAAAGCGGTTGAGGAAGCCAAGGCTTTTGAGGCGCAGGATAAGAAGCGGAAGGAAAATATTGACGCCCGCAATGAGGCGGACTCGATTGCCTTCCAGGTTGAAAAGCAGCTGGGCGAGTTGGGCGACAAGCTGGAGGCTTCGGATAAAGCGCAGTTAGAGGCGGAGCTCAAAGAATTAAAGGAAATCCTGGATAAGACCAAGGCCGAAGCTATGACGGACGACGAGGTGTCACGCATGAAGGCGGCCAAGGATAAATTGGCGGCGACTATGCAGCAGGCGGCAACGAAACTTTATTCTCAGGCACAGGCAGCCGGTGCAGCCGGAGCGGCGCCGGAAGGGAATGACGCCGGCCATCAGGCTAACGGCGGCGCCGATGATGACAATGTGGTCGATGTGGATTTTAAGGAAAAATAAAGAATAAAACTTATCGTCGAATTCCTGTTTTCTGCGCCCGCTATTTGAAACGGCGAGCGCAGAAAAATGCTGTAAAAGCGATGCTGAAATGAGTAGCGGACAATGACGCTGAAAGCGAGTGTAAGCCGGGCAAACAGCGTCAGGAAAGCAGGATAAGTCAGGAAAAGGACTGTTGGTTGAAACGGGCTCGGTCATAAGACGAGCTGAAACAGAAGTTTGAAACTGTTTTTAGAGTGAACCGGCAGCCCCTTTCGCGTTCTTAGAAATAGAGGATATCATGGCAGAGAATAAAAGAGATTATTACGAAGTGCTGGGCGTAAGTAAAACAGCAGATGAAAAAGAGTTAAAAAGGGCATATCGGAAGCTGGCTAAGCAGTATCATCCCGATACCAATCAAAATGATAAAGTGGCGGAAGAAAAGTTCCGGGAAGCGACCGAAGCATACGAAGTACTGAATGATCCGGAAAAACGCAAGCAGTACGACCAGTTTGGCCACTCCGCCTTTTCGCAAGGTGCAGGCGGCCAGGGAGGGTTTGGCGGCTTTGGCGGTATGGATATGGGCGACATTTTCGGTGATATCTTCGGCGACTTTTTTGGCGGCGGTGGGGGTCGGCGCACCAATCCCAACGCCCCCCGGCAGGGCGCTTCTTTACGGGCCAGCTTGGAGCTGGAGTTTAAAGAGGCTGTTTTTGGCGTGGAAAAAGATTTAAATGTGACCGTATCAGAAGAATGTACGCATTGCGGCGGTTCAGGTGCCAAGCCCGGCACCAAGCCGGAAACCTGTCCGACCTGCGGCGGTTCGGGCCAGGTGCGCTATAATCAGCAGACAATGTTTGGAGCGGTATCCAGCGTCCGGCCGTGTTCGGACTGTAACGGCAGCGGCAAGATCATCAAAGAGAAGTGCCCCAGCTGCAGCGGCAGCGGTTATGTTAAAACGAAAAAGCGGATCAGCGTTACCATTCCGGCCGGAATTGAGGATGGTCAAACCATCCGGCTGCGCGGCAAGGGCGAGCCGGGGCTGAACGGCGGTCCGCGCGGCGATATTTTGCTGACCCTTTATGTCAAGCCGTCGCCGCAGTTTGAGCGGGTTGGCAATGATATTTATTACACCATGCCGATCAGCTTTACCCAGGCAGCGCTGGGCGACGAGCTGGTCGTTCCGACACTGGACGGCGAGGTGTCCTATCCGATGAGCGCTGGAACGCAAACCGGCACCCGCTTCCGGCTGCGGGGCAAGGGCGTGCCGTATTTGAATAATTCCCGGCTGCGGGGTGATCAATATATAACGGTCGTTGTGCAGACGCCGAAAAACTTAAACGCCGAGCAAAAAGAGCTGCTGCGCAAATTAGAGGAAAGTTTTGGCGGAAAAAAGGAAGCGAAAAAGCCGGAAACGAAGAAAGCGGAAACCAAAAAGGCTGAAACCAAGAAAAAAGGTTTTTTTGATAAAATGAAAGACGGACTTGACAATATGTTTTCCGAGGATGATAATTGATTTACAGTTCAGGCAAGCAGCGAATTCTGATTGATAGGCCCGCAAAGCTTGCTTTAACGGGAAGTGTCAATTGCAAGTATCTATTTGCTAAACGCCATTTCTTAACGAATGACGGGAACTTGCCTGAGCGGTAACCGGAAACAGATAATAATGGACTGGATAATGTCCGCAAAGCTTGCTTTAGCGGGAAGTGTCAAGCAGGATTCACTATTTGCTTAGCGCCATTTTTTAACGAATTGCGGGAGCTTGCCTGACCGGTAACCGGATAAATTGGACTTGCCTGAACGGCAGTTATGAGTATGAATAAATACAGGCGGAAAGAGAAAAAATATGAATTGGATTAAGTATACGGTGGCCGTTCCGGCGGAAAAATTGGATGTGGTGACGGCGGTTTTAACCGATATTCCCTATTTGCAGGGCATAGAAGTTGACGAGCATTCCCTGACGGCCGAAGAGTGCGCGGCGATGTTTGTCGATATTTTGCCGGAGGAATGGAATCAAAAACAAGACTGGATCCCGGTTAGTTTTTATCTGCCGGAGGACAGCGCCGACAAAGCGGAGGAAATCAAAGAATTTCTCCGTCCTTTTTTGGGCGAAAAAATAGAACTGGAGCAGGCGGCGGTGCGGGAAGAAGATTGGGCCAATAACTGGAAACAGTATTACCACAGCTTTGCCGCCAGCCAACGTATTTTTATTTATCCGATTTGGGAGCAGCCCGACCTAAGTTATCCGATTAATATCGGCTTAGACCCGGGTATGGCTTTCGGCTCCGGTACCCATGAAACGACCGAGCTTTGTCTGCGGGCGCTGGAAAAATACTGCAAAACCGGCGATCATGTGCTGGACGTCGGTACCGGTTCGGGAATTTTGGCGATCGCAGCGGCTAAGCTGGGCGCGGCCGAAGTGTTGGCAATTGACTTGGATGAAAACGCCGTCAAGGTCGCTGCGGAAAATGTGGAGTATAACGGCGTCGGCCACAGGGTGTGGGTTAGCCATGGTAATCTGACGGACGGCGTCGGCGAAACCTATGATATTGTCGTTGCCAATATTTTGGCGGATGTGATTTGCCTTTTGGCCAAAGATATAAAAAAAATTTTAAATCCGCGGGGCATCTTCATTACTTCCGGCATTATTGCCGATAAAGCAGATATGGTTCGGCGTGCGCTGACCGAGGCAGGACTGACAGTTACAGAAACGACGGAAAAGGGCGAATGGCGCATGGTGGCGGCACATGCATAAGTTTTTTGCAGCGCCGGAACAAATCGGCGAGGAAACCATTCGGCTGACTGGTGAGAACTGCCATCATCTGCGGCATGTCCTGCGTTTAAAAAATGGTCAGGAAATTTTGATAAAAGATGGACAAGGGACGGACTATTATTGTATAATAGAAGCAAGCAGCGATGCTGAAATTATTTGCCGGATCGAGGATATTCAGCGGAGCTTTACCGAGCTGCCGGCGGCGGTCAGCTTGTTCCAGGGACTGCCCAAGCAGGAAAAAATGGAATGGATTATTCAAAAATGCGTGGAGCTGGGGGTTGCCGAGATTTACCCGGTAGCGATGAAACGCAGTGTTTCCAAGCTGGATGAAAAAGCAGCTGCGAAAAAAACAGAACGCTGGAATAAGATCGCCGAAAGCGCGGCCAAACAGTCCGGCCGGGATGTTGTGCCGATAGTGCATTTACCGATCAGTTTCCGCCGGGCGCTGGAGATGGCGGCGCAGTATCAGGATTTTTTTGTGCCGCATGAGGCGGCCGCAGGCATTGCTGACACCAGAAGAGCGCTGGCGGCGGTTAAAAAATCGGCGCGGATTGGCTGCATGATTGGTCCGGAGGGCGGCTTTTCACCGGAAGAAACGCAAAACCTGGTGCAGCTGGCGAATCAGCGCATGATTACTTTAGGCAAAAGGATATTAAGGACGGAAACCGCCGGAATGGTATTTTTGTCCATGCTGTCAATTATGATTGAGGAGGATACGTAATGGCAACAAAGGTAGTAATCGTAGATGATGCCGTTTTCATGAGAACGGTGTTAAAAAAAATGCTGGAAGAAGAAGGAATGGAAGTGGTCGGCGAAGCCGGCAATGGCGAAGAAGCGATCCAAAAGGCCAAGGAGCTGCAGCCGGATGTGGTGACGCTTGACATTACCATGCCGGTGATGGACGGTGTGCAGGCGCTGCCTAAAATTTTGGAGGCTTGCCCGACGGCCAAGGTGATTATGTGCTCGGCTATGGGCCAGCAGGCGATGGTGGTGGACGCGATTAAAGCGGGAGCCAAGGATTTTGTGGTTAAGCCTTTCCAAAAGCCGAGAGTTATTGAGGCGATTGAAAACGCCCTGGGCAAATAAGGCGCAGTTATGAGAGAAATTTATTTAGATAATGCCGCTACCATGCCGGTTTTGGCGGAGGTGCTGACGGAAGCGGATCGGGCGTACCGGCAGGATTACGCCAATCCGTCATCGCTCCATAACAAGGGCTATGCGGTCGAGAAAAAAATAACCGACAGCCGGCAGCATTTGGCGGAGATCTTGGGAGTGTCTGCTTCCGAGATTTTTTTTACCTCCGGCGGAACGGAGTCCAATAATCTGGCGGTGCTGGGTGCGGCCAGAGCCAACCGCCGCAGCGGCGGACATATTCTGACAACGGCGATTGAGCATCCGTCGGTCTTAGAGGCGGTGCGGCAGTTAGAAAAAGAAGGCTTTGCCGTGGAGTTCCTGCCGGTCAGCCGCTGGGGAAAAATTGATTTGGCGGAGCTGGCTGCCAGGATCAGGCCGGACACGATTTTAGTCAGCGTCATGGCGGTCAATAACGAAACCGGAGTTTGTCAGGACATTGCGGCGGCGGCTGCCGCGGTCAAGGCCCAGAACCCCAAAACCCTGTTTCATTCCGACTGGGTGCAGGCATTCGGCAAGATTAAGCTGCCGCGGCCGGAGCAGATTGATTTGATATCCTTAGGCGGGCATAAGATTGGCGCACCGAAAGGGATTGGCGTTTTGTATGTTAAAAAAGGGACAAAATTAGAGCCCCTTTTTTTTGGCGGCAAGCATCAAGCCGGTTTGCGGCCGGGCACGGAAAATTACCCGGCGGTGCGGGCGTTTGAAGTGGCGGCGGCCCGCGCGGACGAGCGATTGGATGAAAATTACCGGCGGGCGGCGGCGCTCCGGCAAAGCTTTTTGCAGGCGCTGACCGAGGCGGAAATTAATTTTGAGTTAAATACGCCGCTGGAGGCCAGTCCCTATATATTTAATTTGGGCTTTCCTGATATTCGGGCGGAAGTGCTGCTTCACTCGCTGGCCGAGGACGGCGTTTATATCAGCACTGGTTCGGCCTGTCAGTCCCGCAAAAACCATGTATCGCATGTGATTGCCGCAATCGGGGCGCCTTATCCGGAGGGCAGCATTCGGATCAGTTTGGGCTATCAGACCGAAGAAGCCGATGTTTTGCGGGCGGCAGAGCTAATCGGCGAAAAGGTGCGGCAGCTGCGCCGCTTTGTCCGAAAATAGCAGCCATACTTTATTAGCCGGCCTAAGCGGTAAGCGAATAAACAGCTTAACCTGGCCATAGCTTTTTTAGTTCTGTTCGTCCAGCAGGCGGGCGAAATTTGTGCTTTGCCGGCGGCGTACTGTGACCAAAAAAGTATCAAAAGAGCGTGTGCTTTCGCACGGGCGACTGATCGGAAAAAGGCGGTTTGAGCGAACAGGGGAAAGCGGAGAAAATCATGATACTTAATTTGCTTGCCTAAGCGGTAAGCAGCTAGATGGGAGAAGTTATGCGCACGGCGTTTTTAGTGAAATATGGCGAGATTGCCATTAAAGGAAAAAATCGGTATTTGTTTATCAATCAGCTGCGCGACCGGATTCAGTGGAAACTGGATAAGCTGGGTGATTTCATGGTGTCCAAGGATCAGGGCCGGCTGTTTGTCGAGTGTCAGTCGCAGGGCATTTCCTCCGACCGGATTATCGCGGCGATTCAAAAGGTATTCGGTATCTTGCAGGTGGGCGAGGTCCGGGTGTATGACCGCGGCGATTATGCCGTTTTAGCAGAAAATATCAAGGAATACGTTCGGGAAAACTTTCCGCAAAAGGACTTTACCTTTAAGATTGAAGCCAAAAGGGCGGATAAGTCTTTTCCCTATAATTCCATGGAAGTGGCTGCTAAATTAGGGGCGGAACTCTTAGCGGAATTCCCGGATTTAAAAGTGGACGTCCACCAGCCGCAGGAACGGATTTATGTCGAGCTACGGGGGCATACTTATATTTACTCGAAAATGGCCGAAGGTTTAGGCGGGCTGCCGATTGGCTGTAGTGGCAAGGCGACTTTGATGCTGTCCGGCGGGATTGACAGTCCGGTGGCGGCTTATATGATCGCCAAGCGCGGAGTGGAGCTAAACGCCGTCTATTTTCATTCGCCGCCGTACACCAGCGAGCGCGCCAAGGATAAGGTGGTGGAGCTGGCCCGGATTTTTTCGGAGTATACCGGCAGGCTCAAGCT
>CAUVDV010000098.1:0-8407 GCA_963550755.1 uncultured Lachnospiraceae bacterium
ACACTCGGATGAGTACCGAGGAGATTTGTTTGGAAATTATCAGTCTTTTTGCGATACGATGACCTATAATATGGCGAAGTTCAATATTTCCGCCTTGCAAGTGGCGATGAATGAGCTATCGAATCACGATCATTCTCGCTTTTTGACCAGAACCAATCACCGGGTGGGGCGGACGGCTTCAGTCGGGGCGGAAGCGGCCGGCGAAGGCCTTAATTATGGGATTATGAAAGAAGCGGTTGTTTTGCAGATGACTTGGCCGGGCGCGCCGACGATTTATTATGGGGACGAGGCCGGCGTTTGCGGCTGGACCGATCCGGATAATCGGCGGACATATCCCTGGGGGCATGAAAATAAAGAGCTGCTGGATGTCCATAAGCAGCTGATTGCTTTGCGCAAGTCATTTTCGACACTGCGCGGCGGTTCGCTGAAAATGTTGGGCGGCGAATATAATGTTTTGACTTACGGCCGGTTTGACGCGCAAAATAAAATCGTAGTAGCGTTTAACAACAATGCTGAGCCCCGCCAGATTATGATTCCGGTCTGGGAAATCGGGATATCAGACGATGACGCCTGCCAGCGGATTTTTGAAAGTACGGCCGACAGCCATAATACGGCTAAAGAGATGTATGCGGTTGAAAACGGCCAGATCAAACTTCGCCTGCAGCCATTTAGCGCGGTGATTTTAAAGCAGGTTTCCAGATATTAGCGAAAGCCGGAATGCCTTTTTTAGGCGGCGCTTGCCGAAAAGCTGTGCTGCGACTGAGAAAAAGATTTTCCGGAAAAATATTAACGAAGCTTGCCCATATTGGCCAGAGCAGTTTTTTAGACTTGCCTGTTTCAGGAAAGCGGCGATCTTCGGCGGCCGGCGGAATGGAATTTGCGCAGCGTTTCGGCTTGGGAAATTGATTCAGGAACAGAAAGAATAAAGTTAATAAAAAGGCTTGATATGTCGATACTTTAAAGGAGATTTTAGTGGCAGTCAAGCTTTTTTAATTACGCTCAGGCGGGAATAAAAAATTTATTGAGGCGAAACGGCATGCTTTCTTTTGAAAGCGATGATCAGGGCTGACCGGCGGGGATTTGGAAATATTTTCCGTTCTTGCCGAGAGACCTGTCGGTATGAGTCTTAGCTGAAAAAGACTGATCTGGTTAACGGGGAGTTGGGGTTAAAACATTTGCTTCCGGTATGATTTAGCGTGGACGAATGGGCATAGGGAAAAAGAATGAAAATGAGAAAAGTGGAGAACGCGATTATTTTAGCGGCTGGAATGGGCAGCCGCATGATTCCCCTGACTTATGAAAAGCCGAAAGGGCTGATCAAGGTACGGGGCGAAACAATGGTTGAGCGTCAAATTAAACAGCTGTTGGCGGTGGGAATTGATAAGATCATAGTTGTAACCGGCTATTTGGCGGAGCAATTTGATTTTTTGCAGGAAAAATACGCCGGCCAAGTAAGCTGCATTTATAATCCGGAGTATGAAGCGAAAAACAACATTGCCAGCCTTTATCTGGTTAGGCAATATTTGGGCGACACTTATCTTTTATCGGCCGATAATTATTATACCGAAAATATTTTCCGGAGCGAAGAAACGGAGCGGAGTTGGTACTGCGCTGTGCGCAGTAAGGCGGCCAAATCGGAATGGGGGCTTGTGGCCGATGAAAGCGGCCGGATCATTGACGTAAAAAAGCAGGCGGCAGCCGGCCAGCCCTATATGTATGGCGCAGTCTTTTTCAGCCGGGAGCGGACTAAGGAATTTTGCCGGATCTTGGAACAAGAGTATGAAAATCCGGTCAGTCATGACTGGCTGTGGGAAGAGCTTTTAATTCGCCATATTCAGGAACTGGAGTTTTATCTGCATGAGGAAAGCGAGCAGACGGTACTGGAGTTGGAGAATTTAGATGACCTTAGGGCTTTTGACCCGCGTTATCGAGAGGATTCCGGCAACCCGGAACTGGAGAAGATCGCGCAGGTTTTTCAAGTCAGACAAAGCGAAATTACGGATCTTCAGGAGCAAAAGCTGGGGCTGACCAATCGCTCGTTTTTATTTCGGGTGAGGGGGGTTCGCTATGTTTTTCGCTTGCCGGGGGCAGGGAGCAGCGCTTTTATCAGTCGCCAAAATGAATATTTAGTCTATGAAGCCCTGAAAGCCAGGGATATTACTGACCGGATTGTATACTTTGATCCGGACAGCGGGATTAAGATTACGGTTTATGAGGAAGATTGTCATGTCCTGCGCTGGAACAGTGCGCCGGAGGCAGAGATTAAAAAAATGCTGCGGACGCTGAAAGTGGTACATGAGAGCGGTGCGCGGATTGACCGGATTTTTTACCCGAAAGCCGAGATTTTGGGCTATGAAAAAAAGTTCCGGGAAGCGAACTTTTCCTTTTTTGCCGATTACGCGGCAATTCGGGATCAGCTCCTGTGCATTGCCGAATATTTAGAAACAGTGGATTTTTCGCCGGTGCTGTGCCATATTGATTTTATTGAGGAAAATGTGCTGGTTTTAAAGGATGGTAAGATTCGGCTGATTGACTGGGAATACGCGGCCATGTCTGATCCGATGATGGATTTGGCAATTTTTATTATTTCTTCGGGTTATGATCCGGAAGATTTAAAAAAGCTGGCAGAGTTGTATTTTGACCGAAGCTTATCAGTGAAAGAAGAAAAAAAGTTATATGCCTACGCGGCGGTGTGCGGACTTTACTGGAGCCTATGGGCGAAGTACAAGGAAGGCCAGGGCTATATCTTTCAAGAGCCTTATGCGGCTAAAGTTTATGGCTATGTCCGGATTTATATTAACAAATTAGCGGAAATGGGATTTTTTGCTGGAAAAGAGGATGAGCGATGAATAAACAGGAAATTCAGGAGAACTTAAGTCAAGGCATGGCAGAGGGGATGCTGCCGGAAATGGAAGCGTATGAGCGGGAATATCCCTTTGACCTGGATGTGGTATCAATGAAAGCAACGTATTATATGCTGATCGGCGAAATCGAGCGGGCGATTGAACTGATGCATGAGGGCTTGAAAAAGAATCCCTATATGCTGGATTTTTTATATAATTTGGGCGTCCTCTATGAAGTCAGCGGCGATTTATATAAAGCCTATGAATATTTTGCCCGGCTGTCCCTGATCGAGTCCAAGAAGCTGGAGAGTCCAGAACTGGATCGGCTCATGCTTAAGATTGAACTGCGGATGGCGCGGGCAACGGATCCGCAGGAAGCGGCTGAGCTGCAATTGAAAATGGATAAATTAGAGGATGGAATTAATAATCTTTTTGATTTGGATTTGATTGCCCCGTGGAGTTTTGCCGGAGCAAAAGCACTGGGGACCCGGCTGCGGACCAATCCTGATTATTATATTGCGGCCTACAACCGTTTGGGCGTCGTGCTGGATGAGAGAAGCATAGTGTATGAGCAGGCCGAGCTAAGACAGGTACTGGCCGAAGGCAATCCTGTTAAAGTAGAGATCAGCGAGCCATCCATGGTGCCGGTTTTGGTTGAACTCACCGGGGGCTTTGACATAAAATGCGGGCCGGATCGCTTTCATATGCATCAGTCCTGTGCAGCTTTTCATTGTTATCGAACCGATCGGGATTTAGAAATCAGCGGTCCGAAAGAAATGCAGATTGTAGTCGGTCGGCCCATGCCGCTGACGCCTAAGCCGAGCCTCAAAAAATTGATTTTAACTATTTTTGTCGATGGGCTGTCGCAGACTCTTTTAGAGGAAAAGGGCTTTGCCGGGTCGATGCCGAAAACGCAGCGCTTTTTTGCTGACGGGATCCACTGTACCAATTTTTATACGACCGCCGAATGGACATATCCCAGTATGGCTGCCTATTTTTCCGGTCAGTATAGCGTCGATCACAAAATGTTTTATCCGGAGATTGATCATCGTCTGCCAGAGGATGTGGAAGTGCTGGGCGAGTGCCTAAAGCGGGCCGGTTACATTACAACTAAAATTGACGGCGACTGGCGGACCAATCCGGATTATGGGTGTATCAGGGGTTTTGACCGCGAGCTTTCCGGGGTATACGGTGAAGTGATGGATATTAAACAGGTTATTTCCGGAGCGATTGACCAGATAGAAGCAATGAAGGAAACCAATCAGTATATTTATATCAATATCGGCGAGCTGCATGATATTACCGATAACTATAAGCTGCCGTTTGATGTGCAGGCCCGGCTGAATTTATCGGAGCTTCAGGATGAACGCGCTACCGGCAGTACTTCGGTCAAGCAGCAGTTTAACGCCAATAAAAAAAAGCGGTATGAAGAGCAAATGCGCTATGTTGACCGCTATTTGGGCTTTTTGTATGATTATTTAACGGACAGCTTTGCCCCGGAGGATATTTTAGTCACCTTATTTTCTGACCATGGTCAGGGATTTTTGGTGGAAAACGGCGGTTTCTTTCTGGCGGACGAACGGAC
Organism: uncultured Lachnospiraceae bacterium; assembly: GCA_963550755.1. Classification (GTDB taxonomy): domain Bacteria; phylum Bacillota; class Clostridia; order Lachnospirales; family Vallitaleaceae; genus W11650. Next base: position 4,429 of record CAUVDV010000098.1, read on the forward strand.
CAAGGTGCCGCTGCTGATTAAAGGATCCGGCCTGCAGCCGGGGATTTGCTCGGAATATATTTCCAGTGTCGATTATCTGCCGATTTTAGGAAAACTGGCCGGCTTTTCGGTGGATTTGACCGGCCGCCGGTCGGTGCTGCCGGTCTTTTTTGGCGGCAGTGAAAAAAGAAAGCTTACTGTCAGCGAATCGATTTATCCGGGCGATACCTATAAAATCGCCTTGCGCAATGAGCAGATGGTCTTTTTCTTAGAAACGAAGGAAGCAGTGCAAAAGGACGCCAGAGTCAGCTTAGCCGAGTATACCTGGAGCCTGCGCACGCCGGCCGGCAAGGAGATAAAAGACGAGGATTTAAAGCGGGAGTGCCTTGACTATGTCAGGGAGCATTTGGGATATTTTCAAAGATATGAGTAAAGGATAAAGAAAACCCCGGCCTCTTGTGTACCGCCCTCAAAAGTTAGACCTAAAAATCTAATGATTGGAGGCCGGTACATATAGACCGCCGGGGTTTTTACGCGGTGAAAGCTCATTGGCCCAAAGTGGTCAGCAGCATGGTAAAGTTGCCGTCCACTGTATAGGCGGAGTGATCGGCGCTGACAAAGAAGCTGTCGCCCTTGCGCAGCGGATAGCTGACCTGGCCATCGGTCAAGGTGCCAACGCCGTCCAAGATCAACAGCGAGTGAAAACTGGCGCGGCCTTGATAGCTTTGCGGGTCATAGCGCAGGGGATTGCGAACAATAATCTTGTCAACGGTAAAATAAGGACATTGGCACAGATGACCGGCAAAGTCAAAGTCTTCCCGGGTGGGGGTTAAGTCGGAGACGGCAATCGCCTGCTCGATATGCAGCTGGCGGAGCTGGCCGTTAGCGTCTTTGCGGTTAAAATCATAGACCCGGTAAGTAACATTGGAATTCTGCTGAATTTCAGCGACTAAAATTCCAGCGCCGATGGCGTGAATCGTACCGGCCGGAATAAAGAAAAAATCGCCTTTTTTAACCGGCACCCGGCGCAGCACATCCAGCAGGGTATTTTCCTCGATCGCCCGGCGAAAATCTTCCCGGCTGAGCGGGCGGTTGACTCCATAATAAAGGAAAGCGCCGGGAGCCGCGTCCAGTACGTACCAACATTCGGTTTTGCCAAGCTGCCCTTCATGCGCCAGCGCGTATTCATTGTCGGGATGGACCTGAATCGACAAATCCTTGGCGGCGTCAATAAACTTAATTAAAATCGGCAGTTCGCCCGGCTGACCAAGCGCCTGCGGTTCGGCGGCTAAATATGCGGCCAAGGTTTGGCCGTCATAGGCAGTGCCGGAGCCGGTAATCACAGACGGGCCGTCCGGGTGAACAGACAATTCCCAGGTTTCGGCCACAATGCCCGGCCGGTTTTTGAAAAATTCCTTATTTAAGCGAGTTCCGCCCCATAAATAGTCCTTATGAGCCGGGTAAAGTTTAAAAATCATCATCTACCTGCTTTCTTATGTTATTTGTTTCTTGCTCAACTTTCTTCTGCCTGAGTCCGGGCGCAACCGGCCAAGCTGAATGCCGATCGAAAAAGCACATCTGCTCAGGTGGGCGACCGCCGGAAGCTTTGCTTTACTTACTTTACCATCTGCATTAAAGCGGCTTCCAGCTTTTGACCGGCTGCTTCGGCGGCATCCCAGCTTTCGGCCTGAACGCCGTAATAAAGCTTCATTTTCGGTTCGGTACCGGATGGCCGGACGCAAACCCAGGCATCGCCGCTTAACACATAATATAACACATCGGATTTGACTAAGCCGGTCGGCCGGGTTTGGCCGGTCTGGCAGTCGGTAATCAGCCCGCTTTCATAATCGCGGATCTCCAGGACCTTGCGGCCGTCAATTTCCTGCGGCGGGTCTTGGCGGAAACGCGCCAACAGCGCTGCCATTTGCTGCCGTCCCTCTGCGCCTGGAAAGCTAAGCGGCAAAGTGGCTTCCCGGTAATAGCCGTAGCGGCTGTACAGCGCCTCCAAAGCCTCTTTTAGGTTCATGCCTTTGCTTTTGTAATAGGCGGCCATTTCACAGACCAGCATGGCCGAAACGACGGCGTCCTTGTCGCGGGCGTGGGTGCCGATCAGATAGCCGTAACTCTCCTCAAAGCCAAATAAGTACTCATAACTGTGATCCTGCTCAAATTCCTTGATTTTTTCGCCGATGTATTTAAAACCGGTCAGCACTTCAAAGACCTTTAAATGCTCGTGCTCGGCCATTTTTTTAGCGATTTTGGTGGAAACAAAGCTGTAGATCAAAGCGCCGTTAGCCGGCAGGGCGCCTTGCTCTTTCTTTTTGGTTAAAATATAGTCAAATAGCAGCGGCGCAATCATATTGCCGGTAAAGCGGAAATAGCTGCCGTCTTTTGTCCTGGCCATAACGCCCAGCCGATCGGAGTCAGGGTCGGTGGCCAGCAGCAAATCGGCGTTTTTTTCCTGCCCCAGCTTTTTAGCGTATTCAAAGGCCTTTTCTTCTTCCGGGTTCGGATAGGAAATGGTCGGGAACTCGCCGTTTGGCTCGATTTGTTCCGCTACCGGGTAGACCTTTTGATAGCCAAGTTCTTTTAAAACCCGCAGAACCGGGCGGCCGCCGGTACCGTGCAGCGGGGTGTAAACAATGACCAGTTTGTCTTTTTCGGCGGCAATCACTGCCGGATCAAGCGTTTGCTTTTTAATGGCGTTAATGTAATCGGTATCTTCCTGATCATCAAAAACATGATACAGCTCGCCCGGCGTGGGCTGATATTTGATCATGGCAAAATCGGTGATTTTATTGACTTCATCAATGATTTCCTTATCGCGGGGATAGGTGACCTGAGCGCCGTCCTCGCCGTAGACCTTGTAGCCATTATAATTGGAAGGATTATGCGAGGCGGTAATGACGATGCCGGCCACGCAGCCCTGATTGCGGACGGCAAAGGACAGCTCCGGCGTAGTGCGGACACCGTTAAAGATATAGGACGCAATGCCGTTGGCGTTTAAGACCAGCGCTGCTTCCCGGCAAAACTCCGGGCTCATCCGGCGGGAATCATGAGCAATGGCGACGCCTTTTTTCTTGCTGGCTTCGCCGGCGGTTTTTAAGATATAATTAGCTAAGCCCTGCGTTGCTTTGCGGACGGTGTAAATGTTCATTCGGTTAGTGCCCGCGCCTAAAATGCCGCGTAAGCCCCCCGTGCCAAACTCCAGTTCAGTATAAAAGCGGTCTTCGATTTCCGATTCATTGCCTTTAATCGCCAGCAGTTCCTGCCGGGTCGCTTCGTCAAAATAATCATTATTCAGCCATTCCGTATACAATGTTTGATAGCTCATAATTTCCTCCTGTGCTTGCGGGTTTGTTGTGGACTATAATAATTATACCATATTTTAGCAGATAAGTACGAAATATTTTATATTAGTTTTTTCTGGTAAAATGAAAAAGTTATTTCCATTTCCGGCAGGTAGAAGCGGATTTTAATCTTTCCCGTATTCCCGCTTGCCAAGATGCGGAATTAAGTTGGACACTTTGCTCAAATTTCCTTGAGCAAACATTCGCCGGCGCCTGCTTTTGACACCGGTTTTCGGCGGCAGGTGGCGCCAAAATTTTTAAAAGGGCGAAAGCGAGCGGCATTTGCTTAAAAATGCGGCAAGTATAATAGAAAGAATTTTGCCGCGGATACGAAAGTTTATATAGATACTTGTTCTGAGGCGACGGAACTGTTATACTAAAAGTATGAGAAAAGAGTACTGCCGCTGATTTTATAATTAGGACAAAAGCAGGCGGCAAAGCTTCTTATTTGAAAAGCCAATTCACCGGCCGAAGAAGAGCAGGCGCGAAAATTGAGGTGTTGGATGACGGATGTTTTTGTGGTAACCGAAGTTTAGCTGAGCAAGGAGGATGAATATGGTTGTACTTAATGAACAAATCAGGATTGCTGCTCCTTTTGAAAAACTTTGTCACTGGGCGGATAATTTTGAAGAAGAGTTTGTGAAATGGAG
>CAUVDV010000099.1:0-8405 GCA_963550755.1 uncultured Lachnospiraceae bacterium
TGCGCAAATCAACGATCGGCTGAAAATTAAAATGAATCAGCCGTTCATCAATCAAACGGTGAATTGCTTCTCGGTTTTCCAGCAAATAGGACTTACTGTCATAGGACTTTCTGTTAAATTCATATAAAACACCTTTTTCTTTGTGCTTGGCTTCATACATGGCAAAGTCCGACAGCTTTAAAAGGTCGGTGATATTATCCGAATCTTCCGGGTACCAAGCCATACCAGAGGAAAAGCGAATCCGATGGGATACGCCGTCCGGTGTCTGCAGTTCATAGCGAGCGCTTTGTTTAAATTGGCGGGCGATTATTTTTTGGGCTTCTGATTTGGAAGAAAAACCATGCAGATAAATGGCAAACTCATCGCCGGAAATCCGGGCGACAATACCGCCGTAGGTGCCGAACTCATGAAACATTTCACTGGCTCTTAGAATCAGCCGGTCACCAATTTCATGACCGAAATTATCATTGATATATTTCAGATTATCCAAATCAGAAAAAATCATAGCACCGATTTTATTTGGCTCATATAGGATTTTGGCATTGGCTTCCCGTTTAAAGGCTTGCCGGTTATAAAGCTGCGTCATGCCGTCAAAGTCCAGTTCATGAAGCAGACGGCGGCGTTCTTCAATCTCCCTGGTGACATCCAAAATGACACCAACGCTGCCGGTCGGGGTCTTGCTTTCTAAAATACGCAGCCAAATGCCGTCTGATTCACTGTCGGCGGAAAAATGATAAATATCGTCGTGCTCCGGTGTCGGGGAAGCTGTCAGCAAAGCATAATACTTTTTCCATTCCCTAATCGAAAGCTTGGTCTTCGGGTTTAACTGAAGCAGCGAATAAATATAGTCGGTGATCAGCACCTGATCCGATTCGACCGTCAGCTCAAAGCCGCCGATTGGCAGGAGCGACAGCTTTAAGATCCGGGAAGTGGTTTCCGAAGCGTGAATGACTCTTTGATTTAGTTTTTCTACTGCCTCGGCCAACGCGTCAAACTCGCGCATGCCGGTTCGCTTGAGCCTAATGGCCTGATAGGGATCCAGTTCAGCCAAATATTTGGACATGCCAAAGATTTTGCGAGTGGAAAAACGAGCCATAAAAAAGATTACAATAAAAGCCGCCAAAGTAGTTAAAGCAATACTGATAAGCGCTGTTCGGCGCACCTGAGAGGAGGTGCCGTGCAGAGTGTCCTTTGGTACAAAACTGACCAGGTTCCAGCTGTCCTGGATAAAGGGTGAGTTTTGGCTGTACAGCGTCAGCGGCTGGGCAAAGCAATAAACATCACCGATTTCATCCAAATGAGAGGAATAAATATTATCAGTAATCCCGGCGGAAGTTAAATGCAGATTTTTTTGCTTTTTTAAAGCTATTTGTGCCAGTGGACTGCTGGAAATAAACCAGTCCAAAGTCAAAATCTGGTCATTCATCGGAGTGATTGCATAAAAGCTGTCCTGATACGGCAGATCAATCAATGGCAGGTAGTGCTGAGCAAAATAATTTTGGGTGATTTCAATCCCCATCACCCCGATCGGATAACCGCCTGAGCTTAGCAGCGGCAGAGTATAAAACACGCTAGTCGGCAAATGAGACAACAGGTTTGAGGGAGTAGTCCAATAGCCATAGCGTTCAATTTCCGCTTTGGGAAAATCCAGAGCGGCTTGGGTGGGCTGATAATAAAAATCCCATTTTTTAGAGTCGGGGCTGTTGAAATCAAAAGGAGCAGACAAGCTATGATGTGAGCTGGTCGGAATCAAATATTTTTTGGAAACAGCAAGAGGGCCAAGCTCCAGCAGAAAGTTTTCCGGTAAAGCATAAGACTCTTTGGGGGCGGCGCTGCGGATATAAACCGAAGGCATCGGCTGTTTATCGTCGGAAGCCAGCATAAAGAAAGCCCCGTTGATATTGCTGCTTTGCAGCAGATGGATTAAATATTCCGCACCGGTCGTGGCAATTTCATTATAAACAGTGGGATCGGACAAACGTTTGCTGCCGGCGGCGGAAATTTTTTGCAGGGCCTGATTAAACATCCGGCTATCATCGGCCATTAAGCTGATGAGCTGACCCAACTCGTTATTCAGCGCCTGTTTGCGGGCGGTAGTGGTATTATTAAATAGGCGAAAGGATTCCGCATCCAGCAGAAAGAAAACTTTGGAAAAAGATAAAGACATGATTAAAGCAATATTCTGCAAGATTACCAGTAAAGACATCAATAAAATAATTTGTGTCCGAAGCGATATGGAGCGTTTCATATGGGATCCTTTCTAAATATCTCAGCTATTCCGTATTTTTCGGCGTTTGACGAATCGTCTCGCCGGATTCTCTGGGCTAGCCGCTCGTTAACAGGGGAACAAGCATGATAGGAGAATTAAATTTCCTGATAAGAAATTCCTTCATTTTGTAAAGCCTTTTCCAGAGCCTTCATCCAATCGGCAAAACGCTGCTCAAGGTTTAAGGAGGATAGGATTTGAGCCGATGACATTTTTTGTTTCTTTAAGGCATCCGCCGCTTGTTGGGCGGATTCGGCTGCGCTGGTCAGGGTGGAGAGCAAAAGCGGCCGCAGCACATAGTTGTTGGTAAACGGCTTGACGGCATAAGCGGTGTAAGTGGTGATCTGCTGAAAAGCAACATCATAAACCATGGCTACATTTTTTTGAGTCGCATTACCCTGATTTAATTTTTGCAGAGCCGTTTTAAAAGCCTCACTCTGGTAAACATCTGATTTTACCGGCAGATAGCCGCTGCTCATGGCGAAATTTAGATTTTGTTTTTGGTCGGTAAACCATTTAAGAAATAAAGTAGCCGCCCGTTCTTTTTCGACGGTCGATTTGGTGACGCACATACCGGCCCCCTGCTGAATCACGACCGGTTCGCCGCCTTGCCAAATCGGGTAAGGTAAGGCCAAAAACCGAATGTCCTGACGGGCAATATCCTTTTCAATCCAAGTCGGGAAATAAGAGGCACTGGAGGTAGAGCCAATATAGGAAATCAATTCGCCGGATTTGATATTATCCGAGCGAAACTTTCCGCTGCCGCCAAAATAATGCATCGCCGAGCCGCTGATATAAAGGTCGAACAGCTTACGCAGCACCGGCTGATTTAAAATAACAGTTTTTTTCTCGGCGTCAACCATATCAGTGCCTAACTGCTTACAGCCGACCAGAATATAATTTTGAATAGAATCCATTCCCAACATTGCCCGCCCGTCATTAGGAATATCGGGCGTTTGCTGATCCGTCCAGTCATAATATTTTCTGGCAGTATCCAAAATACTTTCCCATGTATTAAAGGAAGCATTGGAAAGATTGGCTGCTTCCGCGAATTCATCCCAAGCGGTAGCATTGATATAAAGGAGTTCCGTGCTTTTGGCAATCGGCAGGATTAAAAGACGGTCGCCAAAGAAACCGTTAGCCAAAAAGCTGGACACATAACCGGCCTTTTCTTCGGCTGTAAAATATGGATTTAAGTCGGCAACCATTCCCAGCCCGTCAATTTCAAGGGCTTTATCCGGGTAACAGGAAAAAATATCCGGCATGGGGGCGGAATTGATGACACCTTTGGTTGAATTGGACAGAGAAGCTTCTAATTCAGCGACACTTCCCTGCGAAACACTTTCGACGATAATATTTTCTTCCGTGCCGAGAGTCTGATTAAATTCAACAATAGCATCTTCCAGCATTTGCTGATTTTGGCCGACATAATAATGCCATAATGTCAGCCGAATGGGTTCAAGGACTTTAACGCTTTGGATTGCGTGATCCTTTTGCGCGGGCGAGCAGGCTGCCAAAAATAAACTGATAATAAGAACAAAAACGAAAAAACACCGTGGTTTCATGATACCTCCTAAGCCATACGGTCAAAATAAACGCGTAAATACAAAATCAACTGTCCCGCACCCACAGGCAAGAAAAAGCAAAAACGGCACATCAAGCGGAACGATGTTACACCTCATAGAGATTATATCGGCAGTTTTCTCAGGAAAACTTAATAAAAAAAGAATTTTTTGTTTTGATTTTTGAAAATCTATTTTACATTTTTCATAAAATTGTGTAAAATAAAGGTAATCTTAAATGGGCTGGCGGGCTTTGCCGCACGCAGAAAATCACTGGCCGGCGCGGCCTTCTGACGGATAAGCGAAGGAACCGGCAGCAAGCAAATGACGGCTTTACCGTTCGATTTGGAATTTAGTTTACAGCAATAGTAAAGACGGGTGAAAAGCAAATGAAAAGAGAAAAATTAATAAAGATTGGAGTGGTAACGGTAGGAATGATAGCGTTGGTGCTGGTCTTTTGGCTTCAGGCCGGCGGCCGGAGTGCGCGCTTTAATTCCGGTCTAATGGCTGCGCAGCCGGATTTGAAGATTTTGTTTTTGGAAGAAACGCCCAGTCCGGTTTTGGTGGCCGCTAAAAAAGCCTTTCCCGGATATAAGGTCGCGCGTCAGGAAGAAAGGCATTTGGCACATTTTTTAGAAGGAGATGAAATCGTGCTGGCCTATGATGTGCAGGCATTGCCGCTGATCAGGGCGGGAGCTGAGGCCTATTTTTATCCGCTTTATAATGATGCGATAATATTGGCGGTCAATCAAGAGAAATTAGCCGGGCCGGTCAGGGGCTGGCAGGATATCTTGACGGAGCAGGCGGCGGTTAGCTTACCGGATCGCAGCCCGGAGCAGAGTTATATCTGGCAGGCGATTGCCTATGGCTTAACGGGCAGCTTTCAGCGGACGGCGGCGCAGGAGTATCTGGGTGAGCTGTATGGGCAGAACCGGCTTTTTTGGGATAATGTCATCGCACCGGTGCAGATCACGCTGTATTCCGATTATCTTTATACCTTGCGGCGGAAGGACATAACCATTCTGTGGCCGCAGGAAGGAACGCTGGCCTTTCAGGTGGGGCTGCTGGCGCATCACCCGCTGGAAGCCGGACAGGTGGCGGCGATACGTCAGGTTTATCAGGATTTAAATTACTTGTCGCCGAAGAAAAATTGGCAGCCGGAAAATGATTCGGTTTTGTTTGCGGCTTCTCGGCTTCCGGAATTTTATGATTTTGGCGAAATTGATGTTCCGCTTGAGCGTCATGTGAAACAAAATCACCAGCATGCGCCGATTAACGGTTGGGAACATCAGATTGTGGCGGTAGGACTGATTATTTTAACCATTCTGTGGATCGGCCGGGTCAATCGAACGGTGATTCATTTGGGGGTGCGCCGGGGGCTGGCGCTGAGTGGGCTTTTAATTATTGGCTGGATCAGCGTTGGTATCTTGAAATATTCCATTTATGGCGGCGCCGATTATATTCGGGCGCTGTGGTATTCCTATTATTTATTTCTTTTAATGCTGCCGCCGGTTGGCATTTTCATTGCCCTTAATCTGGACCAGTATGACGAGAGCGTGTTTCCGCTGCGATTAGCGGCTGTTTGTGCGGTTTCCGGCCTGCTCCTGCTGCTGGTTTTGACCAATGACCTGCATCAGCAGTTCTTCCGTTTTTTAACTTCCGATAAAAATCTATGGTATAAACGGTATAAGCATAACTGGGGCTATTATTTAACAGCGCTATGGATCATTTTGACCCAAACCGGAATGTGGCTGTATTTGGTGCGTAAAAGTTGGGACGCGCCCAAGCGGAAAATGGCGGTGCTGCCGATTTTGGTACTGCTGCTGGGAGTGACTTACAGCACTTTATATAATTTACAGGTTCCTTTTTTTCGGGAAATTTCGTTGGCTTTGGGGATGGGCAGCATTATTTTGCTGTTTTGGACGGCGATTTTAAAAAGCGACTTAATTCCGTCTAATCGCGGGTATCATGAATTGTTTGAGCATAGTCTCCTGGATATGCGGATACTGGATCAAAATGGGCGGATCCGTTTTCAGTCAGCGGGGGTGGAAATACCGGCAGATTCGGAAGACTGCATTCTGCCGGAGGAAACTGACTGGCCGGACGCACAGAAGCCGTTTTTTGCCGCAGACAAGGACAGCTTGCTGTGGTCGACGGCCATTCGGGGCGGCCGAATCGTCACTCGGGAAAATATTCGGGAATTAAGTTCGCTTAAGCAAAATTTGGAACGAGTAACGCGCGAATTGGAAGAGGAAAATTTGATTTTATCGAAAAAGGAGCAGGTAGAAAGCTGTCTCATTTTTATGCGGGCGCAAAATGAATTGACTGAGGAAGTCAATCAACTGGTTGAGGATAAAATCAATAAGATGAACTTTTTGCTGCAGGCGATGAAAACGCATCCGCAGCTGCGGGAAAAAGGTCTGATCCAGCTGCAAAGACTGGCGATTTACTGTAAAAGAAGATGCGAGCTGCTGATTAAATCGAAACAGCAGGGACTTTGCTCAGCGGCTGACCTGAGCCGGTTGATTGACGAAATTAATTTGGGAACCTTTTCCGAGTGCCAGTTTTTTTATGGTCTAAAGTCCGGCATCTCTTATCCGGAGGCGGCAGAGGTGTATGAACGCTGTCATTTGTTTTACGAATGGGCCTTGGCAGAAAACATCAGCACCATGACAATTCGGTTGTTTCAGGAAAAGGGCGAACTGGTTCTGTATTTTTTAATTGAAAGCGATCAGAGTCAGCAGCGAAAAAGCCTTCAGGAAAAACTAAATACAGCCTCGGGCGTCAGTTACAAGGAACTGGGCGATGCTTTTTCTGTTCTGGTGCCGATTCGGGAGGAGATGCTATGATCGGCTTATACCGGTATTTTGATCAAAACATTTTATTGTTCTTATTGTTTTTGTCATTGATGGGCGTAGTACTCCAGGCTCTTTATGTGTCCAGCATCGTTTTTCACCGGCTACTTAAAAGCTTTGAATTTTTACTTTTGCTTTATTTGGCGGCGGTATCGGTTTTACTTCGCCATATTAATTCGGAATTAGCGGTTTCAACATTGGTTTTGTGGGAATATGAGCATTGGTTTTCGGCGCTGGCGTTTGTGATTTCCGTTTGGGGTATTTTTGTCTATGCGAAGACCCGGCGTTTGCTGGTGCCGGCCGGAATTGGGATGATATTGCTGAATATGCCGGCCAGTGAGCGGGTAATCGGTAAGTTTTACGGCTTTTACTTTGTGCTGTCGCTGACGCTCTTGATTTTGCGGGCAGGAATCAGCTACTATGACCAGCGGCAAAGGCGGGAAACGGAAATTACCGAGTATTCGGTTAAGGAAGCCTTGGACGCACAGCACAGCGGGATTCTCTTTGCTGAGAAAAACGGGACGATTCGCCTGATCAATCGGCAAATGCTGGCGCTGATGACTGATTTGACCGGCGGGTATTTACGCAATGCCGAGAAGTTTTGGCAGCTGCTGCCAGGTTTGACTACGAATTGGCGTCAGCCGCCGGAAGAAGGCGAAACGGAGCGCTACCTAATAGAAACGCCCCGGCAGGAGGTATGGCAGTTTGTACGCAAAAGTTTTTGGCTGCGGGGACAGGAAACGTATCAAATTATTGCTACTGATGTGACCGAGCAGGAGAATATTACCCATCAGCTAAAGGAGTATCAGGCTCAGCTGGAAGAACAAAAAAGCCGGCTGCAAAGGGCGCTGGATAATTTGGAGGAGCTGCGTCAGCAAGAAGCCTTGAGCCGGATGTGGAATCATGTCCATGATGTACTGGGGCAGAGGATTTCCATTTTGCAGAGAGAGCTGAGCAATAAGAAAAGTGTTGATTATACGCTTTTACAGGCACAAATCGATAATCTTTTAACAGATTTAAACTTTCCAGAGGAAGAAGAACCGCTTCAGGGCTATCGGGATATTATCAATGCCTTCTTGCCGTTAGGGATTCGTTTCCATACCCAGGGCCAGCTTCCGGAAAATGAGGCCTTGGCGCAAAAGATCGTGGAAATTATTCGGGAAGCGGTAACTAACGCCGTTCGCCATGGCGGCGCGGAAAATATTTATATCCAAATTGAGCAAACGGATAAAATACGGCTGACCATTGAAAACGACGGTCGGCCGGCGACCGGAGAAATCCGCTGGGGCGGAGGGTTGCGTTCTATTCAGCGGCGGGTGGAGGAGTCGGCCGGGAAGTTAGTGATTCAAGCTGAGCCGCGGTTTAAATTGTCCGTAGAATTGCCGCAGGCAGAGAAAGAAGCGGCAGAGATAAGAATATAAGCCAAAACCTGTAAATAAAAAACAAATGGAAAATCAAGGAAAAGACAAACTCCAAATAAAAAATGATAAAAGAAATCGGATATCAAAAAGACTGCCACAGGAAGGAGGACTTGCGTGATTAAGCTATTGTTTGTCGATGATCAGGCGGTAACACTGCGTTTTTTGGAAAATTGTTTCGGTGATGCGGATAGGTATGAAATTGTTGGCAGCCTGATTCAGGCGGAGATTGCCGATCTCTGGTGCGAGCGGAAAAAGCCGGATGCGATTTTTTTGGATATTCAAACCAAGGAAAAAGCAACCA
>CAUVDV010000100.1:0-8288 GCA_963550755.1 uncultured Lachnospiraceae bacterium
CCAATAAATATAAGTTAATCAGTGTCTGATACGGCATATCTAATTTCGCTGCCTGTACTTTAAAATAATCAATAACAGACGGCGGAATTTTTATAGTAATCTGCTTTTTTAACTCTTTTGCATAGGGATTTGGTCTTGGATTTAATTTATCAATATCATATTCCTTTAACATATCTTTCTGCCTCCTTTTTTGTTGCTTTTCTGGCTGAAATAATACGAATTACCGTATCCGATTCCCTGTAACAATGACATACTACGCAAATATTTGTAATGTTACTCATTCCAAGCAGGATAAACCTTTCTTCCCATTCAGAATGTTCAGGATCATCAAATAAAATCGCCCTCTCATCATAAAACACAGAACTTGCTTCATCAAAGTCAATTCCATGCTTTTTTTGATTAATCTGATTTTTATTTTCGTCCCAATCAAATATATACATCGTTCACTCCATTAATATCTACAAAGTAATTATAATGTATTTACTTTTAATTGTCAATAATTTTGATAATATGCTTTTGTTGCCTATATAAGAGCTTGCTCTTAATATAGGCAAACAGAGCAGATTATCTTGATCCGGTTGATTTCTAAATCTACTTTTCCGTCTGTGCCGATCCAAACGGTTTTAACCCATTTATCACCCTGTTTTTGAATAGAACTGACTTCCTTTCCATAACCGTCGTATATCAGAGTGGATATGGTTTCCGTTTTTTGGTCGCTTATGACCTTGGTTTCTCCCCGCACTTCGGTCAGATAATCCTCATCCTGCAAATGATTGACTTTCACCTGACTGACAACAAATACTTCTCTATCCACTTCTTTTGGATAATAATAATTATTTTCAACTTGATATTCACAATCCTTAGCAGCCATGAAATTTTCAAGCGCCTTATTTACCTTAGCATTCTCATTATTCCCGCAAGCAGACAACATAAAAACAAACGACAACAAAAACATAGTCTTTTTCATTATGTCCTCCTTTTTGACTGTAAGAGTAGTAAATTATACGAAAAATATAAATATATTTTATTTTTATAAATTAATTATATCTTTTTTTGCTTTTTTGTCAATATTTTTTATTCAATTACTTTCACAACATCTTTAAATTTCAATTATTTATGATATGATCTTTAAGATACAGGTTAATCAAAGCTTGATAAGGAATTCCCACTTTTTCTGATTTGGCGGCTTTTCTGGCTAAAATAATGCGAATTTCCATTTCTAAAACACGATATTGATTTTTATGTTCATCCCACTCAAGCTGCATCGATTCACTGCCTTTCTATAATTATGATATAACTATTTATCAAGTGGTTTCACAACGCTTTCTAAAATCTTTTTTCTGGTAACAAACAGTAAAAAGATAGACAAACTGACCGAAATCGTATCGGAAATGGTTTCCGCTAAAAATACTCCGGTAATGCCGATGACAGAAGGCAAAAGCAGCATCAGGGGAATCAGCAGGATGATTTTGCGAAAGACCGCCAGCAGCATCGAATATTTGGCTCTGCCCATTCCCACAAAAAAACACTGCACCCCTGACTGAATCCCGAATATCACCCAGCCCGCCAAATAAATCGGAAAATAGCGGATCACAATATCCATAACCGATTCATTGGTAGTAAAAATAGAAACCGTTATTTTTCTGGTCAAAATCAATAGGATGCTGCCGACCGCCGTTATCATCAGGTGGGCGATGATTCCGATTTTAGAGGCGGTTTCTACCTCGTTTTTATCCCCCGCCCCATAATAATAGCTGATCGTCGGCTGAACTGCCTGCGTCAGACCATTGGCAAAAACATAAATAAACAGCATTAGGCTTTGGATAATGGTCATGGCGGCAACATAAAGATCAGAGCCGTAAAATTGGAGCGAGCGGTTATATACCGCATAAATACAGGTTTCCGTAAAATCCATGGTAAACGAGGGGAGCCCATAGAGAATGATTTTTTTACTTAATTTATAATTTAGCCGAAAACAGGAAAGCTTAATTTTTATTTTTTCCACAGAACTGGGTTTAACCAGAAAAAAGGCTAAAATAATGACCCCAAGGAGCTGCGATATCACCGAAGCGACCGCCGCGCCGCCAATTCCCTGCTGAAATACGATGATAAAAAAATAATCCAGTACAATATTGGCGGCCGCGCTGATCATACAGGCAATCATCGATTTCTTAGCAAAGCCCTGACAAATCAGCAAACCGGAAAAAACCTGAATCAATATTTGAAACAGCACCCCAATTAGATAAATTTTTAAATACATATTGGCATAAAGAATCGTTTTGCTGCTGGCGCCAAACTGCAGTAGTATGGGGTTCATAAAAATTTGCAGCACAGCAAAAAGCAGGACCGCCGTCAGCCCCGACAAAGTAAGGGTATTTCCCACCGCTTCTTCCGCTTTTTCGGTATTTCCTTCTCCTCTGTAAATAGATACCATGGTTGACGCCCCCACCGCTATCCATTGGGAAAAGGCGGTGATCAGCACCAAAATAGGAAAGCACACGCCAATGCCGGATAATGCTTCTAAGCCGATAGAGGGCATTTTTCCGATAAAAATCCTGTCAACAATTCCATAAATGGTATTAATGATCTGCGTAACCGTAGCCGGCACCGCGATCCTCAATATTGTTTTTAATATATCATTTTTTTCTCTTTTGGCGGCTGTCATGATTGCCGTGTCCTCCCCAAACTTTATCACCGGCTTATAAAAAGCGCGTTCACGCACTTTCGTGCTCCGCGCCTTTGTCATCTTTTCTTTATGCTTTTTACTTTACTTTTCAGATATTCCTTAAACTTGAATATCCGCTGCTTTTAGCTTAGCCGCAGCTTGATCCTGTTTTTCGGTCACACCGAAAACCGGCTGATATCCCCTTTAAGCGAATCCGCCATTGCAAAAAGCTCATCCGCAGCATCCGAAAAATCCTGGATGCTGGCATTTTGCTCATCGGCTCCCCATTCACAATCTTCAGCGCGTCCGTCATTTTGGCAACGGCAAAATTAGCGCTGTTCACCAATTCATCAACTACCTTAATCCGCTTTCCGTCCTCAGCCTTATCTCTCAGCTTCTTGGAAGTATTTGCCACTTCTTTGGATGTTTCCGCTATCCGCTCGATGGTGCCTTTTAATTGCCCGGCAAAAGCATTTAAGGTATTGGCCAGCACTTTAAGCTCATCATTTTGCTTTAAGGTAACTTCCGTCAGGCTTATTCTTTTTAGTATTCATGATATCGATCTCCTCCTTTTCACTAAGTTAAAATTCAGTTGCCCATGTTCTTACCCTTAACCCATCAAAATAAAATCTGATTAACCCTCTAACTATCTTGCTTTCCTTAAAAATACCCGCCAAATCAAATATCCGGCCAGCAGTATAAAGCCCAGCGGCGTAAATAAAAATCGTAAAAAGCTGAAAAAAATCACCATCACAATAATAAAAATCAGCAGCAAGATCAAAGGCACATATTTTAGCCAGGAAGCGTCATAGGTATAATAACGGCGGCGGTAATAGCCATTTTCATCAAACTCCTCCGAATGCTGCCGATAAAAGTTGCGGAAAAACTCATCTTCAAACGAGGTTTGTCCGGCAGCCGAATCATAGGCATTCCGATACTCGGTCGTTCTTTGATTTTTTTTCTCCGGAAACAAGACCGCCTCCGCTTGCTGATAATTAATCTTACCGGTTAAATATTTATACGCTGTATCAACTCTTGTATATTCCGGGCTGGTTTCGCCGCCGGTAACATCAGGATGATACTGTTTAATCAGTCTCTTATAAGCGCTTTTTAATTCTTTTTCCGAGGGACGGGAAGAAAAACCTAATATCCGTAAACATTCCTGTTCCATATTTTTACTCCAATCTTTTTAGTTGCTTCGCTTTTGCCTGAAAATTTATTTTCCGCGGACAAAATTATTTCATCTTTTTACTCTATCCTGCTTTTAAAACAAACGGATAAACTTCCTTCTCATGGCAAGTATAAACCATGAAACAGATTTTAAAGAGCTTCCCCCGCCTGCGGAAAAACCTGCCCCTGTTCAATCCGAAACAAAGCGTCAGCCTTTAAATTCTGGCGCAAAAAATCTTCCACCCCGGTACAGGTCAACAGCACCTGAATATCCTTTAAGTTTTCAACCAGCTTTTTTTGCCGGGAATCGTCCAGCTCCGACAAGACATCGTCTAAGAGCAGCACCGGCGCGGTATTTTTATTTTTCCGAATCAAGTCGATTTCCGATAATTTAAGCGACAGCGCCGCCGTCCGGCACTGCCCCTGCGAACCGTAAATACGCAAATCCATATGATTAATGGAAAACAAAATATCGTCCTTATGCGGCCCGTAATAGGTGCTGCCCAGCTGCAAATCTTTTTTTAGCCGATTTTTTAATTTATCCAAAAACTGATCCTCAGCCACATTATTTTCATACACCAGCAAAACTTCTTCCCGGCCGTCGGAAATTTCCGCATGCCTTTTTTGATAAACAGCCGCTAACTGCCGGATAAAATCCCGCCGGCAGCGGATAATTTCACCGCCGGCCTTGGCTAATTCCTCATCCCAAACCGAAATTTCCGATAAATCGGGGCTGCTTTTCTGGTAATTTTTTAACAAAGTATTGCGCTGCTTGAGCAGCCGGTGATAACGGCGCAGCTGATAATAATAATAGGGATCGATCTGGCTTAGTTCCAAGTCAATAAACCGCCGCCGGACCGCGGGGCTCCCCTTCACGATCTCCAAATCCTCGGGCGAGAACATCACCAGATAAAGATTGCCCAAAAGTTCTTCGAGCTTGCGGACCGGCTCCTGCCCGACAAAAATACTCCGCTTGTTTTGGCCGATATGAACATCTATTTTCTGCGGACTGTACTCCCCCTGAATTTGCAGGGAAATATGAGCAAACTCCTGTCCTTTTTGAATCATTTCCCGGTAAAAATTGGTGCGGTGCGACTTACTGGTTGCTGCCAGATAAATCGCCTCCAAAATATTAGTTTTGCCCTGTGCATTTTCTCCATAAAAAATATTAATCCCCTGAGAAAGCGGCAAAACCAAATTATCATAATTCCGAAAAGATTTCAGTTTCAGTTCCCTTAAATACATAGATTTCTTCCATTTCCTGCAAGCGAATAAAAACCGTATCGCCCGGATAAATCTTTCTGCCGGGTCTTACTTCCACTTCTGCGCCGACTATCACCCTGCCCTGCCTGATCCATTCTTTGGCCGCCGCGCCGGAATCGGCAATTCCGGCAGCTTTTAGGAGCTGCGTCAGCTTAATAAAATCTGTTTTTAAAGAAAATTCATGCTTCACTTAATTCACCATCCGAATCGGCAAAATCAAATATTTATATTCTTCGCTTTGCTCGGCCAGTGCCGGCCGGATAATACAAGGATTGGAAGCAATGGTAAAGCGCAGGTTGATCGTATCTTCTTCAATTGCCTTTAAGGCCTCCAATAAATAGCGGGGATTAAAGGCAATCGTAATATCATCGCCGCTCTGGGTAATTTCCAGTTCTTCGTAAACCGTTCCCAGCTCGGTATTGGAAGTAATAATTAAATGATTATCCTTAATCTCCAGCTTAACCGGTGCTTTTTTGCTTTCCCTGGCTAAGAGGGCCGCTCTTTCAATGCCGTAAAGCAGCTTATGCCGGTCGATCTCAATCATCGTTTTAAAATCCTCGGAAAACATTTGCATGTACTTGGGAAAAGCGCCGTCAATAATTCGGGACACCACGATCGTTTGATCCATTTCAAACAAAATATGCTTATCGGTAAAATAAATCGACACCAAGTCTTCTTCTTCGGCCGATAATATTTTTTGGATCTCGGACAAAGTTTTGCCGGGAATGATAATGGAACTTTCCGGATATTCGTCTTTGAGCGGCATCGACTGAATACTGATGCGGTAGCCGTCAATTGCCACTAAATTAAGGCTGCCGCCGACAATATCAAACAGTTCCCCCTGCAAGACTTTCCGATTATCGTCTAAGGAAATGGAAAAAATAGTCTGACTGATCTTCTTTTTCAAAACAGCCTGCGGCAAGGTCAAGGCCCGATTTTTTTCCACCTCCGGCAGCATAATAAATTCCTTGCTGTCCTCGGCGTTAATATTAAACTCGGAACGGCCGGAAGCAATTTTAATTGTCGTGCCTTCCGAAGCGATCGTAATTTCTCCGTCCGGCATTTTCTTTACAATTTCAAAAAACATCCGGGCATTAACGGCAATCATTCCTTCTTCGGCAATATTGGCCGGAACGGTGGCTTCAATTCCCATTTCCAAATCATTGCCGATGCATTTTATGGACTGACCGGCCGACTTTAACAAAAATGACTGCAAAATCGGCAAAGTCGAGCGTGAAGATACGGCTTTTAGTGCCGTATTAAGGCCATCGGCTAATTTATCTTTATCACATTGAAAACGCATAGTATTTCCTTTCTTGTTCTGTTTTGCTGGTATTTCTCTGTTAAAGGGGCCCTGCCGAGGAAAGACAAAGCCTTTTTATAAACCGCAAATAGTAAGCCTTAGTAAACGGATTATCCTTTTTGCTGCTGCCTTTTCCCAGCGGCAGCATTATTTTTCCGGCGGCGCAAACGTCCGGCCGATTATCAACAATTTTTTGTCCGCAGGCCGTTAAATATAAAAAGAATATGATTTATCGCAGGAGCCGCAGTAGGGGGCTGTGCATATGTGGGTAACAGTCGCCGCCGCTTACCGGCAGCGGCCGGTACCATTGGGATAAGTTTCTTGAAAAATCAAAAAGTTATGCTTTTTTATACACAGTTTTTTCTTTGCCCCTGATTTTAAAACCGGTGAATAAATCGCTTATTAACAGCTTAATGACAATTTGCCATTTGCTTATCCACAAAAGATAACACCGTCAAAACATTTTTTATTGGTGCGGTCTTGGCGACGCGGACAGATGGCTGTTCATAATTTTCCGGTTAGCGGTTATTGATTTTCTTAATCAGAATATCAATATTTTTTTGCAGACTGCGGTTGCTTTTTAATTCTTCGTAAATTTTTTCGTAACCGTTGATGACAGTCGAGTGATCGCGGTTAAAAAACTTGCCCAAATCCGGATAGGAAGCATCGGTCAGCTTACGGCAAAGGTACATTACGATTTGCCGCGGCTCGACGATTTCCTTGCTTCTTTTTTTGCCTAAGATTTCAGCGGTGCTGATACTAAAATGCTCGGCCACGATGTTTAAAATAACGCTGGGATTGATCAGGCTGGTATTGGCGCTGACAATGCTGTCCTTTAGGGCTTCTTCGGCAATCTCCATAGTGATCCGGTCGGCCCTGTTATGGTTATAATTGTTAAAAGCAATGATTTTATTGACCGCCCCTTCCAGCTCGCGGATATTGGACTTGACGTTATTGGCAATATACTCTAAAACGTCATTATCAATATTTATCAGGTCAAAATCCGTTTTGTTCTTTAAAATGGCCATCCGGGTTTCAAAATCCGGCGGCTGGACGTCAACAATCAGCCCGCCGGAAAAGCGGGAACGCAGCCTTTCCTCTAGGGTTTCAATATCCTTGGGCGGTCGGTCGGAGGATATAATAATCTGCTTTTTGGCCTCATGCAGGGTATTAAAGGTATGGAAAAATTCCTCCTGCGTGCTTTCCTTACCGGAAATAAACTGAATATCATCGACTAAAAGGACGTCAATATTGCGGTATTTTTTGCGGAACTCCTCATTTTTATCCGAGCGGATCGACTGAATCATTTCATTGGTAAAGGTTTCGCTGGATACATAAAGGACGTTTAAATCTCTGTGGTTTTCCAAAATATAGTGGGCAATGGCATGCATTAAATGCGTTTTGCCCAGGCCTACGCCGCCGTGAATAAACAGCGGATTATAGCTGCTGGACGGAAATTCGGCCACGGCTAAGGCGGCGGCATTGGCAAACTTATTGTTGCTCCCGACCACAAAGTTTTCAAAGGTATAGCGCTTGTTTAAATGATAAACATCTTCATTATTATCATAATCTGAAGAAATGACCGACTCTTTGCCGGCTGTCTGCGGTTTTTTGCTTTTTAATGAAAAGCGGATGTCATAGTTTTTATCCGTTACCATGGAAACGGCGACTTGAATGATTTTGCTGTAATTATTTTCTAAAAAGCTGATGTGGCCGGTATTTTCCAGCTCAATAACAATTTCGCTGCCGGTCACTTCCGCCGGATAGATATCAGCTAAAAAAGCATTGTAAATCTGTTCCTTGATATTAAAGTCTTTTTTTAATACCTGCTGTATATTGTCCCAATTATGGATCACTAGGTTATCCATAAAAAACCCCCTTCTGCTG
>CAUVDV010000101.1:0-8255 GCA_963550755.1 uncultured Lachnospiraceae bacterium
ATATTATAGGTATATTCGCCAATACCCGGAAAAATTGATTTTAAATATCCAAGACTAAAACGCGGTTTTTTCTGGAAAGAAAAGAAAGGGCGGAAAATGGGAATTTTTGCTAAAATAAAAGAGAAACTGCGTTCCTACTGGACGCCGTATGAAGTCACCTATATCGGCGGTTATGACGCCAAAGAATTAAGGGAAAGTGATAATCCGGCTAGGAAATTAGCGAGTTGGCAAGCGGAAAATAAGGCGGCTTTAGCGGAACATTTGCCGAGAGCAGCGCGCAATGAAAAAAGGCTGCAGCTGGCGGAGCGCTTTGCCCGCTTTCCGGAGCGGCGGCGGAACGTTTTGATTCAAATGGCCAAGCAATATTCTGCCCTGCGCGGACAAAAGCAGGAAGCTAAGGATCATCATGAGGAAATGCGGGAGTACTTAAATCAGGTGAATGATCTGACCTTTGGCGAGGACTTGCCCCGCGTGTTAAAAATCATCGAGGAAAATGAACTGGAGTTTCAAAAGGCGCAAAAGGATTTGAGCTATTTAGAAGGCGAGCGGTCGGGCTTAGAGTATGAATTTAAAAGGAGTCAGATTGGGCTTTTCATTACCGGGGTGGTGCTCTATGTGGCGGTAGCGGCGGCAATTTTGGGAACGATCTTTCTTTTTCTTTTATCCAAACGGCAGAATATTTTTGTACCGGCGGTGGTGCTGATTTTGAGTATTGGCTTTTTTGGCATCTGGGCAGCTGTTTTTCGCCGCTACTTTCGCAGCGCCTTGGAAAAAAATGGGAGAATGCAGCAAAGGGCGGTGAAGCTGATGAATAAGGTTAAACTAAAATATGTCCGCTACCGGCAACTGCTGGATTATGAATATGAGAAGTTTGAGGTCAATAGCTCCGAGGGTTTAAGGCTGCGCTATGAGATATTTACCAAGGAAAAACATCAAAGACAGCGCTATGAAGATTTAGAAAAGCAGCAGCGGCTGGCGGCGCTGGATATTGCCCGGGAAATGGCGTCCATGCTGCCGGAAAAGGAAGAGGAATTGATTGATTTGTTTTTGCAGGACTCCGATTATTATGCGACTTCTGGCGGCCGAGATCGGCTGAAGGAAAGACTTTTAGAGGAGAAAGAGGAGCTTTCGCGCCGGGGCCGGGAACTGGAAAATGAGCAAAAAGTGCTGCGCCAAATGGAAGAAATGCTGCCGGTAAGAGGTTAAAGAAAGGCCAAGGCCTGAAAATGGCGGCCTGTGCCGGGAGAATAAGGAAAGCGTTGAAAGCGGCTCAGTAGGCGGATGGGAACGGCAGAAGATGAATTATCATGAGTTGTTAAATAGTGGGAAACGGAAATTAGCCGCCGCCGGGAAAGCGGAAAATGACGCCAAAGAGCTGCTTTTGTTTATCAAAGACTGGGACTTGCGGGATTATTTACTCTGGGGCGGAGCGGAGGCTTCGGCGGCCGAAACGGAGCGCTATACGGCTTTGCTGGCGCGAAGAATGGCCGGGGTGCCGCTTCAGGAAATCACCGGCCGGCAAAACTTTTATGGTTATGAGATAAGTGTTAGTTCGGACGTATTGACGCCGCGGCCGGAAACAGAGCTGCTGGCAGAATTGGCGCTGACAGAAATAGCCGGGCTGACGCGGCCGCGGGTGCTGGACTTGTGTACCGGCAGCGGCTGCATTGCGGTAGCGGTGGCGGCGGAAAAGCCGGCGGCTGAGGTGGTGGCGGTCGATATTTCCGAAAAAGCATTGGCGCTGGCTCGAAAAAACGGTGAGCGCTATGGGCTGGCCGACCGGGTTCAGTGGCGGCAAAGTGATTTATTCACTGGTTTAGGCGGGGAAAAATTTGATATTATCGTTAGCAATCCGCCCTATATTGCCACGGCGGAAATGGCGGGCCTAGACGCAGAGGTGCGAAATTATGACCCGCCGCTGGCGCTGGACGGGGGCGCGGACGGGCTGGATTTTTATCGGCGGATTGCCGAGCAGGCGGCGCGGTATTTAAGAAAGAGCTTGGCTGAAAGCTTAGCCGGGGATTTACCAAGTCCAATGGATGTGACCGAAAAAGAGCGAGCCGTGGCCGGGCGGAAACCAGCGGGTCAGACGGAAACCGGCGGTGAAAGCAAGACGGCTAGGTTGGAGAGCGCTTTACCCGGGGAAGAAGCCGGCGGCAGGCTGCTGCTGGAAATCGGTTGCGGGCAGGGGGCGGCGGTGGCGGAACTCTTGCGTCGAAACGGCTGGCGGGCGATTCGGATTTTGCCGGACTTAACCGGCCGGGAACGAATCGTAACGGCGACTGTAGGCCAAAAGGCTGAAAAATAAAGCCGCAGGCGGCATGCGGCATAGTGTGGTAACCGGAAAGACTGGCGCACGCTGGAGTGCTTGGCGGAGTGGCTAAAGTGTCCTGCGTTTTCACGGGGTGAATGTCCCGAAAAAGCGGAATAAGGCGCAAAGGATTTGTGTGCCGCGTCAAAATTGGCGTATAAAAATTGAACGCCGGAAACCGGACTGCCGCTGCAAAAAACGGGAATTTGGGGCTTGCAATCAGAGAAGGTTTTTAATAAAATAGAGCGATAAAAGCAAAGCAGAAAGAGGAAGAAAATGTTTGAAAATCTGGAAGTAACCGAAAAGCGATATGAGGAAGTCGGCAGGCTTGTCAGCGACCCGGCGGTGATCGCCAGTCAAGAGGAATGGCAGAAGCTGATGAAGGAGCATAATGATCTGACGCCGATTATTGAAAAGTACCGCGATTATAAAAAGGCCAAGGACACCATTGAGGAATCCTTGGAAATTTTGGAGGAAAGCAGCGACGTGGAAATGAAGGAGCTGGCCAAGGAAGAATTGGCGGCGGCCAAGGAAAATGTGGCGGCGCTGGAGGAAGAAATTAAGATTTTGCTGATTCCCAAAGACCCGAATGATGATAAAAATGTGTTTATTGAAATCAGAGGCGGCGCGGGCGGTGATGAAGCGGCGCTGTTTGCGGGGGATTTGTACCGAATGTTTACCCGCTTTGCAGAGCGGCATCGCTGGAAAACCGAGGTCGTCAGTTTAAATGAAATTGGCGTGGGCGGAATTAAGGAAGTTATTTTTATGGTCAACGGCAAGGGCGCATATTCTAAGTTAAAGTATGAAAGCGGCGTGCACCGGGTGCAGCGGGTGCCGGTTACCGAGTCAGGCGGCCGGATTCATACCTCGACGGTGACGGTGGCGGTGCTGCCGGAAGCGGATGATGTGGAGATTGATTTGGATATGAATGACGTGCGGGTCGATGTTTTCCGCTCGTCCGGCAACGGCGGCCAGTCGGTCAATACGACGGATTCGGCGGTGCGGCTGACCCATATTCCAACCGGAATCGTGGTGTCAATGCAGGATGAAAAATCGCAGCTGAAAAATAAGGATAAGGCGATGAAAGTGCTGCGCGCCCGGCTTTATGATATGGAGCTGGAGAAAAAGGAGAAAGAGCTGGCGCAGAACCGCCGGAGCCAAGTGGGAACCGGCGACCGCTCGGAAAAAATCAGAACCTATAACTTTCCGCAGGGGCGGGTCACCGATCATCGGATTAAAATGACCTTGTACCGGTTAAATGACTTTTTGGACGGCGATTTGGAGGAAATGATCAACGCCCTGACGACTGCCGACCAAACCGAACGGCTGAACAGTATGGAAAAGGAATAATTGATTTAGATAGGGAAATAAAAAGGGGCTGTTGCAAAATACAGATTTTACACAAGATAGGGTGATAAATTGCAAGGATTTTTCCTAAATCTTGTGTGAAAATCTTAAAATGCAACAGCCCCTTTAACGGCGGAACTTCTTTTATTCCGGCTTGTTCTGCTTTTTTACCCACGCGCTGAAATTTAAAAATAAAAAACAGCATAACTTGCAAAAACAAAAGATTTATTGTAAGATACAAAAGACAGAACGCTTGTAAAAGTCAATGCCTTTTCCCGGAAAGGATTATAAAGTTTTATCGAAACTTATAAGATTTACGAAAAAAAGGATTGACAAAAAAAGCCAAACCTTTTATAATGATTAAGGTTTAACTGCTTTCATAGCACAGTTGGTAGTGCGATGCATTCGTAATGCATAGGTCGCCGGTTCGAGTCCGGCTGAAAGCTGCAAGAAAAGCTGTCCAAAAAAAGGATGGCTTTTTTGTCGTATAAGCTCTTGCGCAGCGCACGCGCCATGCATGCTTGCATGCAAAGGCGCGTGCATTGTGCAAGGCAACCGTCATGAGCAAGAAGGGCGGTAGCCCGAAGTGCGAATGACGGTAGGATTTCGGGAGCAGCGGCGGAAAATTGAGTTAATGGGAGAAAATGAGGAAAAGCTATGAAATGGGGCTGCAATTATTCAAAAGCGTTAATGGAACTGTTAAACCAAGGGGAGCTGTCGGAGCTGAATTATATCAAAGCCGGAGCGTTCGGCGCAAATGATTTGGAAGCGGCGTTTGCCCACAGGCCGCTGCTTTTGCATGGTTTTGGCTGGTATGAACGGATTGGCATGGATTTGACCAAGGCCGAAATTCCAAAAGAATATGGCGGAAGTTTGCGCAAAGCCGTTCAAAGAATGAACGAGCTGCTTTATTATTATGACAGCCCGCATGTAGCTTTTCACTGCCTGGCTTATCCGGAAGATCTGGCTGACCTGAGCGGCGATCAGCCGGAAAAGGAAAGGCAGCTGCATGAGCGGATGAAGCAAAATATTTTATATTTAAAAGAACACTTAGAGGTGCCGGTCTTAATTGAAAACATTGATTATTGTCCGGAATATCCGAAAATTGGCCAAATCAGTACGGTGCGTTACGCGGCGCAGCCGGAAACGATCAAGAGATTGGCTCAGGAAACGGAAATCGGCTTTTTATTTGACCTATCCCATGCCCGGGTGTCGGCCGAGCACTTGGGGATGCCCTTTGCTGAATATTGCCGGCGGTTGCCGATGGATCGCGTCAAAGAAGCGCATTTGTCGGGCAGCGCAGACTTTGCCGAATATTACCGCCGGATGCCGGCCGAGCGGCAAAAGGAAATCCGGCTTTTAAACGGCGGTGAACTGCCAAGCTTAGGCCGGATCGACGTGCATGAGGAAATGGCAGAGGAGGATTATCGCTTGCTGGAAGCTCTGTGGCAGGAAAATGCGCCGGAATATATCACCTTGGAATACGGCTGGGCGCAGGATTCTCCCGGCCGGATAACTTCGGCGGAAGCAATTGTCAGGCAAATGAAGCGGCTGCAGGAAATTTTTTCCAAGCGTGAATCAGAATAGCTGTCAATAACGGCTGCCGAATCAGAGAGCGGCGGAAAAATGCTTTAATAAAAAGGGAAAAAATAAGGAAACGCGGCTGAAAAGATAAAGCAACAGCAGAAAATGAAAGGAAAAAGATGATTTATTTAGCGGAAGTAAAAGAGGGTGAGCGGATTCAGGAGGTTTATTTGTGCGTAACCAAGCAAGTGCTGAAAACGCGGGCGGGAAAGACGTATTATTCGATGACTTTGCAGGATAAAAGCGGCAGCATTGATGCCAAAATTTGGGATTTGACGGATGCAGTCGGGCATTTCGAAGCGGGGGATTTTATCAAAATCGACGGTTCGGTCGTCAGCTTTCAAAATGCCAATCAGCTCAATGTAAAGCGGGTTCGCCGAAGCGAACCGGGCGAGTATGACCCGGCCAATTATATCCCAACCAGCAAACAGAATCCAGCGGAAATGTACCGGCAGCTTTTGGGCTATGTCAGCAGCTTGAAAAATTCCTATATCAAGGCGCTGGCCGAGGAATTTTTTGTTAAGGATGCGGATTTTGCCAAGCGCTTTCAAAGGCATACGGCGGCGAAAAGCGTACATCATAATTTTCAGGGCGGGCTGTTAGAGCATACGCTGGGGATTTTAAAGATTTGCGATTTTTTGGCCGGCCAGTATCCGGTGCTGGACAGGGATATTTTGCTGATGGGTGCGCTGCTTCATGATATTGGCAAAATGCAGGAATTATCCGAGTTTCCGCTGGTGGACTATACTGATGAGGGGAATTTAGTCGGGCATATCGTGATTGGCGTTGAGTGGATGAATGAAAAAATCCGGCAAATTCCGGGATTTCCTGCGGATTTGGCCAATCTTTTGCGCCATATGATTTTGGCTCATCATGGGGAATTAGAGTACGGCTCGCCGAAAAGGCCGGCGATTATCGAAGCGATGGTCTTGCATTACGCCGATAATATTGATGCCAAGATCATGACTTTTCAGACGCTGCTGGCGGAAAGCGAAAACGAAGACACGTGGATTGGCTATTCTAAGCTGTTTGACAGTATGCTGCGCCGCACCAGATATAAAAGTCAGGAAAAATAATTATCCTATTGCTATATAGTGATGTGGATTTAAAAGCATTTGCCTTATAGGGTTCTTTTGCTTACACTTTAGCGGGCGGGCAAGGACACTCATTAGCCGTGCTTTTTGCTCAAAATGGCTGTGTACGCAGTTTTACCCGTCAAAAGAGGATAAGTCCCGTGCGGGAACGGAATGCGATTTGGGCGGCCGGGAAAAGTGAAGTTAAGTATTATATAATATTGTATAATTAGGAAGAAACACGTTTTTGGGAAAGAGGAGCAAGATGAAAGCAAAAGCGCCGGTCAGCAAGAATGAGGAACAAATTATTACCATTGAAGATGTTTCCGCCGAGGGCGAGGGGATTGGCCGGTATGAGGGCTATACTCTGTTTGTGCCCAAGACTTTGCCGCAGGAAGTGGTGCGGGTTAAGGTCTTAAAGGCGGGCAGCAGCTTTGGCTATGCCAAGGCAATGGAGTTTTTACAAACATCGCCGCTCCGGCAAGCGCCGGATTGTCCGGCCGGGCCTTTGTGCGGCGGCTGTACGCTCCAGCATATTCGCTATGAGGAAACACTGAAGCTGAAGCAAAAGCAGATTAAGGACTGTTTAGAGCGCATCGGCGGTTTAACGGACGTAACCGTGCCGCCGGTTTTGGGCATGGCTGACCCAACGCATTACCGCAATAAAATGCAGTACCCGATCAGGGCCGGTCAAAACGGAGAGGTGCAAATCGGCTTTTTTGCGCCGAACTCGCACCGCATTATCGAAGCGCCGGTTTGCTGTCAGCAGGATGAGGCGGTCGGCATGATTTTGCAAAAGATTCGGGAAATGATGAAAAACGCAGGGCTAAGTGCTTATGATGAGGAAAAGCATGAGGGGTTGTTCCGGCACTGTGTCATTCGCAAATCCGATTTGCACCAGACCTTTCATTTAACCTTGGTTATCAATGCGCTGAAAATGCCGGCGCGCTTGGCCGAGGCTATTCATCAGACCTTTGCCGGGCTGGCGCAAATTTCTGGAGTGAGCATTAATTTTCATAATGAAAAAAATAATGTAATCATGGGCCGGGAAACGATAGCGGTACTGGGTGAGCTGTATGTTGAGGATCATATTGGCCGGTACCGGTTTTTGATTTCGCCCAATTCTTTTTTTCAAATCAATTCGGTGATGACCGAGCGCCTGTATCAAACGGCACTGGAATATGCGGCTTTGACCGGAAATGAGCGGGTGATTGACCTGTATTGCGGGATTGGCACGATTTCTCTGTTTTTGGCGGAAAAGGCTAAGGAAGTAATCGGTGTGGAGATCGTGCCGGAGGCGATTGCCGATGCCGAGAAAAACGCTGCCCGAAACGGCGTGCAAAACGCCCGCTTTTATGCCGGCAAGGCGGAGGAGATTTTTCCCCGGCTGTATGCTGAGGGAAAAAGAGCCGAGGTAATTGTGGTTGACCCGCCGCGCAAGGGCTTGGAGGAAAGTGTAGTTGAAACACTGCGCCACATGCAGCCGGAGCGAATCGTTTATGTTTCCTGCAATCCGGCGACTTTGGCCCGAGATATCAAGCGGCTGACAGCGGCCGACGCCGACGGCGCCCGCTATCAGTTAGTGAAGGTGCAGGGGGTTGATATGTTCGCCAGAGGAGGACATGTGGAGACTGCCTGTCTGCTCAGTAAAATACAGAAATAGTAATTGCAGATATGCTCGGAAAGGCTTGAAATCAAAGGATTTCCGTACTTCGGGGTAAAACCGCTCTGGGGCTGCGGAGAGCCTTTTTTTCTTTCTGATAGAACATATCCATCTTATTATGTGCCGGAGTTTGTGAATCAGGAAGAGAAGAAGCTTCTGGAGTTTTTGTTCTTCTCTTTTCATTTGAGATTATTGTCAGAGCTTTGATCCTTCATCTTTTCCGAAAATTACCCTAATAATTGTTCGCCAAGATATGACTCTTCCAATTTAATCAGAA
>CAUVDV010000102.1:0-8224 GCA_963550755.1 uncultured Lachnospiraceae bacterium
ACGTCGCCCATATATTCCTCCGGTACACTGACGTCAACCTTCATAATCGGTTCCAAGAGAATCGAATTGCCTTTGCGCATGGCTTCTTTTAACGCCATCGAGCCGGCAATCTTAAAGGCCATTTCCGAGGAGTCAACCTCATGATACGAACCGTCGTAGCAGTCCGCCTGAATGCCGACTACCGGATAGCCGGCCAGTATGCCTGACTGCATAGCTTCGCGGATACCATTGTCCACCGGCTGAATGTATTCCTTGGGGATCGCACCGCCGACCACCGAGTTGATAAACTCGTATTCTTTTTCGCCGTTGACGTCCATCGGCGCAAAACGCACTTTACAGTGACCGTATTGACCGCGTCCGCCCGACTGCCGGACAAACTTGCCTTCAACGTCAACATTTTTGGTAATGGTTTCCTTATAAGCAACCTGCGGCGCGCCGACATTGGCTTCCACCTTAAACTCCCGCAGCAGCCGGTCAACGATGATCTCTAAGTGCAGCTCGCCCATACCGGAAATAATGGTCTGTCCCGTTTCGGCATTGGTATAGGTCTTAAAGGTCGGGTCTTCTTCCGCCAGCTTCGACAGCGCCAAGCCCATTTTTTCCTGGCCGGCCTTGGTTTTCGGCTCAATTGCGACCGAAATAACCGGCTCCGGGAATACCATCGACTCTAAGATAACCGGATTTTGCTTATCACAAATCGTATCACCCGTAGTCGTCAGTTTAAAGCCAACCGCTGCCGCGATGTCGCCGGAAAAGACCTTATCAATCTCTTCCCGCTTATTGGCATGCATCTGCAAAATACGGCCCAGTCTTTCATCCTTGCCCTTGGTTGAGTTATAAACATAAGAGCCGGCGTTGGCCGTACCCGAATATACCCGGAAGAATGCTAATTTTCCGACAAACGGGTCAGTCATAATCTTAAACGCCAGCGCTGAGAACGGTTCTTCATCGGAAGAATGGCGCTCAACCACTTCCTCTGTTCCGGGTTTAACGCCAGTAATTGCCGGAATATCAATCGGCGCCGGCAAATAAGCTACGACCGCGTCCAGCAGCTTTTGAATTCCCTTATTCTTATAAGCCGAACCGCACAGTACCGGGATAATCTTAACGTTAATTACCGCCTGGCGCAAAGCCGCCTTTAATTCGTCAACGCTGATTTCTTCTTCACTCAAATATTTGTCCATTAAAGCGTCATCGGTTTCGGCGATTTTTTCCACCATTTCCGCCCGATAAAGCTCAGCGTCATCCAGCATATCCGCCGGAATGTCTTTTTCGGCAATATCATTGCCCAAATCATCATTGTAATAATAGGCTCTCATCCCAATCAAATCAACGATGCCGGCAAAGTTTTCCTCTTTACCGATCGGCAGCTGAATCGGCACGGCATTTGCCCCCAGACGATCCTTCATCATGCCGACTACGTTTAAAAAGTCGGCACCGGAACGATCCATTTTGTTGACGAAAGCCATGCGCGGTACATTATACTTATCCGCCTGCCGCCAAACCGTTTCCGACTGCGGCTCTACGCCTCCTTTGGCACAAAATACGCCGACCGCGCTGTCCAGCACGCGCAGCGAACGCTCTACCTCAACCGTAAAGTCTACGTGACCGGGCGTGTCGATGATATTGATGCGGTTTTCCTTCCAGGCGCAAGTGGTAGCCGCCGAGGTAATGGTGATGCCTCTTTCCTGCTCCTGCTCCATCCAGTCCATCTGAGCGGCGCCTTCATGCGTTTCCCCTAATTTATGTGTCCGACCGGTATAAAACAAAATTCTTTCCGTTAAGGTCGTTTTACCCGCGTCGATATGCGCCATGATTCCAATATTTCTTGTGCGCTCTAATGGGTATTGTCTTTTTTCCAAAGTTTTTCCTCCCTTTGGCTTCTAAAAATTGATCAGTTTCCGTCAGCTCACGGCAAAACTTTGCCGCGGCCGCTTACCAGCGATAATGAGCAAATGCCTTATTGGCCTCGGCCATTTTGTGCATTTCTTCTTTTTTCTTAACCGATGCGCCGGTATTATTAGCGGCGTCCATCAACTCGGCTGCTAAACGGTCAACCATTGTCTTCTCGCCTCGTTTACGCGAGTACAGAGTCAGCCAGCGCAGCGCCAAAGCCTGGCGTCTGTCCGGCCGCACCTCCATCGGCACCTGATAAGTGGCGCCGCCGACCCGGCGAGCCTTTACTTCCAAAACCGGCATAATGTTATTTAATGCGTCGTGGAAGACGTCAACTGCTTCTTTTCCCATTTTTTCCGAAACCTTCTCAAAGGCTCCGTATACGATTTTCTGCGCCGTTCCTCTTTTTCCGTCCAGCATGACATTGTTGATCAGCTTGGTTACGATCTTTTCTCCGTAAATCGGATCCGGCAAAACATCTCTTTTCGCAATATGTCCTTTACGTGGCACGTTACTTCCCTCCTTAATAATTATTGACTCAATTTTCCCATAGTCTTTTTTGACTCTATCCCGCTCAAAGAGCGGGTGCCCTGTCGAAACGCTTCGCGTTTCTGTGCGGGTGCACAACCTACATGGACTCCACTTTCGGCCGACGGCATCGCAATTTGCCTATCGTTCCCGCCCGCCGCCGAAAGGCGTAGCCTTTCTGGAAGCAACGAGCCTAAAAAAGACTGTTCTGACAAACATGGGAAATTGAGTTATTAACTCATCGGTACTCAGTTTTCCTCTGTTCGTGCAACGATAATATTTATTATCCCAGCACTAATTATGGAGTTTTTACTTCTGATTCCTGTTGATTTGTTGCTTTTTGCCGGAAAATTAGTTGCCGGCCTGCGGTTTCTTAGCGCCGTACTTGGAACGGGCCTGTTTGCGTTTAGCGACGCCGGCGGTATCCAAAGTACCGCGAATAACGTGGTAACGGGTACCGGGCAGATCCTTGACACGGCCGCCGCGGATCAAAACAACGCTGTGTTCCTGCAAGTTATGGCCTTCGCCCGGAATATAACCGGTTACTTCCATGGCGTTGGTCAGACGAATTCTGGCGATCTTTCTGAGCGCCGAGTTCGGCTTTTTCGGAGTAGCGGTCTTAACGGCAGTGCAAACGCCTCTCTTTTGCGGAGCGGATTGCTTGGTCGCCTTTTTGGTCAAAGAGTTATAGCCTCTTTGCAGGGCCGGCGCCGTTGACTTTTTCTCGGCGGACTTTCTTCCGCTTCTGACTAACTGGTTAAATGTTGGCATTCCTTTCACCTCCAATATGATTAATTAGTGCTGCTAAATTCTCTTATTTTTTGGCCACAAAAAAAGAAGCCTAAAAAACAGACGTAAAGTATTTTATCATACTTTACGTCAATTGGCAAGAGGGAAAATTTGTTTTTCCGGCTGGCGCCCGTTTGGTAATTTTTCAACCTAAATGCAACACGGTGTTGCACTTACTCTGACAGGAACCCCTGTTGCATTTAACTTGGAAATCCACGACTTTTTTGCGTTAACTTTCGCTTTTCGCATTGAAAGCCTCCGTTTTCCGACGGCCGTTTTCCACGGAAACCACCTCATCGGCAATCCGAACGGTTGAAAGGCGGTGCGAAACCAGCGCAATTGTTTTGCCCTTGGCCTCCTCTTTCAGGGAGCGGAGAATCACTGCTTCATTCAAGCTGTCCAAATTGCTGGTCGGCTCATCCAGAAGCAAAAACGGCGCATTATGCAGGAAGGCCCTGGCTAAGCCAATGATCCCCCGGCCGTATAACCCGCCAGCCAAGGGCTGCACCACTTTTACCAGCCGGGCAAGCGTATTAAGCTTTGACTGCTTCTTCATTGGCCTGCTCCTTTCCATATTGCTCCAAGGCTGCCTGCGTCCGCCAAAGTCCGGCATAAACACCGTCTTTTGCCAAAAGCTCGGCATGGCTTCCGCTTTCCGCCAGCCGAGCGACAAAAAAACGAATCGCCACCGTTCCCAGAATAAGCGCGGCCGGCAGCCACAGCTGACCCACGCCCCATTCCCTTTGGTACAGCCGCCCGGCCGCCTGCGCTATTACCAGCATCATCAGCGCGTTTAAAATCAGTTCCAGCCATTGGCAGAGAATATTCCCCGCCATATATTTTTTACTTTCTGGACAAACCTGAAGTAATCTTTGGTCAAACATATATTTCTCCTGTCTTGCGGCTTTTCCCTCTGTTATTCTGTGGGACTTACAATTCCAGACTATTTTCCTTTAAAAGGAATTCATAAATATTCATCGTTGTGATGCCGTCCTCATCCCTTCGGATGTTCAGCCTGTCATTTACGATGATTATTTTTTTGAAAGAATCACTTACCTTTAGCAACGAAGCCTTTTCTTGTTTTATTTTAGCCTCATCCGGCAAACTAAACGCCGATTGAATATAATACTTTTTGCTGCCTAAAGCCGCAATAAAATCAATTTCAAGCTGCGCCCGCTCACGTTTTCCATTATTTGTTATTTTTCTGACAGGAACAACTCCCACATCAACTTGAAATCCTCTGGCTCTTAACTCGTTATATATGATATTCTCCATCAGATGCGTTTCTTCATTCTGTCTAAACCCAAGTCTGGCGTTGCGCAGGCCAACATCTTCAAAATAATATTTTAAAGGCGTACCTATGTATTTTCTTCCTTTAACGTCAAAACGATTGGCTGCGCTGATCACAAATGCGTCTTCTAAAAATTCAATATATTGGCGAATCGTATTAATAGAAATATCGGAATGAATTTGACTTTTAAACGTCGCCTCTATCTTCGACGGATTCGTAAGTGAGCCCACTGCCGAAGCCAGAACATTAATCAAATCATTGAGTTCCTGCCGCTTATCAATCCGATTGCGTTCCCTGATGTCTTTTATATACGTTTCCTCAAAAAGCCTTGCCAAATATCCCACTTTTTGTTCTTCGGTTTTCATAGAAAGGATCAGCGGCAGCCCGCCATACATGATGTAATCCGCAAAACCATGATATTCATCTCCCGCATATTCCTGCATATATTCCTTAAACGTAAGCGGAAAAACATGGATTTCATCTCCGCGTCCTCTAAATTCGGTTATGATGTCTTTTGACAAAAATTTAGAATTGCTTCCGGTTACATAAATATCCAGATTAGATATATGCAGCAAAGAATTTAAAACTTCCTCAAACTCCGCCAGCATTTGCACTTCATCCAGCAGTAGATAATATATTTCGGAATCCTTAATGCGGGTTTCCACATAACTTAGGATTATATCTGGATTTCTATAATCCTTGTTTTTTCTTTCGTCTAATGCTATCGCAATAATATGGTCATCCGAAACCTTTCTTTCTTTCAAATATTTCAAAAACAACTGAAAAAGCAGGTAAGATTTTCCGCATCTCCTAATCCCGGTAATCACTTTAATCATTCCGTTATGCATACGGTTTTTTAAACCTTCCAGATATTTTTCGCGCTTGATTTCCATAGCGTTCTCCTTTGAAAATTTGTGGGCTTATGACCACTCTTTTTCAAAATTATAGCAGGCATACCAAACGTCGTCAAGTCTAATTTTGAAAATTCGTGGCCAGATGGCCGCAAATTTTCATTTTTTCCAACCGCCTTCCGTCAAAACAAGTCATTCTCCGAATTGGCGTTCCAGTGATATTCCATCCGGCCGCATATCTCTCTTACCTTTTCCGCTCCATATTGATCCTGAATAAAGCCCAGCGCCATATCAATACCGGCGGACACTCCAGCCGAGGTATAAAACTTACCATCCCTTACCCATCTTGGCGGTCTTTCCCAGTTTACTTTCGGGCCAATGCTTTTTACCCAGTCAAAAGCCCGTTTATTGGTTGTCGCCCGCCTGCCGTCCAGCGCGCCGGTTTTCGCCGCCAGAAGCTTACTATAATACTCATCATAGCTTTGGCTGAACTTCCGAATCAGCGGGATTGCCGTTTCATAGTAATGATTGTCCTGCATATACTGCTTCAGTTTATCCCAAATCCGCTTCATCGGACTGGTTAAATACTCTTCGCTGGTTTTAAACTGCTCGTACCGCGCTATCGCCTCGTTATTCTCCTGCCACCACTTTTCAGGGCTTTCTATGGCCCTTCTCTTAGCGTCATTTAATGCTTTAAAATCATTCCAGTCAAGGGCAGCTGTGTTTTCCCGGATATATTCCTGTTCTTTCACCGATAATTCAAATGACGGCAGTTCATCCAAATAGTTAACATACTTAATAATAGTCCATGGCCTTTCTGGTTAAACCTGTTTTCCTTTGAATTTCATTTCGCAGCATAATTGCTACCTCCTTTTATTTTAAGATAGCATTGTCCCTCAAGGGCAGGTCAAGAGGAAAAAGCAAAACCCTTTCCTAACTCCAGCAAGAAGCTTTGGGCCTTGCGCTTTCCTCTGACGCACCAGTCAATCAATCTTCCTCCCAGTATTCGTCCATTTCCTCTACACGCTCTATTTCGCCCTGCCATTTGCCGGGGTATTCGCAGTTGGCGCGGACATATACCAAGCCCACACAAAGGCTGGTTTCTTTAATCCCAATTTTTCAAATATGCTTTCATCATAAAAGCGCAAAAATATGGAAAAGTATCTATCTGATTGGTTCGGCCGACATTGAAATCTCCAAGTTTTATCCCATGCCGAATATCTCCATATTTCTCATTTTTTATTAACGCGGTCAAGGACTTTGAGCGGTCATTGTTTGATTTTACTTCCACCGGAATCAACTCGTTTTTGGTTCTGACAAAAAAGTCCTCTTCCAGTGTTGAATTTTCTTTTTTATAATAAAAAAGTCCTATTCCTTGTTTCGTAAACGCCTCCGCCACAAAGTTCTCATAAAGCGCCCCTTTATATACGCCTAAGTTTTTATTGACCCTTAAATCATCCTGCGCTTCTTCATCTAAAGCAGACACCAATAATCCTGTATCCGGATAATACAATTTGTACTTGCTTTTATCCGCATTTCCCTTTAACGGCAGCTCTGGAAAAAATAAACAATTGCATTCTGTGATAACTCCAGCGTCAATCAGCCATTCAATACAGCCTGTATATTCCCTTGAACGCGCATTTTTATCAATTTTGTTAAACTGAAACTTTTTATTCTCCTTGGCTAACTGCGCCGGGACACTGCGATATACGCTTATTATCTTGGCTTGATCCAGCCCTTGAGCGTATTTTCTTACATCTTCTTCGTAGTCTAACCTTATTTGCTTCTGAATTTCCAAAGAACCCGAAAACGTTCCGGTTTCAATATAGCCGCGGATTACGTCCGGCATTCCGCCAAGCACGCAATAATCCAAAAACAGCGCTTTATATACCGTCAATTCTGTTTCGCTAAATGGCTGGTGCTTAATCATATGCGCTAAAATATCTTTTATTTGCTCATCGCCATATCCCTTCGCCCACAGGAATTCTTCAAAATCCATGGAAAACATTTCATAATCCGTTTTATTGCCAACGCTGTTGCTATGAATTTTTTTATAATTGATTCCTAACATGGAGCCGCTGCATATCACATCATATCGGCCGTCGATATGAAAGGACTTCAGCGCCGTGGCAACATCGGGGTATTCCTGAATTTCATCAAAAATAAGAAGCGTTTTCTGGGAAATGAATTTAAACTTGGGATTCGCAAGCGTTATATTTTTTATGACCGTTTCCACATCATAACCATCCTCGACGATGGCAGAATATTTTTTATCCAAGGCAAAGTTGAGATAGATAACATTGCTGTAATTTGCCTTCGCAAAATGCAAAATCGATTCTGTCTTGCCAATCTGCCTTGCCCCTTTTACAATCAAAGGCTTGTGCGCCGGATTATTCTTCCAGTTAAACAGAAATTCATCAATTTTTCTTTTTAAATACACTTGTTTCACCCCCTCCCCCAAAGTTTATCACATTTTATGAGCTTAATCAATTGACTTTTTCACATTTTATGAGCTTGTTTTTTATATTTCATCACATTTTATGAGCCGATTTTTTATATTTTTTCACATTTTATGAATTCTGCCATGCCCGCTATAATCTCACATAATCTCTCGGAATCTTCCGCCCAATCTTCATCTGCCGCCGCCACTGGGGCGCAGCGCCGTCATCCGCCCAGTATTCGTCCATTTCCGTGATTAAGTCTTTTTCTATCGTTAAAAAACTAACGACATGAAAAGAAGCGCCTCCGCCTACAGGATAAACCCTGACCGCTGTTATTATTTTGCCGGATATTTCCTCTACGCGCTCTATTTCGCCCTGCCATTTGCCGGGGTATTCGCAGTTGGCGCGGACATATTCGGAAACCGTAA
>CAUVDV010000103.1:0-7871 GCA_963550755.1 uncultured Lachnospiraceae bacterium
GCTGCAAATGGGCATGATTATTGCGGAAGTGCAGCGCGCCCAGCCCCAGCTTCCCTACTTTGATCCGAACTTTACCGGGGAATATCCGGCCGAAGCGCCTTTCACCTTGGATGATTTATCGGAGGTTTATCCCCGCGTTTCGGCGCTGATTAAGGAAAAGGATGAAAACGGCAATCCTACCGCCCGGGCGATTGAAATGGAAACCGCCGCCAAAGAAGCCACCTATGCCCTGCAAAACGGCCATCCCGGGTACCGGGCGCTGTGGCGGCATATTGTCCGGCTGTCAACTGCTGATTTAAAAGCCAATTATCAAAGACTGCTGGTTGATTTTGATCTGTGGTACGGCGAAAGCGACAGCCACGACGCGATTCCGATCGTGCTCGATATTCTCCGGCAAAAGAATGCTTTAATTGAAAGCGACGGCGCTATTATTGCCGATGTCAGCCAGCCGGACGATAAAAAAGAAGTCCCGCCGATTATTCTGGTGAAAAGCGACGGCTCGTATTTATACGGCACTACTGACTTAGCCACCCTGTACCAGCGGGAACAGGAATTTCAGCCGAATGAGGTTTTGTATGTGGTTGACGCCCGCCAGGCCCTGCACTTTACGCAGGTTTTCCGTGCTGCCAAAAAATACGGCATCGTACCGGAACAAACAGCGCTGGAGTTTATCGGCTTCGGCACGATGAACGGCAAAGACGGACGGCCGTTTAAAACCAGAGAAGGCGGTATTTTGCGGCTGGCTGACTTAATTGCCATGGTAGTTAATAACGCCGCCGATAAAATTCAAAACAAAGAAGAAGTCAATGTGGCCGAAGTTGCCGAAATGGTTGGAATTTCCGTCTTAAAGTTCGCCGATTTATCCAACTACCGAATGAAGGACTATGTTTTTGATTTGGAAAAGTTTTCCGCCTTTGAGGGCAAGACTGGGCCGTATTTGCTGTATTCGATCGTTCGGATCAAAAATATCCTGCGCAAGCTGGCCGATGAAAATAACCAGCCCGGAGAACTGCTGCCGGCCATCAGCCCGATTGAACGGGATTTGCAGCTGAAATTAGATGAATTTAACGCTGTTCTGTGGCAGTCGGCTAAGGATAAAGCACCGAATTATCTGTGCGAATATTTATACGAGCTGTCCACCCTGATGAACGCATTTTATCATAACCATCATATTATCAATGAGGAATCCCCTGCCCGCAAGGCCTCCTGGCACCGGCTCCTGCAAGCCGTCCTGCGGGTGCTGACCACGGGGCTTGACATTCTGGCGATTCCCGTGCCGGAAAAGATGTAAGGAAATAACGAAAGTCAAACCGCTTACGGAAAAGTTAAGTTAATCATATAAAATTGCGGCCGATACTGAAATATTTTTCCTATTTCGGTATCGGCTGTTTTTAAGCAGCCAATCTGCCAAAGAACGTTAAGTGTTTTTTTATTTTACTATACAAATGAAGTTTACATTATATCTTTCGCCTTATTTCTATGCTTTACCTATGTTTTTCGGCTTTTCACCTGTCAGATTTATCATAAAATCACCATTTCTTATCCTTTTCTTATTATTTCTTAGCTAAATATTGACAAATTGTTTATTGTGTTTTAAAATATACTTGACCCCAATTTAAAGCCTTTCTTGTAGGCTTTAAACAATATTAACATTTCTAATTAACAGGAGGT
Organism: uncultured Lachnospiraceae bacterium; assembly: GCA_963550755.1. Lineage (GTDB taxonomy): Bacteria > Bacillota > Clostridia > Lachnospirales > Vallitaleaceae > W11650. The sequence goes on from CAUVDV010000103.1 coordinate 1,672, forward strand.
TACTCTATGAAAAAACAACTGCAACGATTAGGCCGCTCTTTGATGCAGCCGGTAGCGGTACTGCCGGTAGCGGCACTGCTTTTGGGACTGGGCTACATTATCGATCCTGACGGCTGGGGCGGCGGAAGCCCGCTGGCTGCGTTCCTGATTAAATCCGGCGGTGCCGTATTAGACAATCTTGGTATCTTATTTGCTGTCGGCGTTGCTTACGGTATGTCCAAGGATAAGAACGGCGCGGCTGCCTTGAGTGGTTTGGTCAGCTTTATGGTAATTACTACCTTGCTTTCGCCGGGTGCTGTTGCTCAGCTGCGCGGCGTTGAGGCGGTTGCCGACATCGAGGGTTTTGGAAAAATCAATAATGCTTTCACTGGTATTTTAGCCGGTATTTTGGCTGCTGCTGCTTATAACCGCTTTTATCAGGTTAAACTTCCGGCTTTCCTGGCGTTCTTTTCCGGTCGGCGGCTGACCCCAATCATTACTTCCTTTTTTGCAATGATTGCTGCTGGTATTTTATTCTTTGCTTGGCCTACTATTTATAGTGCTTTAGTTGGCTTTGGTACGGGTATTGTCAGCCTTGGCGCTGTCGGCGCCGGCATTTATGCTTTCTTTAATCGGCTTTTGATTCCGGTTGGTCTGCATCATGCTTTAAATCAGGTATTCTGGTTTGATATAGCAGCTTTAAAAGATATTCCCTTGTTCTTAGGCGGACAGAAAACCATCGACCTCTTTGCACAGGGACCGGACGCGGTCAAAGCTGCCGGCTTAGCTGTCCGGGATATTTCAACGATTGGTATGTATCAGGCCGGTTTCTTCCCGATTATGATGTTTGGTCTGCCGGGCGCGGCTTTGGCCATGTATCATACCGCCAAAGACAATAAGAAAAAAGTTGCCGCTTCCCTGCTGATGGCTGGTGCTTTGGCTTCTTTCGTCACCGGTGTAACCGAGCCCTTGGAATTTGCATTTATGTTCCTAGCGCCGGCGCTGTATTTGATTCATGCCCTGTTGACCGGTATTTCGGTTGCGCTTGCTTCTCTTTTCGGTTTTCGGGCTGGTTTTGGCTTTAGTGCCGGTTTATTCGACATGATTTTAAGTGCCAGAAATCCTTTGGCCAATCAATGGTATATGCTAATTGTGATGGGACTTGTCTTCTTTGTCATTTATTACTTTATCTTCCGCATCCTTATCTTAAAGTTAAACTTAAAGACGCCGGGACGCGAAGATGACGACGAAGCCAATCCAAATGAGGGCGTAGTTTTCGATAAAAACACTGACTTTGCTGAAATGGCTGCAATCATCTTGGCTGGACTGGGCGGCAAAGAAAATATTGACGAGCTTGACCATTGCATCACTCGGCTAAGAATTGATGTTAAGCAATACGAATTAGTTGATGAGAAGAAAATCAAGCAGGCAAAAATCGCCGGCATTATCCGGCCGTCGCAAAAGAACGTGCAGGTCATCGTTGGGCCTCAGGTTCAAGCCGTGTTTGATGAAATCAAAAAAATGGTATAGTATATAAAAATATAAAATTTACTACCTACTATGCACATAAAAACCAAAAGCGCTGATTCTCTAAACAGGACAGCGCTTTTGGTTTTTGTATTTTTGTAAATTTTATAACTTTATTTTCTGATTGGTATCAGCAGTCGGTCAGCTGTTTTTACTTTCCATTTTCTGAAATGACAACACAACATTATATCAAATATTCTTCCTTTAGTTTCCGCTTTAAATGCAGGACGCCCTCGCTTAACGGATCGCGCGGCCGGGGCAAATCATTGATGATTTCCGCCGACAAACCGGCCGGCCGGCCTTTTAACACATAAATCCGGTCCGATAAAAAAATCGCTTCTTCCATGTCATGCGTAATAAACAGCGTGGTCAAGTTCAGCTGCGCCATGACGTCTATATACCACTGATGAATATTTTCCTTGGTAATAGCGTCCAGCGCCGAAAATGGCTCATCTAAAAGCGCCACCTCGCGGCCGAAAAGATAAGTGCGCAGCAGCGCCGCTCTTTGCCGCATACCGCCGGACAGCATTTTCGGATATTTGTCCTCTGTTCCGGCCAGCCCAAAATCCTGAAAATACGCGGCCGCCTCCGCCCGAGCCGTTTTTTTGTCTTGGCCTTTTATGATCTGGGGCAAAGCCACGTTATCCAGCACCGTTTTAAACGGCAGGAGCAGATCTTTTTGCAGCATATAGCTGACATGACCGCTTTGACCGGTAATCTCCTGACCGGAAAGATAAACCTGTCCGGCACTTGGCCGCAAAAGTCCGGCCGCGATATGAAAAAGCGTTGTCTTGCCGCCGCCGGACGGGCCAATGATACTGACGATTTCCCCCTCATTGACATAAAGGGAAATATCCTTTAAGATCGGGTCATCCGGTGCGTCGGCAAAAGTATGCGATATCTTTTTTAATTCCAGTTTCGGCATATCCTGCTCCAATCCAAATAATATACAAATATACAATACAGTTAGGCGCTAAGCAAATGGTCGTTGCTGTTTATTCTGCCTTTAGAGAGCAAGCTCTCCGTTGGCATAAAACATCAATGATCGCTTGGCAAGTATTCATTACTAAAACCCTTGTCCGTCAGGGGCTCGGTAATTAACTTCTGGTCGTACAGCCAGTCATAAAAGCGATTCCAGCGCTTCCCGTCAATCACGCCCCAGCTCTCGGCATCAGCAATATACTGGGTAGATAAATACTCCTGACTGGCTCGAATCAAATCAGCGTCGCCCTCCGGCGCGTTTTTAATTAAAATCTCCGCCGCTTCCGCCGGATTTGCCGCCGCGAACTCATAGCCCTTTTTGATGGCGCGCACCGCCTTTTTAGCAACTTCCGGCTGCTTAGCCAAAAAATCATCATTGGCAATCAGCACCGGCGTATAATAGTCAAACTCCGGCGCATAGTCGGTCAGTTTAAAAAAGTTGGTCTCCACTTGGCTCACTTGCGCGTGAATATAGTCCCAGCCCTGATACACAAAAATCGCGTCAAATAGTTTCATCCGCAAAGCGGTCGTAGCGTCGGTGGACTCGCCCGGCACCAGCTCCACCTTGGACCAATCGCCGCCGTCCTTTTCCGTAATGAACCGCACCGTCGCGTCGTCAATCGGATCCTCCCAGGTCGAGTATTTTTTACCGGTCAATTCCTTGGGCGAGGAAATGCCGCTGCTTTTTAAGCTCATGATTCCGCCGGTATTATGCTGCAAAATAGCGGCTACCGCCGTAATCGGCGTCTTAGCCAAAAGCCGCTTCACCATATTCGGCTGAAAATGAATGCCAAACTCAGCCCGGCCCATGCCGACAATGACCGAGGCGCTGTCCTCCGCCGGCTGAACGATATCTACGTCTAAGCCTTCTTCAGCAAAGTAGCCCTTATCCTTGGCCACAAAAAGACCGGTATGATTGGTATTCGGCACCCAGTCGAGGACAATCGTCAGTTTTTTCCGCTCCGTTTGCTCGGCTGTTTTTCCGGTTTCATCGGCTTTGTCCGCTTCTTTTTTCTCAGCGGCTTGATCCGCGTCTTTCTTTGCTGCCGTTTCCTGAGCCGGCGGGTTCGCAGCTTCCGGCACCGTCTTTGGCTCCGCCCCGGTTTGACCACAAGCCGCCAGCGCCATACTTAATATTATCATTATACTAAAATACTTTAATCTTCTCATGTTTTATCTCCTTTTATAGTATGTGATAAAGTCATCTCATTTTAAACTTCCTTTGTCCTGTTAAAAGCTTCCTTTTCCGCCAAGCGCCAGCATCGCCACATTTTGTATTTCGGCACCCGGTTTCAGAAATATTTCCCATTAACACAATCACAGGTAATATCCCTCAACCTCACTTGCTCGTATTTCGCTTTCCGCCGCATTGAAAAAGTGCAAAGTGGTCAGTATTTCACCACTTTTTTATGCAGCCAATCCACCGCCGCCATCAAGAGCAGGCTTAAACCGGACACGAAAAAAATAACGGCAAACATCTTATCCAGCGCGACCGCTTTGCGGACTCTGGTCATATATACGCCCAGGCCGGAATAGCCGCCCAGCCATTCTGACACCACCGCCGAAATTAGAGCGTAAGAAACCGATACCCGAAGCCCCGCGAAAAAATAGCCAACACTGGCCGGGAGCTTACCGTGACGGTAAATTTGCCACCGGCTGGCGCCCATGCTTTGCAGCAGCCGAATACAGTCCGGGTCAACTGAACGATAGCCGTCTAAAAGGGCGATTAAAATCGGAAAAAAGCCGGTCATCACCACCAGTACAATTTTCGGCGCCATATGATAGCCCAGCCAAATAATCAAGAGCGGTGCCAGCGCCACCGTCGGGATCGTCTGGCTGATAATAATCGGCGAATAAAGCAAATCGTAGCAGCGCTTTGACCAGTCCATTAAGAGCGACAAGCCAAACGCCAAAACAATCGCAATCACCATGCCGATAAAGGCCTCCAGCAGCGTATATTGAGTATGATACAAAATCAGCCGGATATCCTGACAAAAAGCCCGCACGACCGCATAGGGCGACGGCAGAAAAAATTCCGGCAAAATCCTCAGCCAGGCCAAGCCCTGCCACAGCAGCAAAACCGCTATGACAATACTATACCGGTAAAAAAAATCAATGATGTTTTTGATATTTCGCCGTTTTTTCTTCAATGCTTAGTCCCTCGTCATTCGGGTGATAACTGATTTTAACATAAGTCATAACCGACGGCGCGCCCGCTCTGACCGCTATCTGCTGGCAGCCCTTCAGCATTTCCATCAGCACATCGTAATCGCCCTCAATCACAGTTTCAAACGGACCGACAAAGTAATTTAAACCATAACCGGCAATATATTCAATCACCCGGTCAACGATCCGCACAATCTCCGCGTTTCCCTCCGCTTTCGGCAGAACCTGAATCGCTATACTTGCGTTTCCCATAAAAAAACTCCCTTCCGGGAGCGCTTAAACAAAGAGCCAAGGAAAGCCGGTTTGCGCGGCATCCTATATCCGCCGCCGCGCGTTCCCTTTTTTAAATAAGAAAATTCCTCTTATTTTAAAAAAAGACTCGCCCAGCAGGGACAAGTCTTTTCTTCCTTGTTATCGTATCTTCCCTACGCCGGCATTATCCGAACAGGTTATACGGGTATAATCTCAGCCTTTTAAGCACCCCATAATATAAAATTATCCGGCCTTGCGGCCGCTTGCAATATGTTTATTATACTCTGTTTTGATTAAATGTCAAATTTTATTTTAGCCACTTACTATGTAAAATGGGGGGGTAAAGTGAAAAAGTTATTGCGCATAAACGGCCCCCATCCACCTGTTCCCGCGGATCAAACGGCTGAGCAGCTGCCGCCCTTTGCTCCGGTCTGTACTGTGTAAGACAGCTTCTTCATCGCAGCCATCTCAAACCGCACCATAAGACAAAGGGAAAACATTTTTTAATCCTCTGTCCACCCAATAATAGAGTGGAGTATGGTTAAAAACTCCGGCTCTGACCAATGATATGCCGCAATATCAAAGTTAATCCCCCGGCAGGTGAACCAGGCGATATAAACACCCCCATGCTGATAAATAATCACCGGGGTATCTCCAATCTGCGATTCCTTTTGGTCATCCGCCGAATAAAAGCAATCGCGCAGCGGCGTAAATTCCGAAGAAAAACAAATACGCAGCGACTTGCCGTCATTCTCCCCATCCCAATAAGAAATTTGATAATCATGCAACACCGTATAGCGCCGGTCTTGATCCTGCGTATAGACTTCCTGATAGTAGCTTTTCGTTAACTCCGCCGGCAGCTGCAAGCGCTTCATAAAATCAAAGCCCCAGGCCTCGGCTTCCGCCGGGGAAACTTCTCTGCCTTCGGCCGCCAGCTTAGTTTCAGTCACCGCCTTAACTTCATTGATAACAATCCGCTCCGGGCGGCCGGCCGTTTTCCCAACTTCTTTAGCCTCCTCTTTCAACGCTGCGCTCTCCTCTTCTCCGGCCATACTTTCCGCCATAATCCCGGCTTCCTCGGTCTTAATGCTATTTAAATCCGCCGACCGGCTTTTTAACGGCTCCGTCATCGAAAGATACAAACTAAGCCCCGCTGCTATCGCCGCGCAGCCCAGCGCTCCGGCCAAAGCCACCCGGCGCGGCGGCAGCCCTCGGCCCGCCGGTTCATTTTGCAGGCAGCGCCGCCGGACTTCGGCAAAATCCGGCATATTTTTATCTAATACCGCTTTAATCAG
>CAUVDV010000104.1:0-7836 GCA_963550755.1 uncultured Lachnospiraceae bacterium
TGGAATTTTTAATGGGACGGGCACTGGGCAACAATATCATCAATCTGCGCTGCGATAAGATCGTGCGCGAGGTGTTGGATGAATTGGGCTTTGATTTGAACCTGCTGGAGGATCAGGAACCGGACGCCGGCTTGGGCAACGGCGGTTTGGGGCGCTTGGCGGCCTGCTTTTTAGACTCGCTGGCCAGCTTAGAATACCCGGCCTATGGCTGCGGCATTCGCTATCGCTATGGTATTTTTGAACAGAAAATTATTGATGGCTATCAGGTGGAAAAGCCGGATGAATGGCTGAAAAACGGCAATCCCTTTGAAATCCGCCGGCCGGAATACGGCGTGGAAGTTAAGTTCGGCGGCAATGTTCGGATGGCCAAGCAGGAAAACGGCAAGGAAAAGTTTGTCCAGGAAAATTATCAATCGGTCATGGCGATTCCCTATGACGTGCCGATTGTCGGCTACAACAACAGTACGATTAATACGCTCCGCCTGTGGGACGCCGAGGCGGTGCACAGCTTTGACCTAGAAATGTTTGACCGCGGCGAGTACAATAAGGCCAGAGAAGCGCAAAACCTGGCGCGGACGATTGTCGAGGTGCTTTACCCCAACGATAATCATGTTCAGGGCAAGGAGCTGCGCTTAAAACAGCAGTATTTCTTTATTTCGGCCACTCTGCAAACAGCGGTTAATAAGTTTAAGAAAAAGCACAACGACTTTAAGAAGCTGCCCAGCAAGGTAACTTTCCATATCAACGATACTCATCCGTCGTTGGCGGTGCCGGAGCTGATGCGGATTTTGGTTGACGAGGAAGGCTTGGAGTGGGCCGAGGCTTGGGCGATCGTTACTCAATGCTGCGCTTATACCAATCATACAATTATGAGCGAAGCCCTGGAGAAATGGCCGATTGAGATATTCAGCCGCCTGCTGCCGCGGATTTACCAGATCGTTGAGGAAATTAACCGCCGCTTCTGCGCGCAGGTAATTGATAAGTTCGGCGACGACAGTCAGCTCCTAAGAAGAATGGCGATTGTGGCGGACGGCCAGGTTAAGATGGCGCATTTGGCCATTGTCGGCAGCTATTCGGTCAACGGCGTGGCCAGACTGCATACCGAGATTTTGAAAAAAGAGGCGCTTAAAGACTTTTACGCGATGTATCCGGAAAAGTTTAACAACAAGACCAACGGCATTACCCAAAGGCGTTTCCTGCTGCATGGCAATCCGAAGCTGGCCGAATGGATCACTGATAAGATCGGCGATGCCTGGGTCATGGATTTGCCGCATTTGAAGAACCTGATGAATTATGTCGGGGATGAAAAGGCGCTCAAGGATTTCAGCCGGATCAAATATGAAAATAAGGAAAGACTGGCTAAGTACATTAAAGAGCATAATAATGTCGAGGTGGATCCCCGCTCGATTTTTGATGTTCAGGTTAAGCGGCTGCACGAGTATAAAAGGCAGCTGATGCTGGCACTGTATATTATGCACCTGTATAACTGCCTGCGCGATAATCCGCATTTGGATATTATGCCGCGCACCTTTATCATGGGGGCAAAGGCGGCGCCGGGCTATCACCGGGCGAAGAAGATCATTAAGCTGATCAACAGTATCGGCGATGTGATTAACAATGATCCGAGCATCAACAACAAGCTGAAGGTGGTCTTTATTGAAAATTACAATGTGTCGAACGCTGAGATTATTTTCGCGGCGGCCGATGTGTCGGAACAGATTTCAACCGCGTCTAAGGAAGCATCCGGTACCGGCAACATGAAGTTTATGCTAAACGGCGCTTTGACCTTGGGCACGATGGACGGAGCCAATATTGAGATCGTGGAGGAAGCCGGAGCGGAAAACGCCTTTATTTTTGGCATGAGCAGCGATGAGGTCATTCGCCTGCAGCATGAGGGCAGCTATGATCCGTGGGAGATTTATAATTCCAATCAGGAGATCCGCCGGGTGGTAATGCAGCTGATTAACGGTTTTTATTCGCCGGAAAATCCGGAGCTGTTCCGGGAAATTTATGATTCCCTGCTCAACGGCGGCGGCGAACCGGCTGATCAATACTTTATTTTAAAGGATCTGCCCAGCTATATTGAGGCGCAGGCCAAGGTTGATAAGGAGTTCCGCAACGCCAGCGAATGGGCGAGAAAAACTTTGATCAATACGGCTAACGCCGGCAAGTTTTCCTCGGATAGAACAATTGAGGAATACGCACAGGAAATCTGGAAGCTGAAAAAGGTTAAGGTTCGGATCCCGGGCGAGGAGTAGATCAGACGGCAAGAGTCTGATAAATTAGGAAGAAATGATTGACAGCATGATAAAAGGAAGGACGGAAGCGGCTCCCGTGGGAGCCGCTGTGGCAAAGAGAGGTAAAAATGTTTAATTCGGATCTGGGAATTGATTTGGGAACGGCCAATGTGATCGTATACATCAGCGGCAAGGGAGTGGTTTTAAGAGAACCTTCGGTGGTCGCTTTTGATAAAAATACCAATAAGATTTTAGCGGTCGGCAGCGAGGCCCGGCATATGTTGGGCCGGACGCCGGGGCATATCGTGGCGGTGCGGCCGCTCCGGGAAGGTGTGATTTCCGATTACACGGTCACGGAAAAAATGCTGAAATATTTTATTAATAAGGCTTTGGGCCGGAGAATCCGCAAGCCCCATATTACCGTGTGCGTCCCCAGCGGCGTAACGGAAGTGGAAAAGAAAGCAGTCGAGGACGCGACTTATGACGCCGGCGCCCGCAAGGTTAGAATTATTGAAGAGCCGATAGCGGCGGCGATCGGCGCGGGCATTGATATCAGCAAGCCCTATGGCAGTATGGTGGTTGACATTGGCGGCGGCACGACGGATGTAGCCGTGATTTCATTGGGTGGCGCGGTGGTGTCCACTTCGCTCAAAATTGCCGGCGATAATTTTGACGAGGCAATTATTCGGTATATGCGCAAAAAGCACAATCTGCTGATTGGCGAAAGAACTGCCGAAGATATTAAAATCAATATCGGTACAGCCTTTGAACGGCCGGAGCCGTTGGAGATGGATGTCAAAGGCCGAAATCTGGTAACGGGTCTGCCCAAAACGGTGGTAGTCAACAGCGAGGAAACGACCGAAGCGCTGAAGGAGACGACCTCTTCCATTGTCGATATTGTACACGCTGTCTTAGAAAAAACCCCACCGGAATTAGCGGCTGATATTGCCGAACGGGGGATTGTCCTGACCGGCGGCGGCAGCATGCTGCATGGGGTGGATTCGCTGATTCAGTCTAAGACCAATATTAATGTTGTTTCCGCCGATGACCCGCTGACCTGCGTAGCGATCGGCACCGGCAAGTATGTGGATTATTTGGCCAAGCATCCGTATTGATTAAAAAAATCTAAGAAAAAGCTAAATTATTCTTAGAAAATGCCGATATAAATTAAAGTTGAATTATGAGTTGATTTTTCGGCCGGAGCAGAAGCCCTGCGCTGGTCGGAAAAAGCAATCACTAGCCGGTTTTATTGACAAAATATTTTAGACGTAGCTGAACCGGGAAAATAGGAACCATGATTTGTTGGCAGTGAAAAGGGGTAGCCATGTTTAGAGGACTTTATACCGCTTATACCGGGATGCGGGTACAGCAGGACGTCATGAATGTCGTCAGTAATAACTTAGCTAATGTTGATACGACGGGATTTAAAAAAGATAAGCTGGGCATTCGCTCATTTAAGGAAGTTTTAGCGATTAAGCAAAATGATCCGGATCTGGCCAGCCGGAATCGGATCGGCCGGATGAACTTGGGAGTAACTTCCAGTGTTGCCTATACCAGCTTTGATCAGGGACCGCTGAAAAACACGGAGCGCAAAACCGACATCGCCCTGGAAGGCAAGGGTATGTTTGTGGTCGGCAAGCGTCAGGCGGACGGCAGTTTTAAGGAATATTTTACCCGCGACGGCGGCTTGGCGGTTAATCGGCTGGGACAGCTGATGACGAAAAACGGCGAATATGTTTTGGGTGAAAATGGGATCATTACCGCGCCGAACGGTAAGTTTACGATTAGTCAGACCGGCAATGTATACAGTGAGCAAGGTGAATTTATTGATCGACTGCGTTTGACTTCCTTTACGGATTATTCGGAACTGCGCAAGGTTGGCGATAACTTATATACAACCACCGAGTATGCGGAGCAAAAAGCTTTTGATGGCCTAGTTGAGCAGGGCTTTTTAGAAACCAGCAATGTGAATACCGTCCAGGAGATGGTGGAAATGATTAGCGTGATGCGCGCCTATGAAAGCAATCAAAAGGTTTTGATGACTTTTGACTCAACCATGGAAAAAGCGGCGAACGAAGTAGGCAGAGTATAATAAATCGCCCATAGCGGCAAGGAGAGATTATTATGATGAGATCATTGTGGACTGCGGCGACTGGGATGACGGCGCAGCAATTGCAAGTTGACACCATTGCCAACAACCTGGCGAATATCAATACGGTTGGCTTTAAAAGAGAACGAATTGAGTTTAAGTCTTTGATTTATGAAAATTTAAGAGAAGCGACATCCAATGATCGGGGCGACGGCAAGCCCGTTAATTTGCTGGCCGGACATGGTGTGCGGCCGGTGGCGACATCTAAGAGTTTTACACAGGGTAATATTGAAAGAACCGATAATCCGCTGGATGTCGGGATTGAGGGCGATGGTTTTTATGTGATTCAGCTGCCGAACGGTGAGCGCCGCTATACCAAGGACGGAACACTGAAATTGTCTTTGGCCGAGGAAGGCTTGATGATTACCAATGCGGAAGGTTATCCGGTTTTGGATACAGAAGATCAGCCGATTCGTTTACCTAGGGATACTTATTTGGCGAATATTTCAGTAGCCGAAAACGGGGCACTCAGCTATAAGCGGAACGGTACCAATGAGGATTTGGGGGTTCGTTTTCAATTAGTGCAGTTCAATAATCCATTGGGACTGAAATCTGTCGGCGGCACGCTGTTTGATACAACCGCTGCTTCTGGGGAGCCTTTAAAAGAAACGGAAAATGAGGGCTTGAAGAAAAGCCGCTTTATGCAGGGTACCTTGGAGCGTTCCAATGTAAATGCGGTCGATGAAATGGTCAATTTAATCGTGGCACAGAGAGCGTATGAGATTAACTCAAAAGCGATTCAAACTTCCGATGATATGCTGGGGCTTGCCAATCAGTTAAAGAGATAAGCCTGAGGAGAAAATAAATGAGGATTGATGGACTTATGTCGTTGTCCGGCGTGTACGATAACGCCAAGTTGGGGCTGGATTATCAGACCGGCTTTCAGGAGGCTTTGCAGCGAGCTCAGGAAAAGCAGATAGAAAGAGAAAAGACGGCCGATTTAAAGTCCGTCGAGCGGGTTAAACCGACGGATGAGGACAAGGCCAAGGAAGAAGCGGAGTTGCGCAAGGCGGTGCAGGGCTTTGAGGCTTATTTTATTCATCAGCTGCTGAAGCAAGCCAGGGCTACCCTGCCTGAAGGCGGTTTGCTGCCGCAGTCTAATGCCAAGGATATTTATGAGGATATGCTGGATGAAGCCAGAGCCGAGCAGGTGACGAAGGTCGGCGGCTTTGGGCTGACAGAAGCGCTGATGAAGCAGCTTAGCCGGAAATAATAAGAAAAAGAAGGGGAAATCGCGGCAGCGGTTTCTCTTTTTTGTTATCAAGGCTTGTTTGAACGGCATTTTCAACGGGACAGTTTTTCCTGTCAGCAGCGGCCATATCAGCAAGCCAAAATCAATAGAAATGAGCATAGGAGAAAGACTTATACAGAGAAAGGTGGATAAAAATTGAAAAGGCAGAAGAAAAATTATTTGGTTCAGCGATTGGGATTGATATTGCTTTGTTTTTTGGCATTGTTTCAAACTCCGGCCTTAGCCGCCAGTTTTACTGATGTAGCACAGGGGCATTGGGCGTATCTGGATATTGAAAAAGCCTATGAGGACGGAGTGATTCAGGGGGCGTATTATAATAAAGCGATGGGCAGTCGCTATTTTCAGCCGGATAGCAGGCTGACGACCGCTCAATTTTTAACGATTATCGGCCGGGCTTTTTATGACAGAGATATGAGAGAATTTGCCAGCCGTGCTCAAAATTGGTATGATCCGGCGTGGGAACTGGCAATGAAATACCATTTCATCGACAGCCAATCCGGCAAAGAAAAGCTGCAAAAAGAAATTTCCCGTTATGAAATGGCTGAAATTTTGTACTGGATTTTTGAAGAATTACAAGTGAAGTTTCCAGAAGAAGCGGAATTACGAAAAACGCAAGCGAAGATTGCCGATTTTTCTGAAATAAAAGAAAGAAAAGCCGAACGTTACATCACGCCAATTTTTTATTTTGGGGTGTTAAGCGGAGTGGATGAGAAAGGAACATTTGCAGGGAATCGTTTTTTTACTCGTGCAGAAATGGCGGTGATTTATGCTCGCTTAAACAGCTTTTTAGCCGATGCCATTCAGAATAGAAAGCTGCGTGATTTTCGGGCAGGCGTGTTAAGTCTGGTCAATGCAGAAAGAGCGAAGCGAGGGATTGCTTTGCTGGAGATGGATGATCAATTGAACCGGGCGGCACAGGTTCGGGCGGGAGAACTTTTGAAATTATTTGAACATACCCGCTTAGACGGAAGGGATGCTTTGAGCATATTAGATGATATGGGAATCCGCTTTTATGCTGCCGGTGAAAACATTGCTTCCGGTCAGACTGGACCGGAGACAGTAGTTGAGGACTGGATGAGCTCGATGGGACACAGGGAGAACATATTGTCAGAGGAGTTTTCTCGAATTGGAATTGGCTATTTGGATGATGCTTGGGTGCAGCTGTTTGCGGATTGATTCTCGACAGAATAGCCGCTTTATATACGCGAAGTGGCGGACATGGGAAAGGCTTAAGGATTTGACCAGGCCGGCTTGAAAAAGCCTGGCCGGTTCCGGTTTTGGCCGGCTGATTTCAGCGGGCGGATGTCAAGCCGAGGATTTCTGATCAAAGGAGATGGTAAAATGTTATCGGAAAAAGAAAAAAAAGAACTGATCAAACAGGCGATTGCCGCCATGCAGACGGCCTATGCGCCCTATTCGCATTTTCGGGTCGGAGCGGCGCTGCTGACCCGCAGCGGCAGGATTTATCAAGGTGGCAATATTGAAAACGCTGCTTATACGCCGACCAACTGCGCCGAGCGGACGGCCTTTTTCAAGGCAGTCAGTGACGGCGAAAGAGAGTTTGCCGCAATTTGCGTGGTCGGCGGCAAGGACGGCGTGCTGACGGAATATACCCCGCCTTGCGGCGTATGCCGGCAGGTGATGATGGAGTTCTGCGATCCAGAAAGCTTTTTGATTATTTTGGCGATGAATGAAAATACCTATCAGGAATACACATTAAAGCAGCTTTTACCGGAAGGCTTTGGGCCGAAGAACTTGCAGGGATAAAGGGAAAGTTTTTTATATCTTTTTAAAATTTCGCTTGACAGGAAAGGCAGAAAAGACTATAATTTATAAATAATAAATCTGACATTTCTCTGTGGAAGCAGAGAATAAGTAAAATGCAGTGACGGAGAGAAAAATATCGACAGGTCATGACAGAGAATCGGGGTAGCTGAGAACCGAAATGATGGATAGATATATAATATTCACTCCCAAGCAGGTTTTTTGAACGCAAGGTCAAGTAGAAAAATCCGGTATCCGGCCGTTACACCGGAAAAAGCTGATAGGCTTTCTAAGTGATATTCCAATGAAATATATAATATTTCAACGGAATATAAACAGGGTGGTACCGCGGATAGAATCATTCGTCCCTGTAAGAGTAATCTTACAGGCTCGAATGATTTTTTGCGTTTGAAAGCCCGCCAAGCGGCCGGGGC
>CAUVDV010000105.1:0-7686 GCA_963550755.1 uncultured Lachnospiraceae bacterium
GACTGCCGATTCCGCAGGGCTTTACGGTTACGACCGAAGCTTGTACCGATTACTACAATCAAGGTAAAAAGATTACCGAGGAGATTCAGGCGGAGATTTTTGCCTCGCTGAAAAAGTTAGAAGAAATGCAAGGCAAGAAGTTTGGCGATAAAAGCGATCCGCTGCTGGTATCGGTTCGTTCCGGTGCCAGAGCGTCCATGCCCGGCATGATGGACACTATTTTAAACTTAGGCTTAAATGATGAGGCAGTGGCAGGTTTTGCCGCTAAGACCGGCAATCCGCGTTTTGCCTATGACTCTTATCGCCGGTTTATTCAGATGTTTTCCGACGTAGTTATGGAAATGAGCAAGACCTTCTTTGACGGCATTTTGGATCAGGTCAAAGAAGAAAAGGGCGCCAAGTACGATACCGATTTGACGGCTGAAGATTTGCAGGAAGTCATTGCTAAATATAAATCCATTTATAAGGAAAAAATGGGCGAGGATTTCCCGCAGGATCCAAAAGTACAGCTGATGGAAGCGGTAAAAGCAGTATTCCGTTCCTGGGATAATCCGCGGGCAATTGTCTACCGCCGGATGAATGACATTCCGGGCGATTGGGGAACGGCTGTTAATGTGCAGGCCATGGTATTCGGCAACAGAGGCAACACATCTGGTACCGGCGTAGCTTTTACCAGAAATCCCTCGACCGGTGAAAATAAGATTTACGGCGAATATTTGATTAATGCGCAGGGTGAGGACGTGGTAGCCGGCATTCGGACACCGCAGCCGATTACCCGTTTAAAGGAAGATATGCCGGAAGCTTATGAGCAGTTTATGACGATTGCTAAGAAATTGGAAGACCATTACCGGGATATGCAGGATATGGAGTTTACCATTGAGGATAAGAAGCTGTATTTCCTGCAAACCAGAAATGGTAAGAGAACGGCGCCGGCCGCCTTGCAGATTGCCTGCGACCTGGTAGATGAAGGCAAGATTACCGAAGAAGAAGCAGTGCTGAGAATTGAAGCCAAATCCTTGGATCAGCTGCTGCACCCGACCTTTAACGCCGCGGCTTTAAAGGCAGGCGAAGTAATTGGCCAGGCTTTGCCGGCATCGCCTGGCGCAGCGGCCGGTAAGGTTTACTTTACGGCGGAAGAAGCCAAGAAAGCGCATGTGGACAAAGGCGAAAGAGTTATTTTAGTCCGGGCGGAAACCTCGCCGGAAGATATTGAAGGCATGCACGCAGCCGAGGGTATTTTGACAGCCCGCGGCGGCATGACTTCGCACGCAGCCGTTGTAGCCCGCGGCATGGGAACGGCCTGCGTTTCCGGTTTGGGTGAATTAAAGATTAATGAAGAAGAAGGCTACTTTGAACTGGGCGGCAAGGTCGTAAAGAAAGGCGATTATATCTCCTTAGACGGCAGCACCGGCAAAGTATATTTGGGCGATATCAAAACGGAAGAAGCTTCGATCAGCGGCAACTTTGAGCGGATTATGAATTGGGCCGACAAGTACCGCAAGCTTAGAGTCAGAACCAATGCCGATACGCCGGCAGATACGAAGAACGCCGTTAAATTGGGCGCAGAGGGTATTGGCCTGTGCCGGACCGAGCATATGTTCTTTGAGCCGGATCGGATTCCGAAGATTCGAAAGATGATCTTGTCGGAAACGGTAGAAGGCAGGGAAGCCGCTTTGGCTGAGCTTTTGAGCTTCCAAAAAGCGGATTTTAAGGCGATGTACGAGGCGCTGGAAGGCATGCCGATGACGGTTCGGTATTTGGATCCGCCGCTGCATGAGTTTGTACCGACGGCAGAAGCTGATATTGTGGCTTTGGCCAAGGATATGGGCTTAACGGTTGAGCATGTGAAGGCGACGATTGAGGGGCTGCATGAGTTTAACCCGATGATGGGTCACCGCGGCTGCCGTTTGGCCGTAACTTATCCGGAAATCGCCAGAATGCAAACCAGAGCGGTGATGGAGGCGGCAATTGAAGTTAAGAACGAAAAAGGCTATGACATTGTGCCGGAAATCATGATTCCGTTAGTCGGCGAAAAGAAAGAATTGAA
The DNA here is from genome assembly GCA_963550755.1 of uncultured Lachnospiraceae bacterium. GTDB lineage: Bacteria > Bacillota > Clostridia > Lachnospirales > Vallitaleaceae > W11650. The sequence continues at coordinate 2,048 of CAUVDV010000105.1, forward strand.
GTTTGTTAAGGACATTGTGGTGGAAACCGCGGAAGCGGTTAAGAAAGAAAAGGGTTCGGATATCCAGTACCATATCGGTACCATGATTGAGATCCCGAGAGCAGCGCTGCTGGCCAATGAGATTGCCGAAGAAGCTGAGTTCTTCTCCTTCGGTACCAATGACTTGACCCAGATGACCTTTGGTTTCTCGCGTGATGATGCTGGCAAGTTCTTAGACGCTTATTACAAGGCGAAGATTTACGAGTCGGATCCGTTTGCCAGATTAGACCAAAACGGCGTTGGCCAGTTGGTTAAGATGGCGGTAGAAAAGGGTAAGGCTACTCGTCCGGATATCAAGCTGGGCATCTGCGGAGAGCATGGCGGCGATCCGTCTTCGGTTGAGTTCTGCCATGAAATCGGCCTGAGCTATGTTTCCTGCTCACCGTTCCGGGTGCCGATTGCAAGACTGGCAGCAGCCCAGGCGGCATTAAAGGATAAAAAATAAGAAATAAGAAATAAGAAATAAGAAATAAAAGATTCTTTTGCATTGCATAAGCCCTTACATTAAAAGCAGGCGAAAGAAAAGTGCCCCGGCGGCAGGTGAGAATTCCAAAGTTAGAAAAACATGGGATGGCCTGCGGCCGGGGTTTTTATATTTCATAGAGAAAGCAGTTTATTCCAAGCGTATCATCAGGCTGCCCGGCAGTGCTTTGATTTGGGGAGAGAAAGGAGCAAAGATGAGAAGAAAATTATTTTGTGAGATATCGCCGCTGACATATCGGATTTCTGAACAGAAAGAAATTTGGAAAAGGAAATTGACCGATCGGCTGCGGGGCGAGAAGCTGGCGACAAGAAAAAGCCGGAAACTTTTGCCGGTTCGGCTGTATTCGCATAATTCTTTAATCCGGCGGCGGTTGGGGAGCGTAGATATGCAGCTGCAAGAGAACAAAGCCGTTAATTTAAAGCTGGCGGCTAAAAACTTAAACGGACTTTTGATTTATCCCGGCGAGGTCTTTTCCTTTTGGCATCTGGTGGGTAAAACGACAGCAAGAAAAGGGTATTTGGAGGGGCTGGTTATTAAGAAAAACCAGCCGAATAAGGAAACCGGCGGTGGGTTATGCCAACTGACTAACGGGATTCATTGGCTGATTTTGCATACGCCGCTGTTAATCACCGAGCATCATCACCATGACCAATATGATTTATTTCCTGATTTTGGCCGGACGATTCCTTTTGGGACGGGGACGTCGATTTCCTATAATTATATTGATTATCGTTTTAAAAACACTTCCGGCCAGCTTTTGCAGCTGGTGGTTTATACGACGGCAGAATATTTGTGCTTGGAATTAAGAGGGCAAAGGAAATGGGAATATACCTATCATATTTTTGCTGAGGATGAGTTTTTTCAGCGGGAGGGTCAGGATGTTTACCGGCACGGCAAGGTGTACCGCAGTCAAATCGACCCCAAAACAGGGCGGACGCTGCGAAGGGAGATGATTAAAATAAATCATGCTAAGGTTATGTATGATGCGGCGGGATTAGAAATCAGGGCAGAGGAAACGTTTTAAGAGAGCCTTATGCTTGCGTTTGTAATATGCTGATATTATTTTGATGGGGAATAAGACTGGGAAAGGGATTAGGAAATTCTGACAGTTGCAAAAATAGCGGGGACATGGTATGATACAAATATTATAAGAAACTTTTCGGATAAGGAAAAAGTGGTCTTAAAATTTCAGACAGTTGAAATGCAGCGCTAAAGGCGGGAGAAAAATCATGAAGATAGGCGTTTTACTGGAATCCTTTCATAAGCCGGTTAGTCAGGCGTTAAAAATGGCCAGTGAATTGGGAGTGGACGCGGTTCAGGTTTATGCCACCAAGGGCGAACTAAGTCCAGAAAACTTAAAAGGCCAAGCGCTTTCAGATTTTAAAAAGGCAGTGGCCGACAGCGGTTTAACGATTTCTGCGCTGTGCGGCGATATTGTACATACTCATGCCAAAGATGGAATTAAGCTATATGACCTTGATCCGGAAAAGATTTATAATCCGGCAGCGGATGTGATCATTACCAGTCCGGCATTTGCCGAGATGCCGCTGGGGCAGGGCAAGGTTGATTTCAGCGGCTGGATTGATGCGCTCCGGCAAATCGGATATGACGGATATTTGACGATTGAGCGGGAAACCGGTGACGATCCGGCAGCGGATATCAGGGCGGCGGTTCAGTTTTTAAAGAATCAACTGCGATAAAAGCGATTACCGCTTGTTAAAAGAGAGTGTTTTGGGCGAAAGGCAAAAGAAAGGCGGAAAGCATGGATAATTTTATTTTCTATTCGCCGACAAAGTTTATTTTTGGTAAAGATACAGAAAAGAAAGCGGCTTCCCTGGCCAAGGAGTACGGTGCGACAAAAGTGCTTTTGCTCTACGGCGGCAACTCGGCATTGCGGTCGGGACTGCTGGCCAGAGTTAAGCGCTATTTAGAAGAAGGAAAACTCCCATATATTGAGTTGGGGGGAGTGGAGCCGAACCCGAAAGATGATCTGGTCTATACAGGGATTGCTAAAGTCAGAGACTATGGCGTTGACTTTATTCTGGCGATGGGCGGCGGCTCGGTAATTGACACGGCGAAAGCCATTGCGGCCGGGGCGGTGTATGACGGCGATTTTTGGGACTTTTACTCGAAAAAAGCGGTTATTAAGCAGGCTCTGCCGCTGGGGACGATTCTGACGCTGGCGGCTTCCGGCAGCGAAGCTTCCGATAGTTCGGTGATTACCAAAAAAGCAACCATGGAAAAACGCGGCAGCCATGCCGATATTATCCGGCCGGTATTTTCGATTTTAAATCCGATGCTGACCATGACTGTTCCGCCGGATCAAACCTTTTACGGGGTAATGGACATGATGTCGCATATTTTGGAGCGATATTTCAGCTATACTGAGGATGTGGATTTGACCAGCGGCATGTGCGAAGCGGTGCTGTCGTCGATTATTTTTAATGCTCGAATTCTTTTGCAGCGCCCTAAGGACTACGGCGCCAGAGCCAATTTGATGTGGGCGGGAACAATGGCCCACAGCAATATTTTGGGAGTTGGCCGGGATCAGGACTGGGGTTCGCATAGCTTGGGGCATGAGCTTTCATCCCTTTACGGTGCGGCTCACGGGGCAACGCTGGCGGTTGTTTTTCCAGCATGGATGCGCTACGCGCTGGAGCATAACAGCGATATTACGGCGCTGGCGGAATTGGCCATCAATGTCTGGGGAGCGGAGTTTGACGGCCAGGATTTAAAAGCGGCGGCACTAAGCGGCATTCAAATGTTTTTGGAATATTTGCAGGAATTGGGTCTGCCGACTACTTTGGAAGAATTGGGCGGCCGGGAGGAGGATATTGCGCTTTTAACGGAAAAAGTTGTTTTGCGGGGAAATTATGTCAAGCTGACGCGGGAGAATGTCCGTGCCATTTACACGCTGGCACTGGAGAAAAACCGGCTGGGTTAATAGGGAACGCCAAAGTAAAGGATGCTTTGTTTACGATAATTATATTGTGATGATATAAGGAGAACAGGATGATAGGGGATCGAATCAGAGCTCAAGAAAGAGTAACTGTGGAAATGAATGATGATGTGATTGGCATTATTGTTTCAATGGATCGGCAGGTAAAAGGAGTTGGAGTAGAGTTTCCGGTTCCGATTCGGATTGAGGATATTTCCGAGGGCGGCCTTAAGTTTTGGAGCCGTCAGGAATTAATGATCGGTTTGACTATGAACTTTAGGATGAGAGTAGAAGGACATATTATTGACACCAAAGCCAAGATTTTGCGCTGCCGGAACAGCGAAATGGGCGTTTATGAAATAGCGGCTCAGTTTATCAGCATGGCCAGACACAGCGATCATTTGATTAAAAGCTTTGTGAAGAAAAAATCTGTGCAAAACATTTGGCTATCAAGAAGAAATAACTAAAAGATTGGCAGTTGCGGTGTTAGAATGAGGAGGACAATTTGAAGAAGCGATTGTTTGCGGCGGTCTGCTGCCTGATTTTATTAAGCGCCTGCGGAGCGCTGGATAATGCAAAGGAACAGATTAAGGATAGTTTAAAGGAGGAACAGACCCAAGCGGTAGCTCCGGCCCCCCCGAAGTTTGAGGAGCGGGTGGTCAGCGTATCCTATATCAGTGTGCTGTCAGATGGCTTGAACGTTCGAACAGAACCGGATGAGGATGGGAACTTTTTATTTCGGGTGCCGAAGGAATCCAAGTTTACGGTGTTAGATACGGCGCTGGATTCGATGCGCCGGGTTTGGTATCAGATTGAGTACCAGCCGGAAAAGGCCGGGTGGGTGGCCGGCTGGCATGTAGCGGAAACAGAGATTACCATTTTAGTGCAGGAAAAGGATACGATTATTCAAAAGATAGATGCCAAGGAGCCGCCGGTTTATTTGGAAAATCCGTTTAATCCGGCTAAGGCTAAGGTTGGCAGTCGTTTTTACGGGATGACCTTGGTCGAAAAAAATGAAACCGGTTTGCGTTTTACCGGCGAAAATACTTTAACCGGAAATTACCGGCGGGACAGCAGCGGCAAGTTTTATTATTTTACGCCGGATGAGGCATCGGCAGTTAGTCTCCCCCGAACCAAGCAAAACATTCACTCAGCTGACTTTATTATTTATGAAATTCCGGCCACGCCTATTTTTGATGAAACTCCGTCAGGAACGGCCACCATTCAGATTGCGGAGTATGAAGTTAATTATAACGGCACCAATGTTGTTACCTTAAAACGTTAATGTTTGCGGAGGATTTGGTGCAAGGGTGAGCCAGTGGCCAAGGCCGGGAGTTTAGGAAAGAGGGAGCTATCTTGAAACGACAGGATTATATTTCTTGGGATGAATATTTTATGGGGATTGCTATTTTATCCTCCATGCGCAGCAAGGATAACCGGACGCAGGTCGGAACCTGTATCGTCAGCCCCGACAATAAGATTCTTTCCGTGGGCTATAACGGTATGCCGACGGGAGTTAAGGATGACGACATGCCGTGGGAGTACGAAGGCGATGCTCTGCATACCAAGTATTATTATGTTTGCCATGCCGAGTTAAATGCTATCCTCAATCATTCCGGGATTAGTCTAAACGGAGCCAAGCTGTACACGACTTTATTTCCCTGCAACGAATGTACCAAAGCTATCATTCAGGCCGGAATCAAGGAAGTGTTTTATCAGGATGATAAGTACGCCGATACCGATTCGGTGATGGCGGCCAAAAAGATGATGGATATGGTCGGGATTCGTTATCATGCGCTGCCAAGGACCGGCAAAACTTTAACCATTGAGGTCTAAGCTTGGCTGGAAAAGGAATACCGCCGGAAAAACAAACGAAAAATAAAAAAAATAAAAAAAACACTTGCCAAACCTAAGACTTTTTAGTATAATAAGAAAAGTGGTCAGCCGAAAGGCCGGTCGCAGTCAGCTGGCGTGGCACAGTCGGTAGCGCGCAACATTGGTAGTGTTGAGGTCACGGGTTCGATTCCCGTCGCTAGCTTAAGGAAGAAAAGGAGACATTCCGTCAAGGTTGTCTCCTTTTGCTTTGGTCAAAAATCGGAGCGAACAGCCGCCGTGGGTCTATCGCCGCCCGTCATTTACTCAAACCAGGCAACGGCCCTGATTGGTGACCCGTCGCAG
>CAUVDV010000106.1:0-7671 GCA_963550755.1 uncultured Lachnospiraceae bacterium
ACGGCTGCCGGGAAATCAAATTGCAGACGGCACCGCGCTCCGCCAGCCAAATGGCCGCCGATAGTCCGGCCAGCCCCGCCCCGACAATATTAATTGGTTGTTCCATGTTTCTCTCACCTTTCCCCTGCCGTGCCAAACTTGCGCCGTTTTTTAAGTTGCCGCTTTTCGGCGATATTCCGCCTGGTTCATTTCGTAACTATATAAAAAGACAGCGCACTCTCATTTATCACTCAAAACTGCCGTACTCCATTTGCCAAAAGGCTATACTGGCTTCGTTTTATGCCTGTATAAAAAACGCTGCATTCCCATTTATCACTTAAAATGCCGCTCTCCATTCATCAAAAGGCTATACTTTCCAACTGGTTTCGGCTTAATCCATTTCGTCCTTGTGCCCAAAAACGCGGCACTTCCTATTCATCATTTTAAAACCGCCGTACTCCATTTGCCAAAAGGCCGTACCTTTTCAAGCAGTTTCCGTTTGCTGCGTTTCGTAACCGCGTCAAAAGCACTTTAGATTAAAAGCGGAATCCCTCATCAAGTGGTTCTTTCAGCCGTAAAGCCAAAAGGAAAACCTTTAAAACACATTCCAGCGCAGATAATAGACCACAAAAGCCGCCGCCATAAACAGCAGCAAAATCGATAAAACAACCAAAATATCAAACAGCCAGCCGCGCAGGCTTTTTTGCCCGAAAGCAATGAGCAGCGGCTTAACATTGGTCAGGATATGAACCCCCACCGCCAGCAGCAAAAGCAGCTGAAACGTAAGTTTCCCAGCGGTAAACCAGAAAAGCCGGTACGCTCCGTCCTTAGTGTAGCCAAACGCCGTCACATGGCAAAACAGCAACAGTAAGATGGCCAGACCGCTGATTCGTCTGGCCCAAAAAAGCTTATTTTCTTTCCAGTAAAAAACGCCGGTTCGCCTTTGCGCTTGCAGCGTTTCCCATGTCAGCTTCAGCCCGATCAGCGTATGGACGGCAATCAGCCCCACCGCGACCCAAGACAGACTTTTAAACGCCGTATTGCCGGCGCCCATCATTTGCAGACTACCAAAGACGGCATGCAGCAAAAACAAAAGAAAAATCAATAAAGTCAGGATAGCATTCCATTTCCTCATTAGGGCTATTCTCCCTTCACTGAAACCAATATAATATCCGGCTGCTGCCAAAGAGTATCGGCTTGGTAGCGATCGGCCATTTCCTTGGACATGACAATCGCGTCAAATAACCCAACCTCGGCTTTGGAAATAAGCAGCAAACCATTTTCTGTTTTTAACTTCATTTGATTTTCCGGTAAGCGCAGCTGATAGCGGCGCGCTAACTGCATGGCCGCAGCGTCAGCCGCCGCCACCCGGCAGTCGACATCGCTCATAATCACACCGGCATCGCCTCCGCTGAAAAAAAGCTCCCACTGCCCAGTCGTATCGGCATGCTTTTGCCGGTTCAGGAAAACAAGGAACTCGCCCGATGGCTGCGCCGGCAGCTCAATAGTCGCGCCCGATGCGTCATCTATCGCTGTCTTTCCCTGCAGCAGCGCCGGAATATCCAGATACATCGCTGCCGGCAGCCCCAGCGTCAGAAGGAGCGCCATTAGTATAACCGCTATATGTTTCACCGCTCTCATTCGCTTTCCTCCTTCGCACGGCCAGCTAGCTTTAGTTTGTTTTCGGCTGTTCCGTGTCCGGCTTTTATCAGCGCCGCCCAGCTTAAAATGAAATCTTTTTCGTATCTGTCATTTGAAATCGCTTCCTTATTTCCGTTATACGTCCCGAAAGTAAGATTTTAAGCAGCCTCCATAAAATAGGGAATGTCAAATTTATTCCTTAGCCTGACTTAACGCATCCTCAACCGCTTCTTGAAACTCATTATAGGAAATGGTCGCCCCGGATATAGCGTCAACTTTAGCTAAATCACCGGTTTCGGCATACCCGGCGGCATATTTGGGGCAAGCTAACACCGCTTTTTGCGCCTTATTGTAAAAGTCGGCATTGGCAATCTCGCCGTTTTTCTTGCCGTAGTTCTCATCTTTGAGCGTTCCGTCGGTTTGATAGGTCAAATACTGACAGTCGGTGACCTGATTGTCCTTAATCGTAACAGTGGCAACCCCATAGCCGTCGCCGTTGCCGTCTTCATCGCCCTCATAAACCTGACTTTTGCCTTCATAGGTTCCGTCCTTATACTTGGCAGCCGAGCCGCCGCAGGCCGTCAGCGCCGCCGCCAGCAGGGCCGCGCCAAGCATCACTGTATATTTTGTTTTCATTTTTCTTCCTTTCCATCGCTATATTAAACTAAAATAACTGCACGTCCTCCCGCAGCATTTAAATTCCCTGTCAAAGCTTCCCGTTTCCGTAAAAAAACACCCAGCTGCAAAGCTTGCCCTGCACACGCGACAGCCTTGATCCTTCTTACGGAATAATTGACCAAACGCCGACCTTTCGCGTTCAGGTAAAAACTTTGTGCCCGGCCGGCCGCCGGCCGGCAGAAAATGCTTTACGCTTGGCCAAAGTTCTCATTTTGGACATCGCTTTTGATCCGGCCGTAATCCAGCGTAATCGTCCGCTGCGCCGACTCGGCTACTTCCAAATCATGGGTAACCACAATCAAAGTGGAGCCTTCGGTATGCAGCTGGCGAAAAATATCCAGCACAATATTTTCATTGGCTTCGTCTAAGTTACCGGTTGGCTCATCCGCCAAAATCAGCTCCGGGTGATTGATCAGGGCCCGGGCAATGCAGACCCGCTGCTGTTCGCCGCCGGACAGCTGACTGGGCAAATGCTTCGCCCGGTCGGCTAAGCCGACCCGCTCCAAGGCTTCCAGCGCTTCCTTTTCATCCGGCATGGAATGGTAGTATTGCGCCACCATCACGTTTTCCACTGCCGTCAGGTAATTGATTAAATGAAACTGCTGAAAGATTAAACCAATTTTATCACGGCGAATCGCGGTCAGCCCCTTGGCGCTTTCCTTGGAAATATCAATCCCGTCAATAAAAACCTCGCCCAGCGACGGCTTATCCATACAGCCGATAATATTCATCAGCGTGCTTTTGCCCGAACCGGACGGCCCCATAATCGCCGTCCATTCGCCTTTATTGACCGTCAGGCTAACGTCGTCCAGCGCCTTTAGACTGCCGTAAATTTTTGAAATATTTTTAAGCTGCAATAAACTCATAATCCAATCTCCTTTTATCGCTAAGCCTCCGTGAAAATTAGTATCAATCAGCATCAGGTTAAAATCTCAGTAAATTAATTGATTTTTTACTCGCCTTTTAAGACCAGCGCCGGGTCAACGTCAATTGCGCTTCTGACCGGCAGCAGACAGGCTAAGCCGGTAATTGCAACCGATACCGCGATGGTCACCGGCAGCAGCAAAGGCTGAAAGGTAATCGAACTGTTAAACACATTGACACTGACAAATTGGGCAAAGCCAAAGCCAAAAAACGAACCCAATAAGCCGCCGACTCCGCCCAGCAGCAGACCTTCGCCCATAAAGCCCCAGATAATATTGCTGTCAGCCGCGCCCAGCGCTTTGCGCAAGCCAATTTCCTTGCGCCGTTCGGTTACCACCGCCGTCATGGTGGTGGCCACGCAAATCATAGTCAGCGCCAGCACAACCACTGTGACGATAAAAACCAGCGCCTGTAATTTGGTCAGGACGGCACTTTCCGACTGTGTTACCCGTTTGACCAGCTGCGGCGCCAGCCCGCTCACACCGGCAGCAATTTCTTCCTTATATCTTTCTAATTTATCACGCGGCGCGGAAATACTCAGTTCGACAATATCCAGCCGGTCTCCGCCGCCAGTAATCGCCTTTAAGTCCTCCATTGCCATATAAATATATTCTTCTTCCGAGCCGCCGGTTTCTAAGATTCCGGCAACGCTCAATTTTGTTTCCGAACCGGGCTCGGCTTTTTTCTCCTCGCCCTTATCCTCATTGGCAAAGGCCGCCACTTCAAAAGAATCGCCAACTTTAAGCCCCAGCAAGTCAGCCGCTTCCTTGCCGGCCAGCACCTCCGCCGGTTTTTCCGGCCAAGCCCCTTCCACATGCCAGTAAGGACTGGTAATCTTAGCGCCCGCAATGTCAACTCCGGCGGCGACCACCGGCTGTTCATGGATTTTCAGGGTTTCATAGCGGTAAGGCGTTACCCCCAAAAGCTCCTGCCCGTCAATATAATGAACGCCTTTTTCTACCGCCTCCATAGTAAACTCAGCCGTATTTTCCGCCGCCATAAAAATCATATTCGCGCCGTAATTTCTAAATTGAGCGCCCATTTGCCGCGGCACATCATAATAAATCGTCACCAGTCCCGACAAGATGGTCGCGCCGACCGCAATCGCCAGTAAAGCGACCAGCATCCGCGACCGCCGTCTGACCAAAGAAGCGGTAATCATCTTTAAAAACATTTTTTGTTTGGTCATGTCATGCTCCCTCTAAGCTAATGATTGCTTTTGTCCTTGCCATTTCTTTGCTACCGGCCATGCAAAACCTCAGCCGGCCGCAGCCGAAGCAGCATACGAATTGCCGGAATGCTGCCGGCCAAAATGACAGTCAGAACCAAAACGCCAATCAGCGGAATCACAAACAATTTCATCTCAATCGGCGAGCCGAAAACCGTCTGGCCGATGATTTGAGCAAAGCCAAAACCAATCAGATAGCCAATCACCGCCCCAATCACGCCGGTCACGGCAATCTCCGTCAGAACCAGCCCGGAAATCGCACCGTCCTTGGCACCGATGGCCTTTAATAAGCCAATCTCGCTGCTCCGCTCCATGACGCTGGCCGTAACCAAATTGGTAATTCCCAGCGCTGAACCGGCTAAGCTGAGAATCGTAATCAGCACCATTAAAAGCTGAATTTTCTCCAAAATCGCGCCTTCCGAATCGGCCACCTGCCGCACCGGCGATGCGACCGAACCGGTAATCACATCCTGGATCTGATAGCAGATCGAACTGACATAAGCCGTACAGTACCACAGCTCATACTGCTTAATCGTCAAAGAACTGGGATCCTTAGCCGCCTTGACCGCCAGCTCGTTATCCGGCGTAGTCAGCGCACTGACCTCGATACTGGTCAAATAACCTTTTTTATCGGCCAAAGTCTGAACTATACTCATCGGCCCAAAGATCTGCTCCTCCGCGCTGTCGCCGGAGTTAAAAATGCCCCGCACCGTTAGCTCTTCCCGGCCAAAGGGCGTTGTTAAATGAATAATATCGCCGCTATGAATATTTTCCCGCTTGGCCAAAGTTTCGCCGACCATGACCGCTTTGGCGGCGCTGTCCCCGCTTTGTTCATCCAGCCACTCGCCCTCGCGCAAGTCCCACCAGGTTCTAAGATTACGTAAGCCCGTATTTAAGGTTTCACCGGTCGGCAGCTCCAAATGATGATTAAACCAAGTGCCGACCATGGTCGCCTGCGTGCCGCTGTCCAAAGTCACCGTCGTGTCAATAAACGGCGTAAAATCAACAATATTAAAAGCCCAGAAAATTGTTTTGATATTGCCTAATTCCGACTCCAAGAGATATGCCCCCTTCGCTGAGCCGCCTTCAATCTCATAGAGATTATTAACCACCGAAGCCGACTTAGGGACGACCATAATATTGGCGCCATAGGTTTTCAGTTCCTGATTCACCTTATCGCCAACATCCATCATGACATTGAGCATGGCTGTTGCCAGGGATGCCCCCAAAGCAATGGTCATGGCAATCATCAGCATTTTTTTCCACTGGCGCCCGAATGCGCCCTTTATCATTCTGAAAAACATTCTATGTCCTCATTTCTTAAAGGTCTTTTCATGCTTAATCAAGGTTTCAATCGGCACGATAATATAGCCGTCGGAAATACTGTAATCAATCACAATCGGATTGCAGCCGCCCTTAAAACCGATGGTATTGATATTCATAACCACATCGCACAAATTGCAGACGACTTGGCCATTGCGTTCATAATAGCCGGTTTCGCCGCAAATATCACAAGCGTCCAGCCCGATGCCGTAAGCGGATGAGTTCGGCTTTTTAATCACGATAAAGCGAACTGCCACCCCGTTTTCCGTCGTATAGGCAAAGCGGTGCAGCCTCCCGTCCTCCACCTGAGCCAAAGAAATATACATATTATTATCTCGCTGTTCACATTCCTCAATCGGGGAAAGTGCCACCACCTTATTATCCCACATCCGGAAAAAGGTCAGCGTCAGAACAACCAAGGCAAAGCACAGCGTCAAAGTCGTCGACCAACGCCGGATATTCAGCCATTTCGCCCGAATCTTACGATGCTCGGCCGGATTGGTATAGGGCTCCTGCACCCTAAAGCTCCGCAGCCACAACAGCAGCGGCACGATAAAAGCAACCAGCAGCACCACGTAAATAAACCAATCGCTTAAATTAGCCGCGTATCTGGCCAGCAAAAAAAACGCTCGCCCCTTAACCAGCCTTCTGGCGTGCAATACCTGTACCGCTTTGGCCACCTGCTGAAAACCGTTAATAAATAAAACCAAATTTAAAATCCGGCTCATCAGCCGAAGCTCCAGCCGCTTGGTCGTATGATAGACCGCCAGCGCCAGCAAAAGCGAAAGCAGCAATCCTAAGAAATAACCAATCAGCCGGTAAAAAAAAGCAGTGGAAAAAACAGATTCGCCGTTTAAGTTAAACTGAAAAGGATAGGCCAAAACTTCCGGCAGCGCATAAAAAACAAAGGTAAAGGCCAACACCGAAGTCAGGACGGGGGGGAGCCATTCGCCCTTCGTCCCCATTTTCCGCCGCAGTTGAGGATAGCTGAAGATATAGTAAAGCAGTAGGACAACGGTAGAAACGGCAAAAATCCGCACATTCCACATACCAACCCCGCCGGTATTATCAATCACTTTGGTCGCGTTTTTCAGGATCGCCCGCGCAATCGCCGCCGCTAACCCCGCTCCGGCGCCAAGTGTTAAAATGTACCGGCCTTTTTGCTTAAATCCGGCAAAAACATAAGCATAAAGCAGCCCCAGCAAAACCCCCAGCACAGCTGTGTTTTCCGTAACTAAAACCAAATATTTCAGCATAACGAACCCCTTTTTTATGAATCAACTGTTTCCTATTCGTTGGAAACGATATTTTTTGCTTTTAGCGTTCCGCCAAACACGAATTCGCGTGACACCGCCCGATACTTCCGCCAGTCACCGCACAGAGAAAAACACGCAGCCGCAAGACTGGCACTAATATGCCGCCTGTAATACTCAGAAGCTCCGGGTGGCCTTTATCAGCCTTTTTCCGTTTCCGGGCATTACACGCCGCATATGGTATTTTTTTAACACGATAAGCCAATGCCGCTAAGCGGCACTGGCTTATCCCTGATTCACCAGCCGGCGAACCGCCGGGCTGCCTCAACCAATTAACCTCTGCCTGCGATAGGACGATCTCGCAGAGCGCAGATTATTTCCATTCCTGCGGAGTGTATTCCCAGCCTTCGTGAGTAACCTGCAGGTTGCCATTCTTGAAGTATTCGTCAAACGAACCTCCCGGACCGGTTTCTGCATCGGTGTGCAGCAGATATCCGTTTTCTTCCGGGCTGTGGAACGTAAAGGTAACCGCATAGGTGTCAGCCTTATCCAACTTAATGTTAGCGCCGTAGTGCGGGCCGTCGGAAGCACTCATAACCATGAAAGTACCTTCGGCAGCAACATCACCCTTGCCGTTATTGCCGA
>CAUVDV010000107.1:0-7669 GCA_963550755.1 uncultured Lachnospiraceae bacterium
ATCGTTTTCCCAAAGTCCGGTTCCGGCGGGGCTTATTCAAGTGCCTCTATTTTCAGCACTGCCATTCTTAAACTCTCAAAAAAAAGGCAGATTGGCACTTTGGAACAGTATATTCTTTTTGAAATTACATTTTGCGGAAACTCAAGTTATCTTAGCAAAAAAGAGAAAATAAGTCGTCCGCTAGTTGTAGAATCTCATTAGAAATTGATTAAAAAACAAAAAATCTTTACACTGGCTCTATTGCATATATATTTAGATGCCTTTAAAGCCTGTGTAAAGTTTGCTCCGGCGAGCAATCCGTCTGTACCGCATTGAAACAAAACCAACCCGAAGTTCTTTCTCCCCCAACAACAAAAAGCAGGGTATGACCCTGCTTCTCGTATTCTTATTATTAAATTCCCCAAATCCGCAAGCGGCTATTCAGCCTCCATTAAGATTTTTGCGGACCATACTCTTTATACAGCATTGTCGCGCCGCTATAAACCAAAATCGCGGCCACCAGCCATTGCAGCATACTGATATCCATTGATTTTACCACGAAAACCGCCAATAACACCCCTAAAATACCAACAAAGGAAGAAATCAGCGTAATTTTTCTGGCGTACTGTCCCAGCCGAACAAACTCCATACTGCCCACCGGCACGGAGAACGTACACGCCCCCATCATAATCGGAAAAGCAATAATTGGATTCAGGCCAACGGCATAGACAGTCAGCATGGTAACCGGATAAGAACCAACGCCGATGGTGTTCATCGCACCAAAGACGGCAAACAAAGCCACCGTCACCCATAACTTAACGCCGGTCAAACCGGTCAGCTCGCCGCCGATCGGGAACAGTCCAAACTTACCCAGTAAAATGATAACCGTTGCTCCCAAAAGGCCAAAGCCAATCACCCGGCGAATGGTTTTAATCGGAAACTTAACCACAAACCGCGGCAAAATATATGAGCCCAAGGTTTGAGAAACAATACACAAAACCAAAGTTAAAATATCCACCTCAATCGATTTGATATAGGCCAGTGCCATGACCGCTACCGGCAAAACGCACTGCGTATTCAGCGTGCCGGGCAGCTTTTTATCGTCCACCCATTTGGTAGCCCGATAAAAGGCCGTTGAAATCGCATAATCGGACACGCCAAAGGTTGACAAAAAGTAAATAATAAAAGAGCTGACGCAAATAAGCAAAGGATTACCCGGCTCTTTTTTGGCTTCCTCCCGGTGCTTCCAGTAATCCGTTAAAAAACGATAGGCAAACAGCCCGTTCACTATGATGATTCCGGCAAAAATAAGATATAAAATATATTCTTTTGGCATAAGAACCCTCTCTTTTTATATAAGAGGCGGACACACCCCGCTTCCGCCTCTTATGATAAAACTGCTGAAAATTGCGGCGCCTGACCGCGCCTTAACTCTTGGCTATTTCATTTCTTCCTGGTCAGCGGCCAGCCAGCGGAACAACTCCTCTTTGCGGGCAGCCAAGAGCTTTTCCGTTTCGGCCTGAGGACGATCATAAACCGTACCGCCTTCTTTCCTCATCAGTTCAAATAACTCAGCCGGCGGTTCCTTGTCAATGGACAGGGACGGCTGCAAATAAGCGGCAAAGTTTACCATAACCGGCAGTCCGGCTACATCGGCCGACTCAATTGGGCCAGTTACCGCATAACGGCGGCCAATGCTGTACTTAACGATAGAGTCGATCGCGTCAGCCGTTGCCACACCGGCCGCATAAAGCGCCCAAGCTTCCCGCAAAGCAGCAAACTGAATGCGGTTGCCGATAAAGCCGTCAATTTCCTTGTCAATTACTACCGGCTTTTTGCCAATGCTGCGCAGTAATTCACAGGTCCAGTCCAGCGTTGCTTTGGTGGTTTCCGGCGCACCGCAGACCTCAACCAGCGGCAAGAGCTGGGGCGGGAACCAGAAATGCGTAGCGATTACCCGGTCGCGTTTTTTGACCTCGGCAATTACTTCCGATACCGAGTGACCGCTGGCCGTTGCCAAAACTGCTTCCGGCGAGCAAATCTTTTCCAGCTTCCCGAAAATTTCATTCTTTAACGGCATATTTTCCGGCACAGCCTCAATCACAATCGCCGCGTCTTTGGCCGCTTCCAAACTCTCACTGGTCGATACCCGGCCAAGTGTTGCTTTTACCTCCGCCTCAGCCAGCAAACCATGCTGCACAAAATCCTTTAAGCTGGTTTCCATTCTCTCCAGCCCCTTTTTTATTGTGGTTTCATTCAGACCAATCATTGTCACTGGGTATCCAGCTTTGGCAAACACCTCCGTAATGCCATGTCCCATTGTCCCGTCACCAACAACCGCAATTTTTACCTTGTCCATACTAAAATCCTCCTCTGCTTAAAATATATTTATGATACCAGTGACAAAAATATGGAAATCCAGCAAAGCTTAGCTGCAAACGGATATCCTCTTTTGACACCCATGACAACCTTTTCCCTGGCCGCTTAAAGCATAAAGGCAATTGGCACTTACTTTTCACCGCTTTTAAAACTTGGCTCTAAACTTCAAATCCTGCATTTTTTCCGAGGTCACATATCCGGACTCAGCAGCCACAATATCCGGCAGGCGGTTGACGGCGCAGGCGCAGGTCATTTCCACGGTCGCCGGATTTTCCATGACAAAGCGCATGTCCGGCTCGCCCTTAATCAGCCATTCATTGACGTCCTTTTCATCCGGCGAAAAGACCCTGCCGATACACTCGGTAATAATGGTAATCCCCTCCTGCGTTTTACTGGTTACAATCGTGCGCAGCCCGGTCGGCTCTCCGGCCGGAATGGTTTTCTTTAAGGTATTGGAATATAAATCCGCTACATAGGTCGTCGCCTCCGCCCGCTGGGAAATTTCCGTCACATGCAGTCCCAAAGCCGAAGCCACCCAGCCGTTGACCGGCCACATATAGCCCGGCAAAAACTTACCGGCGGCAATCAAGCGGTTTTGCTCCTCGGCCGTAACATTATTGACCTCTAAAATTTTCTTCTCAAACTCAGCCGTACTTAAACCGGCGCCGTGCATGGCGGCCGTTTCCAAACCATAATCCTCTAAATTATAGCTGCTGATCCCGTGGATCGTGTCAATGGAAGCCGCTGTTGCCGCCAAAGCCGTTACCATGCTGCCCCAGGAAACATCCTGATAGCCGCTGCCGGTAATCGTCACGCCATACTGTTTAGCCAGCGCATCAATTTTTTGCGATACGCCCGGATTGGAATCCCAAGCGTAAAACAACTCCTCACAAATCGAAACGGCATTGACATGATTTTTAGCCAATACTTCCAGCAGCGGATAAATCGACGCAATCAGGCTTTGTGTGGTAATGACCGCAATATCCGGCTGCACCCGCTTTAAGGACTCGTCTAATTGGTCGATATGCTCTACCTTAACGCCAATCGGCGCACCGCCGATAATTTCCGAAACATCCTTGCCCACCAGTTCGGCGCGAACATCATAAGCGCCAACCAGCTGGCCTTTTCTCTCCAAAACATAGCGCATAGTATACGCTGACATTTTTCCGCAGCCAACCTGTACAACCTTCATATTCCTGTCCTCCTATAAGCCTGATTTTTTGTTAAAATTATAACAAACGAAGTTAAACATTATCCTTTGTTACCTACATAATACAACCTCAAAAAGGCGTAAAATCCTTTGGCCAAGAAACTTGCTTTGATTTTCCGACCTTTGCTTTGTACTATTTAATCATAACAAATATAGTCGGTATAGAGTCAAGGCTGACTTTAAAATTTCCAAGCAAACCTAAGGAAACCCTGAAAAAGGCGTTTTCCTCGCCTTTTCCGTCAGATTAAAACTTAACAATAAAAAAAGCCGCACCAGCGGAAAGCACGCGGATGCAGCCGAATTTTCTTTGATTTTCCCCATCTTTCAGGAAAATACCAAAAAGTTAAGTTTTTAACCTACTCGCACTTACGAAAAGCGCTGAAAACGAACCGGGATTTTAACCCGCATAATCAGATTTTTCCGGTTTTCCCGAATGGCCATCAAATCATTGATCGACTCCTCAATGCAGTCGCCGACAATTTCCATATGGTTGTTCTGAATATGCTCAATCAGCCGATAGGTGTATTTTTCCTCACACAGAACCTCATTGCAGTAAATACAAAAATACGTTCCGCCGCTGATTTCGATTAAGGGAACTCTATCCTTAGCATAGAGTTCATCAATATAGACAAAAAGCTCGTTACAGTAAAGCTTGCCGGGACTTAAAACCTCTTTCCGAATCAAAGCGGCCGGATTAAACGAATAAAAATGCGGCAAATTATACTTGGCCATTTCCGCCTTTAATTCCAAGAGCCCCTGCTCGTACAAAAGCGTATTTTGATAATAATTGCAGCCCCCGCGGTAGACAAAGGCGTAACGCTTGGGAAAATATTCCAGCACAATCGTGCCCAGCTCCGGCATCAGCTGATAAGCCTCCAAGCTGCTTAAAATATTACGGATGGCCGCTTTTTTAAAATCCAGCTCCCGGATTTGCTGCTCAATCTCACTCTGCTTCTGCTCCAGCAGGCGGGAAAGCTGGCCGGCATCCATTTGCCTAGCCGATAACAGGCAATGAATCTCCTCCAAACTTAAATCACATTTTTTCAAATACTTAATAATATCCAAAATACAGGACTGCTCAATATCGTAATAGCGGTACTTGCTGCCGGCGTCAACCCATTTGGGGCTAAGCAGCCCCATTTTTTCATAATAGCGCAAGGCCTGAACCGAAACATTATTTAATTTCGCCATTTGACCGATACTCAGCTTTGATGAAAGCGTTTTTGCCATGCTCGTCCTCCTGTTAAAAAATAACTTTTACCGGCCAAAATCTTATCCTTCTTCCCGCCGGCAAATCTGATGCCACATCATAAAGCCGGCTGCCAGCGCAAAGCACAGCACCGCCAGCGCAAACGGCAGCATGGCCTGAATTTGATAAAAAAATCCAGAAAACAGCGCTCCGCCAATCATACCCAAGGAGCGAACGGCATTGTACAGACCCATCACCAAATTACGGTTTTGATAATTGGCCTCATGCGCGGCATTATCCTGCAGCAGCGGCACAATCAGGGAATGAAAGGAATAATACACAAAGCAAACCGCTAAAAACAGCGGTACGCTGGCAATTCCAAACAGCAGTGAAATACTGACTGCACAGCAGGCCAGCACCGCGCTGAGCGCTTTTTTAATCTCGCCGCGGCGAATAATCCATAAACAAACTGTACTGTTGACCAGTAAAGTAATTAGGCCGATGGCCGCCTTAAAAAAGCCGTTATAAACCGAGGTCAAATTCAGCTGCGCCTTTAAATAAAAATTAAAGGCTTGATCAAAGACCGTTATGCCGATATTGGCAAAAGCAATTACCAGAAAGAGCAAAGCAAAGCTTTTCGTCATAAAGCCCCGGCAATCCCAAAAAGAGCGAATCGGATTCATCTCTCTGATCAAACCAGACCAAGGAATCGCCTGCCGCCCGCCCACTGTGTTGGTTTTCAGCAGCAGGAAAAAAAGGATGCCGCACAAAGCCAGGCTCATCGCCTGCAGCCAAAATGTCAGTTTGATCGAGTACAGACCAATCGTTCCCCCAAAAAGAAAGCCGACCGCTCCGCCCAATGCCTGAACAATGGCATATTTAGCTAAATTAACGCCTGCTTCTTCCTCACCGGACATTTCCGTAATATAGATCAAAATGGAGACGCCGATCGCTCCGACAAAAAAGCCGGAAAAAGTACGGGCAAAGATAACGCCGCCCTCGGTCCGCGCCAGCCCAAAGAAAAGCTGACCAAGCCCATAACCAATCGAACCGGTTAAAAGCAGCGCTCTGGCCGAAAAAAACTCTCTCATTTTCCCCCAAAAGGGCGAAAACAAAAAGCCGGTCAGCGCCATTGCCGCAAAGGCCGTGCCAAAGGTATAGCTGGGCAGATTTAAATCGACAATCAATGTCGGCGTAATCGGATGGGCAAAGTTAGCGGCCGCATAATGGAAAAAGACAATGACAAAAAAACTTGTCATTTTATTTTCTGATTTCACCAAAACTCCTCCTTCAGCCAAAACCGATTTTTTAAAAGCCGCGGAAAAAGCGGCTTTTAAAAACTATAAAGCACTGGATAACCTTTAGTCGGCTTCCTTGCCGTAGACCTCGATTTGTGTCAGCGCCGGAAACGGCGACGGTTCGCCGGACTTAATCATATTTTTCATTTTCAGCCACAAAATCGGTTTGGCTTCAAAGCTAAACTCCTGCGCTTCGCCGGTTCTCTTTAAGGTAAAGTCCTGCTGACTGCCGTCAGAAAATTCAATCGTTACCTTTTGCCACCAATTATCATGCGGAAAATCCGCCCGCAGGTAAAAGACAATCCGGTCAGCCGCAATCAGCCGGCCAAAATCAAGCGTCAGCTCCGCGTCCGGCCTTTGGTTAATGCCCCACGACTGATACGGCCATTCGCCGTGGCTGGCCGCCGCCGTTACGCCGTCAATCGCATTCATCGCCGCAAAAACCGACTCGCCCCTGGTTTCCACATTAGCCGAAGCATGGGGAAAGGCATTGCCGTTTTCATGATGGTCATTGACATTTTGCGATAAATTCCGATAGGCCAAATACTCAAACGCCTTTGCCTTCTTGACATGCAGCAGGTGCTTGCTGCCGGAAAAAGCCTTGGGCGAAAGGTTAATCCGCTTGCTGCCAAAGGGAACGGGATAAACAAACGTCCCTTCCTTTAAAAACATCAGCGCCTGACCTAATGCATCGTCAACCTGAATCCAATAATGGTCATTTTTGTCAAATGTGTCTACAACAATCCGGTCGCCCTCCTGATACGCCGCAGAATATACCAGATTGACCTCATTTTCTCCCCGGCTGACCGCCAGCGTCTTGCCGCTTTGATCCAATACTTTTATACTGATTTCCGCCATTTTCTTCCCCTATCTCAAATCCCGCATTGCCACATGATCCATATCGTCAAAATCTTGATTTTCGCCGACCATTCCCCAGATAAAGGTATAGTTCCGGCTGCCGCTCCCGGAGTGAATCGACCAGCTGGGCGAAATCACCGCCTGTTCATTGCGCACCACCAAATGGCGGGTTTCCTGGGGCTCGCCCATATAATGCATGACAAAAGCGTCTTCCGGCAAGTCAAAATACAAATAAACCTCCATCCGCCGGTCATGCGTATGGCAGGGCATAGTATTCCATACGCTCCCCGGCTCCAGGCTGGTCATGCCCATTTCCAGCTGGCAGCTTTCCACCTGCCCAGGCAAAATATATTTGCAGATCGTGCGTTGGTTGGAACTTTCCAGGCTCCCCAGCCGCACCTTATTTTCTTCCTTAATGATCACTACGTCATCGGCCGGTGTGCCCTCGCGCTTAATCAAAACAGTCGGATACGAATGATGAGCCGGCGCACTGTTGAAATAAAACTTAGCCGGCGCGTTTTTATCCCGGCTGGCAAAGCGAATGTCCTTAGCCCCCATGCCGATATACATGCCTTCCCTGGCGCCGACTGCATAGACCTTGCCGTCAATGGTAATACTGCCGGCGCCGCCGATATTGATCACGCCCATCTCCCGCCGCTGTAAGAAATATTCCGCCCGGAGTTCGGCTCCGGCTGTCAGTATCAGTTCTTTTTCCGCCGGTACCGCTGCTCCGGTAATAATCCGGTCGATATGGCT
>CAUVDV010000108.1:0-7624 GCA_963550755.1 uncultured Lachnospiraceae bacterium
TTGATTAAGTCATATCATACTCTATCTAAACGGCCTTTTCAATCCTTTTTTTTGTGGATAAGCCTGAGGATTATGACGATAACAGGAGCGGACTTTAAAAACAAAATTGTGGATATCTAAGTTTAATGACGGGGCAATAAAGCATAATTTCAAAGTGTTTTCGGCTTTTTCAAGCAGTTCAGTTATACACAGCTTATCCACAAAAAACGAATATATGATCGGCTTTTTTTGTGGATAAGAGAAATATTAAAAAAAGTTTCTTCTTATTAAATTTGTCTTTGCTTTTTCCACAGGCGAGGGCTTTATATTTTAATTCATGTGTCGAACGATTTCGCAGGAAGTAATTCCCTTTCTCATGCTGTTTCTTGGGGTGATTTTAACCGCGCTCGGCGGGTCGACGATTGGTAAAGCCATTATTATGATGGATTTAACCATGCGAATTGCTGATTCGGTGCAGGCGTTGGCGGACCTTTTGCCGCAGCGAAGCGCGGCCCTGGAGATTGAAAAACGGATTGGCGGGGTGATTGCAGAAGCAGCCGCGCCGCAAGCGAAGGAGGCAATATTAAGTCCTTTTAAGGAAATTCAGGTGAAAATCAAAAGCTATCGGCCGGAAAAGAGCGGACGGGTTTTGCTGGCCGATACCGATATCAGCATAGAAAAAGGCGATATTTGCACGATCAAAGGAATCAGCGGCGGCGGCAAATCAACGCTGGTTAAAATGATCGCCGGTTTAAAAAAGATAGGCAAGGAAAGCGGTCAAATCCGCTATAATGGCCATGATATTCAAACCCTGCCGGCGGCGGAATATCATCGTCATGTTTTGCTGGTTAATCAAGATACCCTGCTTTTTCCGGGAACGATTAAAGAAAATTTGTTAATGGAACAGACGGCAAGCGATGAGGAAATTATGGAAATTCTTCAGGTTTGCGGCTTGGAAAGCTTTATCCGGCAGTATGGACTGGACTATCAAGTGGAAGATACCGGCGGCAATCTCAGCGGCGGCCAGCGGCAGCGACTGGGACTGGCCCGAATCCTGCTGCGCCGGCCGGAGCTGTTGATTTTAGACGAAGCGACCAGCGCGCTCGATGCCGATACGGCCGAAACAGTGGTCAAAAATATCATTCAATTCGCGCGCCGGCATTTTATCACGATTTTAGCCGTCAGTCA
The DNA here is from genome assembly GCA_963550755.1 of uncultured Lachnospiraceae bacterium. Classification (GTDB taxonomy): domain Bacteria; phylum Bacillota; class Clostridia; order Lachnospirales; family Vallitaleaceae; genus W11650. Next base: position 1,168 of record CAUVDV010000108.1, read on the forward strand.
TAAACAGGATTTTGAAAAATACAGTAATAAACTTATTCAACTTTCCCAAGTTCGTCAGAACAGTCTTTTTTAGGCTTGCTGCTTCCGAAAAGGCTGTGCCTTTTAGAGTCCATGCAGGTTGCACGCCCGCGCAGAAAGCGGAGCTTTCGACATTTTTTGCTCGCAGAATGCCTTTCATATTTGCGAAAAGATTTTGCTTTTTTATCAGGCATTCAGCTTGGCAGGTTGCGCGCCCGCGCAGAAAGCGGAGCTTTCGACAGGGCAGGCCGCGCTTTGGGCGGAATAGAGCCAAAAAAGACTAAAGTTGAATAAACTTATTTCAATAGGAGAGGTAAAATGAATCAATTAAAACCGGTTTATCGTAAGTTTAAAAAAGAAAGAATTTTTTTTATTTTTGGATTTATGGGCGATACGCTGATTAATCTACTCTTGATTGACCGGCTGCAAAAACTGATTGACACGGCCGGGCAAATGGATATGGCGCGGTTTTGGCGGTTAATACCGGAATTTTTAGGTATTTTAATCCTTTCTATCGGAGTGATTTTACTGGATCAATATTTTTTTCGAGCATTGGCCTACTATGGTGAAATGGAATTAAAAAAATATACCTTTGCCGCTTTTTTGCAAAATTATACCGGAGATAAACACCAAAGCTTGGGCGAAAAGGTGTCGGCCATTCACAATGATACCGCCGTTATTTCCAACTGGCTGTCCAAGGGGGCGGTGAATATGGTTTTGCAGGCTGTTATTTTGGTGATTTATTTGGTTTTAATGGCTCGTTATCACTGGCCGCTTACTTTGCTGACATTAGCGGTGATTTTGCTTGTCTTTGCCCTGTCCCGCTATTTTGGCGAAAAGGAATCGCTCTTTACCGCCAAGCAGCAGGAATTATACGGAAAGCTTTATTCCTATCTGCAATATTGCCTGGAAAATTTTCCGCTGATTTGCCAGCTGCATAACGGCCGTTATTTTTGTCAGCGGTTAAAAGCGCTGCACCGGCGAGGCGACCGGGAAGTGATTGCCGGATTAAGCCGTTTTATGGCGCTGAGCGATGCGATGTTGGTTTTTATGATAAATACCCTGCCGCTGTTGGTTTTTGCTTTGAGCCTGTTGTTTGCCAAAATGGGAGAAATCACGTCCGGTGAAGCGGTGGCGCTCCTTTTGCTGGCGCAGAAATTAAACGGGCCCATTATTTTATTGGCGGCTTTGGTCGTCGATCGGCAAAACGCGCAGGGTCTTTATGACCGGATTAAAGATATTTATACTACTCAGACGGAAACGGGAAATCGGCAGCCGGCCGCTTTTTCCGACATGACGGTTACGCTCAGGTCGTATCAATATGACGGCGGAGAAGTTTTCCTGCCGGCGGATTTTACGATTGAAAAAGGAGATACGGTGCTGATTAAAGGGGAAAGCGGGAGCGGCAAATCAACGCTTTTTAATTTGCTGTCCCGTTTTCTGGATGAAAAAGGATTGGATGGCGAAATAAAGTATAATGGCATTCCGGTGGCTGAGTATGAAAAAAAGAAATACTACCGGCATGTTTTGCAGGCGCAGCAGGAAACAGTTTTAATTGAGGGCGATATTCGGCAAAACCTGCTGCTGGGGGATGATTATTCAGCCGAGGAGCTGGACGAGGTGATAAAAACCTGTGTGCTTGATGAGTTTTGTCGGGAAAAAGGAATGGATTTTTTTCTTCAGGAAAACGGCAAAAATATCAGCGGCGGCGAAAGACAGCGATTGGGACTGGCCCGAATCCTGCTGCGCCGGCCCCAGCTGCTAATTTTAGACGAAGCGACCAGCGCGCTGGATGAAATCACCCGAAATATCCTGCTGCAAAGACTGACGGCTTATCAGCGAAAATATCACATGACAATCATCGCCGTCAGTCATAATTCTGATTTTGATCCGTACAGCAATAAAATAGTGAAATTAGAAAGATCCTAAGTTTAATCTTCCTGATAGCAGATAATATAGGCGGCGACTTTACTGCTGCCTTCATAAGCGGTCAGCGGCATGGTGAAAATGTCTTTGCCGGCATTGCCCTCATAGTTAGATTTGCCTTCTTCCGGCGGATAGGAATACATCCCGGCGGTATATTGATGGCCGGCTTCTAAATCCAGGTCAAAGGAAAGCTTTTCCGATACGAGGTTTCGGTTTTTGCCGGTCATGGTGATTTCCGTCGTTTCAAACACGCCCTCTATGGTATGACTGCCGGCCGGCAGGGCGACGATTTTTTGAGCGTACTCGCCGGTAACCGGCTCAAAAATCGTAAGATCACGGCCATCAATGGTAATATTTTTGCAGTACAAATGCAAAATGGCTTTGTCTTTGTTTTTTTCCAGGAAAGAGGATTGACTGCCTTTTCTTTTCTTATTCAGCCAAACAAAGAAAATGGTTAATACAATCCAGATGGCGGCGACCGCAATAATGATAGTAATAGTTGTTTTGTCCATGATGACTACTCCTTTTTTAAAAATAAATGATATCTTTCCGATTATACACCTTTTTTTAAAAAATGGGTAGTGAAATTATTGGAATAGAAAAAAAATATCTTATTATCTTATAATGAATGCGAAATGCAGGAGTACCTTATCAGATAAAATACAAGGCTTTTAGAGGACGGCTTTGACAAAGAAAAATACTCAGTTGTTAGAAATTACTTGGTGTATATCTCACCGTAACGATATGCACCTCTTTCTTTTCCTTCAGTACGTGATAGATGATGGTATAATTTTTATAAAACAGCTGTCTATACCCTTGATTTGCATAGGCACCTACACGCCGAATCGCTCCACGTTCGGGAAAAGTTTCCAGGCTGAAAATTGTATTTTCCAGTTCGTCAATTATTTTAGAAGCTGTGGCAGGTTCTAATAAACTACCTGCGATATAGGTATAGATTTCGTCTAAATCCCAATAGGCACGAGCATAGAGCTTTACAATATATTTATTCAAAATGCTTTCTCCTTAAAGACGAAAGCGCATCCCTTGCATCAAGTAGTTCACCGCCTGAGGCAAACTCCTTTTCCGCTTCGTTTATCGCAATATCTATCTGTGCCGTTTCAAGCATTTCCTCATATGCTTCAATACTCATAATCACCAAATCTCCATAGCCATTTTTGGTGATAAAAAGGGGCTCACGCTTTGCGTGACAAAGTTCTGAAATTTCGGTAGTATTTCTTAAATCCGTAATCGGTCTGATCTGTGGCATAGTATCCGTCTCCTTTCTTTGTACATAATTATAGCAGAATTATACACAAATTGCAAGGCAGATAGCCATTTAAAATGCCGGAAAGCCATGAAACAACAGGCTATACCGGCATATAAAGACTTTTTAAAAGTTAGTTGAAAATCATATTGGAGTTATTTTAAATTTTAAACTTATTAATCATTTCAATCATATCCTGAGCCAGAGCCGCTAAGCTGGCGCTAGCACTGGCTACCTCTTGGGCTGAGTTCAGCTGCGAGTTCAGGGAATCGGAGGATTCCTGAGCGGCGGCGGCATTTTCCTCGGACAAAGCCGACAGATTTTCAATGATGCCGATCAACGATTGCTTGGTCATCTCCAGTTCTTTGACCGAATGATTTAAGTTGCCAACTTCCTGCATATTTTTATCCACTTCCGCTGAAATTAAATGGAATAACTGCCGGGTTTCATTGACCTTATCGTTTTGCTCGGTGACCGTATCGCCGACAATATTCATAATATCCACGGTTTCCGTTACTTTGGAGGTTAAGCCCTGAACGATCTCCTGAATTTCCTTGGTGAAAAGATTGGATTGCTCGGCTAATTTTCGAATTTCCTCCGCCACAACGGCAAAGCCTTTGCCGGCCTCCCCGGCCCGGGCGGCTTCAATAGCGGCGTTTAAAGCCAATAAATTAGTTTGGTCGGAAATAGACTGAATCATATTGCTGGCTGAGGAAATCTGCAAAGCCCGGTCATTAGTATTTAAAATTACTTCATGAATCTTTTCCGATGCGTCTTTCACTTTTTGCGTGGCGGCAATCAGCTGGCCGACCGTCAAGATTCCTGTTTCTTTGGCCGAAGATACCTCATTAATAGTAGTATTTAAGGTTTGAATAATTGTTTCATTGGCGCTTAATGCTCCGTCCATGGTTTGCATCGCCTCCGCGCTCTTTTGCATGTCTTCGGCCTGCATGACGGCGCCGTTGGAAATTTCCTCAACGGTTCGGGCCAAATTCCGGGAGGTATCGGCGGAATGTTCGCTGGAAGCGGTCAGTTCCTCGGACGAGGCCGAAACCTGGCTGGCAATATCGGTAATTTGCAGCATGATTTCCTGAATCGTTTTTTTAACGGTAATCAGGGCTCTGGAGATGACGCCGATTTCATCTTTATTTTTCGAATAAATGACGGACGGCGAAGTATCCGACAGGGTAAAATCATATTGGGTCATGCCTTGAATGCATTCGCTTAACCGGATAATCGGCCGGGAAATGGAATTGGCAATCAAATAAATAATAAGCAGCAGCAGTAAAATAGAAAAAATTCCAATTATTGCCATAAAAAGAGCTAATTCATAAGATACCTGAATGACTTCCCGGACCGGCGCTTCCAAAACAATGGCCCAGTTGGTGTTTTTGATCGGGCAAATAGCGTAAAAACGGTCAACGCCGCTGTCCTGATGGGATAAAAATGCCGGATCTTTAGTGGAAAGCTTGCCGGCAACCGCCGCCAGCTCGCCGTTTTTGACGGTCGCCATGTTATCGTTTAGGGAATACTGATCGTGAATGATAAAAGCGCCGGTTTTATTCATTAAATATGCTTTGCCGGTTTTTTTAAATTGAATTGCCTTGACTAAAGCTTCAAAATCTTTCATCGAAATATCGCCGCCCAAAACGCCGACCGATTGGCCGTTGTAGTTTAAGTTATAGCTAATGGCAACTACAATGCTGTTATCAATGGCGTTGATGTAAGGATCGGAAACATAGGCGGTATTTTGGCCGATGGCGCCTTGGTACCAACTGCGGCTGGTCGGGTCAAAGCCGGCTTCCGGTACCCAGCCGGAGCCGTCCAAAAAGGTTTTATCGGCAAAACCGGCGTAAAAAGTTAAAGCGCCGTCCACATGGTTGGTTAAATAGGTTAGATCACTTAAAAGCACCTGTCCTCTTTTTTGCTCCTTGGAAATATTATTGGCCGAGAGTTCAACATAAGTCTTTTTTTCAGAAATGATGGTTTCAATATCGGAAGCGTATTTTTGAGCGAAAGCCAGCATCGTTTCCCGGCTTTCGCTGACCAGCAGAGATCGGGAATAACTGTAAGAAACGATGGTCAGAATAATTATAACCAACAGCATCGGAACGCCGATTAAAAATAACATTTTGCTTTTTAGTTTCATTGGAATCCTCCCGTGCATGAGTGTAGTGGAATAAGTACATTAAGTTTGTGGCTTTGACAAAGCATTTTACTTTTTAAAAGAAAAGCTGTTATGGGGTAAAAGATTCTGCATAGACTTCCAGCATGGTTCAATTGTAACAATTTAAAAATGGCTTGTCAATATACTATGCTCTGAAAATGCGGTTTTTTGGTCGGCTGCCGTTTTTACTATATCGCCGGCAGATAAAAAATAAATAAAAAATAAACTATTTTAAATAAAAAGATTGACAAAAACCAAAAAAATGTTAATATAAATTAATATAAAGCATTTAAAAGAAAAAAGTAACAATTTATTCAAAAAATCCATTTATTTAAAATAACAAAAAAGGAGTATGGATTATGAAAACTGGAAAAAAATTAATTTTTTTCTTGGGATTTGCAGTAGGGGTTGTTATTTATGCGATTGTTAAGTACTTTTTATAAATAAAAGCAGGACTTATTAAGATATGTTATAAAGACATGCGGAAGCGGTGTGTCTTTTTTTTTACAAATTACTTTTTTAAGTTGAAAAAAAGTTGAAAAATTAGCGATAATAGAAAAAAGAACTTGACGAAGCGGCTCTGTCTTATTATAATAAAAACAGTGCTTTTTTTCAAAGCTTTCGATGAAATCCGATTTTCGGAGCATTGCAATATGAGAACAACTTCTTAAAGCCTTATTGGAAGAGCAATCGGAGAATAAGCAAAAATAGAAAAAGAGGAGGTGCGCCGCTATGAAAATGACTTATCAGCCGAAAAAGCGTCAAAGACAGGTCGAGCATGGGTTCAGAAAAAGAATGAGAACCAAAAACGGCAGAAATGTTTTAAGCCGCAGACGCGCAAAAGGAAGAAAGAAACTTACGGCATAAGGACCACATTCGTGGTCTTTTTTAAGCAGGAGGGTCTTAAAGGTTACCGTGGGATCGGTTTATTCACTTAAAAAAAATCAGGAGTTTAAGAAGGTTTATAATCAGAGTTGTTCTTGTATTAATAAGCATTTGATTGGATATTTCCTAAAAAATCAAACGGCGGAAAATCGGATCGGCATTTCGGTCAGCAAAAAGGTCGGAAACAGTGTTGTCAG
>CAUVDV010000109.1:0-7561 GCA_963550755.1 uncultured Lachnospiraceae bacterium
CTGGTTTTGGCCTATGTCGGCGATAATGTCAAAGATATGATGCTGCAAAAAGAAGCAGCCCTGGCAGTTTGCTGGTCGGGGGAAGCCTATGCTGTCATGCAGGAGTCGGATGATTTTGCTTACGCCATTCCCAAGGAAGGCACCAATTATTGGTTTGACAATATTGTCATTGCCAAGAACGCGCCGCATAAGGAAGAAGCCTATCAATTCATTGATTTTCTGCTGCGCGGCGAAACCGGCAAGAAAAACACCGATTATATCTTTTACGGCACGCCGAATATGGCCACCTTTGAGCTTTTAGACGATGACAGCAAAGCGATCCTGGGACGTTTTCCCTTTGCCGAGCTGGAAAAAAGCTCAGAAATTTTTAAGGATCCGCAAGACTTTATTAACCAGTACAATCAAATTTGGACCGAATTTAAGGCTGCGCAGTAACCGGATCGCTGCGGCCATATGATGGGCTTTGCGAATATCCAGCGCTTTGTGCTTACCGATCAACAGACCTTAAAACAATCACGGCATATCAAAGGAGGCTTTATGTCGTATTTTAAGAAATTAAGCACTTTTCTTATCACGGTAGTCTTACTGTTTTCTACCGGCTGTGGCGAAACCGAGCAAAAAACTATTACCGTCTTTAACTGGGGCGATTATCTGAATGAGGAGCTGCTGGACGATTTTGAAGCGGAAACCGGCATTCGGGTAATTTACGATACTTTTGCCAGCAACGAGGATATGTGGGCCAAGTTTTCCACCAGTGCCAATTCCTATGATGTGGTTATCCCCAGCGATTATATGATTGAACGGATGATTAAAAATGATTTGATCCTGCCGCTGGATCATGAAAAATTGCCGAATCTGGCTAACCTTTATCCGGAGTTCAGCAAGCTCCGCTATGATCCGGGTAATCATTATTCAGCGCCTTATTTTTGGAGTTCCACCGGCATTATTTATAATACCGCCAAGGTAAAAGAACCGGTCGACAGCTGGCGTATTCTCTGGAACAAAGCCTATCAGGATAAAATCATCATGATGAATGTGCAGCGCACCTCGCTGATGGTCGCCCTGAAAATCCTGGGCTATTCGATGAATACCACCAATCCCGCCGAACTGTCGGCGGCCGGGCAGCTTTTGGTCGAGCAGCGGCCGCTGGTAGTGGCTTATGCCGAGGATAATGTTAAAGATATGATGCTGCAAGGGGAAGGTGATTTGGCTCTGATTTGGTCGGGGGAAGCTTACGCGGTTATCAATGAATCGCCGGACTTTAAGTATGTTATTCCCAAAGAGGGCACCAATTTGGTTTTTGATGCGATGGTCATTCCCAAAACCTCCGAACATCCGGACGAGGCTTATCAATTTATCAATTATCTGCTGCGGGCAGACGTAGCGGTTAAAAATATGGAAACGATTTTTTACAATACCCCAAACCAAGCGGCTTATCAGCAGCTTTCGCCGGAAAAGCAAAAGCTGCTCGGCACTTTGCCCTTTGCCCAAATGGAGCGGGGAGAATCGGAAAGCTTCATTGACCTGGGCGACGCGCTCAATCTGTATAATCAGGTGTGGACGGAGTTTAAGGCTTCTGGTCAAGGACAATAAAAAAGTGCCCTTTCACTAAAAAAAGACTAAAAAATCAAGTGAAAGCGGACAGGCAAAAAGTTTCCGACTTGCAAGTCCAAAAGTACGGAAAATAAAAAGGGCTGTTGCTAAAACGATTTTTACTATCGTTTTGCAGCAGCCCCTTTTTTATTTTCTGCGTTGATCGCCTAATTCCAGCCCTCAATTTCAGGCAAACCGCCGATATCTATGATTTCTCCCTTTAACAGCGCGAACAAAAACTCGTCCGCTCTGTCCTTGACCACCGTCTTTTCGCCGTCATCAAACTGCGCAATCGCCTGCTGGCAGGCCTGAATTGAAATATCCTCAATCAAGGCTTTCATCTCGTCCGCCTGCACAATATTTTCATGCCCATATCCGCCGGCGCCGACTTGGGTTAAAGCCGCTTTGACCTTATTCTCCAGCTGCCCGGCTGCAAGCGAACTTCTTTTCGCCTCGCCTTGTCCGGCATAGCTCTTTAAGCCCATTCCCAGATTAAGCGATAAAAAAGCAACAATCAACAATATCAAAATTTTTTTCCACATGCGTAAACCTCCCTTCTCGCCTATTCCGTTTTACCGGCCGGCCAAACCACCGCTGCTTCGGAATCTGCTATCTTTTTCCCATGATCAATATTTTTCTGTTTTTTCTTTCTTTAGGATATCATTTTTCTGCTCTTTTGTCAATTCCCTTACAGTCCATTCACCGGAAAAACCTTGCTGCCCCGGCGCTCCATATCCTCAACCTTGTGCAGGACATTTTCTAAAATGCCAATAATCTGACGCGACAATTCCTCGGCCTTAGCCAATTCCGCATCAGCCTGACTGCTGTCATTCCCGTTCAAAGCGTCCTGAATCACATGCGCCTTGGCATGAAGCTTTAAATGAATATCGTCAATGCTCTCCCAGACCTGTTTAATCTCTGGCACCTTGACCGTCAGCGCCCGGTAATAATGGCCAAACGCACATTTATTGCCATTGTCCTGAATCGGCTTGGCTTGCCCGCTGCGCACCATTTCAGTCAAAGCCTTAATCCAGGCGTGATGAGAAGCAATCGCCCCGCGCACAATTTGAATCACGCTTTGATTGGACAGCGGCACAATCCCCTGATTCTGAACATCCAATAGCGCATGCGAAGTGCTGGAAATCGCATCGTCAATCTCGGAAATTTTTTCCGCATAGCTTTTGGCTTCCTGAGCTTTTTCTGACAGCAGCGCCGACTGCCCGCTGATAGACTCGGTTTCTTCCGCCACGGTATTGATGGCCGTCATGATTTCCTGCGTCGCCTGATTCAGGTTGGTAATCAGATCCGACAGCTGCCGGATATTATTTAAGGTAAACTGGGCATGCTCCACATTGCTTTCCACGGTTTGGCGAACACTTTCAATATCCTTTTCCATATCGTGAATCGAATCAATCGTCTGCTCGACACTGGCAATTCCCTCTTCACTGGCCGAGCGAATGGTGGAAGTAAACTCCTGCATTTCTTTCAGCTTTTCCTTGGTGCCTTCCGCTAATTTGCGAATTTCTTCGGCCACCACTGCAAAGCCCCGCCCCTGCTCGCCTGCTCTGGCCGCTTCAATACTGGCGTTCAGCGCCAAAAGATTCGTCTGCTCGGCAATCGCCTGCACCCCACCGGCAATCTGATCAACGCTGTCAGCGGTCTGCTTGAGCACCTCAATCTTTTTCTTCATTCCCTTGGAATTCTTAGAAACAATATGCCGGTTATTCATGATTTTATCAACAATGATTTTATTTTCCCGGCTGATTTCCAGCAGCTGCTCGGAACGGCCGGTAACTTCTCCGATAATCCCCACGCTTTTTTCAACCGCCTCGCCAATTTCCGTAACCCCGGCCGAGGTTTCCTCCACCACCGACATATTGGCCAGATTCGAATCCGCCAGCTTAGAAGCAACTTCCGCTAATTGACCGGAAATATAAGTAATATTAATCTCCAAATCACTTAATCCTGAAATTCGTTTCACCATTTCCATCAGCAGGTCGTTGTTTTTCTTTTGCAGCTCCCAGTTTGCCCGAAACAAACGGTATATCTCCCTTTGCTTTTCTCCGCTGATTTGTGCCTCTCCGCCAAAATTTCCGCGCAGCCCCGCTTTGATTGCTTCACTTAAGCCCTGATCCTTGTTCGTTCCGAATAACATAATCCTTTTTTTTCCTCCTTCGATTGATTCTTCTGTCCTTTCCTGTTGGAGTCATTTTGTTTTTGTGCCTTCGCCTTTACCGGTTTAAATGCTTTGCTTCTTGTTTTAGCCGCAGCTGCTCTCATCCGGCGTTCGCCAATTTTTAAAAAAGGGATTTCTCCTGCTCGCCGCCATTTATCCACACAGCCAAGAAATCCCTCTTTTGTTATCTTTTTCTATTTCCGGCTATTGTCTGCCTTACTTACCGCAAACCGTCAGCGCCAGTGCACCGATTGGATCCCATGGCTCCAATTCTATTATCGGCTGCTTTAGCGCTTCCAGCCACTTAGCCTCGACATATTTTTTATCGGTCATAATCTGATAAACAAACTGGTCAAACCACTGATCGCTCATTGAGAACTGACCGTTCTTGCCTCGATCCTTCCCCCAGGAGTTTTCCACCCGCCAGTTAATCGGCTGACCGTTATCATCTAAGTCAACGCCGGTTAAAACCATGGCGTGCGACAGGCAGCTTTCGCCGTAGTCCAGACGCTTTTCCTTGCTCCAGGGGAGCTTTGTGCCAATCAGCTTTTCAAACAAATACAGCTCATGATCCATAATACCGCTTTCTTTATCAACATTTTTGCCCATGTCGCAGCCAAACCAAACCGGCTCGCCGGCCTGAATCGAGGCAATCGCCGCCTGCTTTAGCGCCGCAATCGGGATATTGACATAGCAAATCGGCCGCACGCCCTTAATCGAGCCCAAGTATTTAACGGTATACGCCCGACCATAGGGCTTATCGGCGGTTGGCGCGTTGATTAGGCTAACCTTCTCGCCCAAATTCCAGCCCACCATTTCCTTAAAAAACTCCTGCGGCGTCATCTGCGGCAGCCGGCAAAAGTTCTTGTTTTTATCTTCATATTCATAGCTGACCTGCTTGGGCGGCTGACCAAAGGCCTTAACCAAAAGATTGTAAATCGTCGCCAATTGTTTTTCCTTTAAAGCGGTCAGCGCCGCCTCGTCCTGACCGGCCGCCGCCTGCTCGCGGATTTCGGAGGCAAAATAGCGGAGATAGCTGTTCAGCACCTTATTAAACGGCGCGCTGGTCGTGGAGTGAAAGGTATCGGGCATGGCTTCTTTGGGCACGATCCCATACTTATCAATAATCCCGGCTGCCATGTCCCACTGGCCGCCGTCCTGGGTCGGCGTTGCCAATAGATGCGCCACCAGCCGCGACGTCAGCTCTTCGTTTCGGGTTTCAATGATGCTCTCCAAAAAGTAATTGGAGCGCTCTAATTTATCCCAAAAGAACAAATAAGTCTGGGAAAACTCTAAGCTTTCGATATCATATTTTTTCATTGCTTCAATCCGGGCGGTATTTAACGCCGCAAACAGCCAGCAACGGCCGCTTTGCTTTTGGTTGGTCACTTCCCCCTGCTTCGTTTTATCGGAAAACTGAAAGGTATGCCGCCGCCGGCTGTCCTGATTAAAGGCGGCTTCTTCCAGCCCCACTCTGGCCACGGCCGGCGCAATCGTTTCATTCCCTGCCGCCGCTGTATATTCCTGTTCCAATTTTGCTAATAATTCTTTGGTAATCGCCATTTTTTTCCTCTTTTCTTGATATATATTTAACAAGGTACAGCTGAAAATCCTATTTTTAGAATTCCCAGCTTTCTCCTTTTTCGCCTGCCTTAACCTGAAAACTACTTACCGCCATCTCCGGCCGCCTAACCCTTACGCCTGTTATCCGCTAAAAATCAGCGCCGAAACAAGGCAGCCGCAGCGCATTAATCGGCGCATCATCGGCCTATCACTCGCTTACCGCATAAGTGATTCCACCGCTGCGGCCTGTTGGCGGCTTTCCCGCGGAAAAACCGATCCGCCAAACCTATGGCGCTATTTTTCGTCTAACTTTAAGACGCTCATAAACGCCTGCTGCGGAATCTCCACGCTGCCGACCTGACGCATCCGCTTCTTGCCCTCTTTTTGCTTTTCCAGGAGCTTGCGCTTGCGGCTGATGTCGCCGCCGTAGCACTTGGCCAGTACGTCCTTGCGCAGCGCTTTGACCGTTTCCCGGGCAATCACCTTATTGCCGATCGCCGCCTGGATCGGGATTTCAAATAAGTGCCGGGGGATTTCGTCCTTTAGCTTCTCGGCAATCTTCCGTCCCCGCTCATAGGCTTTTTCACTGTGGACGATAAAACTAAGCGCATCGACCACCTCGCGGTTAATCATGATATCCAATTTCACCAAATCCGACGGCTGATAGCCGGATAACTCATAATCGAGCGATGCATAGCCGCGGGTCCGGGATTTGAGGGCGTCAAAGAAATCATAAATAATCTCATTTAAGGGCAGCTCATAAGTCAGCATCGCCCGGTTTTCCTCGATGTATTCCATATGCTGATACACCCCCCGCCGCTCCTGGCACAGCTCCATAATGCTGCCGACATATTCCTTGGGCGATAAAATCTCGGCCTTGACGATCGGTTCTTCCATCCGGGCAATGGTCGACGGATCAGGCAGTTCGGTCGGGTTCGACAAATAAATCATTTCGCCGTTAGTCTTATAAATATGATAAATAACCGACGGCGCAGTCGTGACCAAATCCAGATTAAACTCCCGTTCCAGCCGCTCCTGAATGATCTCAAGGTGGAGCAGCCCCAAAAAGCCGCAGCGGAAGCCAAAACCAAGCGCCACTGATGTTTCCGGCTCAAAAATCAGGGAAGCATCGTTTAGCTGCAATTTATCCAGCGCGTCCCTCAGATCCGGGTATTTGGCTCCGTCTGCCGGGTAAATGCCGCAGTAAACCATGGGCAGTACTTCCTTATAGCCGGGCAAAGCCTGGCGGCAAGGATTTTGAGCGTTGGTAAAGGTATCGCCGACCTTGGTATCTTTCAGGTTTTTAATACTGGCCGTCAGATAGCCGACGCTGCCGGCGGTTAGTTCCTCAGCGCTGATAAACTGTCCCGGCGCGAAAAAACCAACCTCAACCACTTCAAACTCCTTACCAGTCGCCAAAAAGCGAATCGTGTCGCCCCGCCGCACGCTGCCGTTAAAGACCCGGCAAAAAACAATAACACCGCGGTAGCTGTCATACAGCGAATCAAAAATCAAGGCCTGCAGCGGTTCCTGGCTGCTGCCGGACGGAGCCGGCACCTTGGCCACAATCTGCTCTAAAACATCTTCAATATTTAAGCCCTCTTTGGCGCTGATCCGCGGCGCGTCCGCCGCTTCAATACCAATCACGTCCTCTATCTCCTGAATCACCTGCTCCGGAGCGGCGCTGGGCAAGTCAATCTTGTTGATAACCGGCACAATCTCTAAATTATGTTCCAGGGCCAAATAAACATTGGACAGCGTCTGCGCCTCAATCCCCTGCGCCGCGTCCACCACCAGCACCGCGCCCTCGCAGGCAGCCAGCGAGCGGGAAACCTCATAGTTAAAATCAACATGGCCGGGAGTGTCAATCAGGTTTAAAATATATTCCTGCCCATTTTTGGCTTTATATACCAGCCGCACCGCCTGCGACTTGATGGTGATGCCTCTTTCCCGCTCCAAATCCATGGTATCTAAGATTTGATCCTTCATTTCCCGGTCGGTCAACAGTCCGGTTTTTTGAATGATCCGGTCAGCTAAAGTCGATTTGCCGTGGTCAATATGGGCAATAATCGAAAAGTTTCTGATGTTTTCTTGCTTCATTAACGATTCCTCCGCAAAGTCAAATACTATTTTTCATTATAATCGGAAAGGCGGCATTTTTCAAGTATAAATCATCTTGAGTTTCCGCAGATTTATCCACATATCCTCATTTTCAAGGTTCTCTTATCA
>CAUVDV010000110.1:0-7472 GCA_963550755.1 uncultured Lachnospiraceae bacterium
ATATTTTTTATTTTTCATGATATCATACTTCCTCTTTATTGGCTATGAAAATTTTGATTCCCTGTCAGGCGCTTGGCTGTAGTGCTTTTCCGCCCGTCAATAAAGATATTTTTGCAAAAACCAGCTAAATATGATATACTTATTTGGTAAAAACACGTGCTCCCTCCGCTCTGGAAGTTTTCAAGCTTCCGGCGGATTTAGTGCTAAAAGAGCTCCGGCTTTTTATCTATGGTCAAAATGATCTTTTTTAAAGTAAATTTTCCGATCCGGGAAGTCAGTCATGAACCGGCCCGGACAAAAGAAACATATACACATAGGAGGAAAATCATGAAAAAAATTTTAACCCGCAAAGAAACACCCATTGAACAGACTTGGGACTTGTCTGTTCTTTATCCCACGAGGCAAGCCTTTGAAAAAGCAAAAAGCAATTTGAAAAATACGACCTCTGATTTCAAGCACCGCTATGAAAGCTGGCTGTCCAATCCGATTACGATTAACGCCTGCCTTGGCGAATACCGGGCAATCCTAAAGCAAATTTCCGACATTGCCCATTACGCAGAACTGGGCTTATCTGTCGATCAAACCGACAGCGAACAAATTGCTCAGTATCAAAAAACAGGCAGCTTTTTAGCAGAAATCGAAGCACAGCTTAGCTTTATTGAAACCGAGATTTTAAGCCAATCTGATGAAACCCTGACGGAGGCAGCCAAAGACACGGAACATGGCCTTTATTTAAACCGGCTTTTAAAGAAAAAAGCCCATATTTTGAGCAAGGACGCCGAAGCCGCTATCAGCGGGCTGGGCACGGCTCTGTCGGTTCCTTATCAAATGTATGATACGGTTAAGTTCGGTGATATTCACTTTAAGGATATTGAATATAAGGGCAAGGTTTACCCCCTGACCTACAACACTTTCGAGGGGCATTTGGAATTGGAGCCGGATACAAAACTGCGGCGCAAGGCATTCCGCCGTTTTTCCAAGGGTTTAGCTAAATATCAGCATACCACCGCCGGCCTTTATAATGCTCAGGTCAGAAAGGAAAAGACACTGGCCACGCTTCGCGGCTATGACAGCGTGTTTGATTATCTGCTGGATAAACAGGAAGTCAGCCGTGAGCTGTACGACCGGCAAATTGATGTGATTATGACGGAATTAGCGCCCCATATGCGCCGCTATGCCGGGCTTCTGCAAAAAACGCATGGCCTGAAAAAAATGACCTATGCCGATTTAAAGATTGATTTAGACCCCAGCTACGCTCCGAACATAACTTACAGTCAGGCGAAGGAATACATTTTAAACGGCTTATCCGTACTGGGAAGCGATTATAATAAAATGCTGCGGTCCGCTTTTGACGACCGCTGGATTGACTACGCCGAAAATCAGGGCAAAAGCACCGGCGCTTTCTGCGCCAGCCCCTACGGCCATACGTCCTTTATCCTGCTCAGCTTTAATCAAAAAATGAATGAAGTCATGACATTGGCGCATGAGTTGGGCCATGCCGGTCATTTTCAATTGGCCAACTCGCATCAAAATATTTTAAACGCCGAGTGTTCGCTTTATTTCGTTGAGTCGCCCTCGACCACCAATGAAATTATTATGGAAAACTATCTGCTCAAACACGCCAAGGACGACAGGATGAAACGCTGGGTGCTGTCACAGATGATTTCCAAAACCTATTATCACAACTTTGTTACTCATTTGCTGGAAGCGGCTTATCAGCGGGAAGTTTATAAAATTATCGACCAGGGCGGCTCGGTTCAGACTGATACCTTAAACTCTATTTATAAAAAGGTGCTGTCCGACTTCTGGGGCGACAGCGTTGAATTGACGCCGGGTGCGGAACTGACCTGGATGCGCCAGCCCCATTATTATATGGGCTTATATTCTTACACCTATTCCGCCGGTTTAACCATCGGCACACAGGTAGCGCGCAAAATCCTAGATCAGCCGGAAGTCGCCGACAATTGGCTAAAAGCCCTATCAATGGGCGGCAGCAAAACTTTCAGCGAACTGGCGCAAATGGCCGGGGTTGATATCTCAACTGATGCCCCGCTAAGGGACACGATTGCTTATATCGGCTCGCTGATCGACGAAATGGAACGTCTGACCAAAAAGCTGGAAAAATAAGGCTTTTTCCCATTCGGGATTGCTGAATTACAAGTAAAAATATTAAAAGCCCCGGTCCTAAGAAAATGTATTCTTATGCCGGGGTTTTATATATTCAGCAAACGTAACTATAAATCTGCTCCCAAATCAGAACTTCCTTTTTTTTACCAGCCGTGTCAGAAACTGCTCTTTCACTCATACGTCTCCGTAATAATTATCTGCCCCAATATCTGGTATTTTTAGCAGAACCTTTTTTCCAAATCAGGCCATCGCTAAGCAGTTTATTCAATATCCGAATGAGGGTTGATTTTTTTATGCCTGTTAGTTCTTCCAGTTCTTTTCGTGTCATTTCTGCTGAACCTGCAAGTGCATTCAATACTATTTCTGCATAGTTCTCTGCCTGCATTTTTATTCTGACAGGTAATGTAACACAGATGGTATGCTCTGTAAATGAAAATTCCGGCTTTTGACGCTCCTTTTTATATGCATTCATTATTCGGCGTATTCCCGTTCCGAATTTTTCAATATAATTCAGTTTCAAAAACACCTCCGCCAGTTTAGGATTACGCAAAACGGATACTTGGGAATGAAGATACTCTTCTTCTGAAATATCTTCCGGAAGACCACCCGGTGATGTGATTTTTATTTTATCTTTATACATTGCAACTTGTACGGCAGCATTTATATCCCACATCCGGTGTAAAACCGCATTGGCCAGTGCTTCTCTAAATGCTGTTTCTGGCACCATTTCAACGGTATTTCGTTTTGCTTCTTTTATCTCATCATACTGATAATATTTTTTATACACCTGAATGCTGCTATTATACTCGGCAATTAACGATTGATTTTCAAAGGTCTCCCTATCCATAATCTGATCTTCGGATTCTCCGAATCGAATAATGTCAATTCCTCTGTAATTGTTTTTGTCTGCTAACAATTCGGCCGCAATTGTATATCCGGTATTTTCTACATATAGCCCCAATGTTTTTTGGATATTTCTGTCCAATCCATCAATATGAAGCGTATTTCTAAGCTCTTTTTCAAAAGCGGAAAAGGTCAATTCCTGATTGGCTGCCGGCAAATCCTCAAAATCCCGGTTTGTTCCTCTTAAAACCAATCGTTTCAGTTCTGCCGTATCAACCGCTGCACTCGCCGTATCCGACCTGCGATAGGCTTTTCCATGATAAAAATAGGGAGTTTCCGTTCCTCGATAAATATTTAAAATAACCGTTTTGTTATTATTGTTCACAGTGATGTCATATTCTGGAACAGGCATTATGCTGTCATTGATTGCATTTTCAATATCAATCCTTGCCTTATAGGGATCTGCTAATCCTTTAACAGAACCATCATCGCATATACCAAATATTATTTTTCCATCATTATAATTGGCAAATGCACTTACAACCTTTAGGAATGTCTTTGTAACGGCTTCCTTATACTCCACATATTTGTTTTCCATTTGCATAATTTCCCCTTTTCAAACAGTCCTATCTTTTATTTTCGCTTCTTTACGAAGCAATTATACACTATCGTTCCAGTATTTTGCAACGATAATCTCTTTTCGTTCCACTTTTTCGTTTCTGAAACGATTCTATCTATTCTTCCGCTTCGATTAACTTTAACCGGTAAATTACCATTGTTCCGCCGGACGGGCGGTTTTGAATGGTTATGCCATATTCACCGCCACATAAAAGCTTTATCCGCTGATCAACATTTTTCATGCCGACACCGCCTAATTTAGTCTTGATCAGGCCTGGCTCCTTGGCACCTTTTTCGGGATGATAGCCAACGCCGTTATCGGTTACCGTGATTTTTAAATCCGCTCCCTCTTTTCCATAGCAAATAGCAATCTGACCTGCTTCTTTAGACGGTCGAATTCCATGATAAATCGAGTTTTCGACAATCGGCTGCAAAATCAGCTTTGGCACGACCGCTGTCAGGAGTTTGGCTTCCCCGCTGATTTGATAGCTGATTTTATCAATATACCGCTGCTGCTGGATTTTCAGATAATTTTCGGTATGCGCCAACTCCAGCGCTAAGGGCACCATTGTTTGATTGATATTTAACGATACACGCAGCATTTCGCCCAGCGCCTTGCTGACCGAAACCACCTTGTCATTTTCCCCAAACTCAGCCAGCCACAAAATCGTGTCTAAGGTATTATATAAAAAATGCGGATTGATTTGGCTTTGCAGTGCTTTCAATTCAAAAATGCGCTTGGCGTTTTCCTGCCGGGCGATGTCTTCCGTCAGCCGTTTAATCCGGTCAAGCAGGGCGTTGTATTCCCTGGCTAGTGCTTTTATTTCTAAGGAACTGCGCCGACTGACCGTTAAATGTCCCCATTTCTCGTCCATTTCCTGCATCGCCTTTTGCAGCTCAAAAATTGGCTTGGTCAGCTTATTGGAAAGGGCAAAGCTGACAATCACACTCATCAGCACCAAGGACAAATTGACTGCCAAAATGGTTTTAATAAAACGGCTCTTTAGCCGACTGACATTTTCCATAGAAGAAATACCGATTAACCGCCAATCGGAATGAGGAATTTGATTTTTAATAATGATTTGACTGCCGCTGGCGCTTTCATCGGAAAGCTGGCGAAGTTCATCGGCTTTCATCTGATCCATTAAAATGCTTTCATCGGGATGATACAACACTTGATTGCGCGAATCTAAAATATAGGCGTACCCGGTCGCTCCCAAGTTCAGCGCCGCAATATAATCTTCAATAAACTGATAACCGATATCAATCAGGACAACACCCAAGTGTTCTTTCTTTTCATCGACGATTTCATGGCTGATGGAAATAACCCAGCTGGCTTTATCCATTGTAAAATCGCCGTGCCGGATGGAAGTGATGGCCGGCATTTGATTAGAAGAAACCGCCGCCTTGTACCAGCTTTCCTCCATCATATTATCGGACAGCGGAATAGCCATATTACTGTTGCTGGTGATGGCAAAGCCGTTTTTGGAAATAACAGCAATCGTTTGAATCCGCGGGTCGCCCTTAGCTGAAATATTAACCATTCCGGCCAAGGTTTCAATCGCCTTGCTATCGGCGTTTTTCAGTGCTTCTTTGGTTTCAGTGTTCATAGCAATGAGGTCGCTTAGGGCTTTAATTTTTTCCAAATAGGCAGAAATATAATTGCTGGCCTGAAAAACCGAATCTTCGGTTTGTTTTCTGATATTGCCCAGTATCATCTGACTGGCTGAATAATACGCAATCGCCGACACCAGCAAAACGCACAACCATGAGATTGCCAAAAAGGAAACGGCAATCTGAACATTGATTTTAGAAAAAAAACGCTTAATTTTCATTATTTTCATTGGCTTGAATTCCCTGCCGGTACTGTTTGGGCGTAATGCTCCAAGTTTTTTTAAACTTGGTAATAAAATAGTTGACATCTTCCATTCCAACCGCTTCGGCAATTTCATAATTTTTCATGGTCGTAGAAAGCAACAGCAGCTTCGCTTTTTCCATTCTTTTTTTATTGACATAATCCTGAAAAGGCACACCGAAAATCTGCTTGACCATCACGCTGAGATAGCTGCTGTTAAAGCCGATATCGTCCGCCATCTTCGCCAGCGACAGCTCCGGCGAAAAAATATTTGCTTTCAGGTATTCGCTGACCACACCGGCTACGCTTGGCAAATCGGCTGGCAAATTGGCATTCTCTCTGTTTTCACTATCGGAGACCATTTCCGTACTTTGCAGTATTTTTTGATATTCTGCTTTTTTACCGCGTTCGTTTAACAGTCCGGTGGTTTTGCGCAGTACCATCTCAATATCTGCTTTGGAAATCGGTTTTAAAATATAATCGTCCACCCTTGCCCGAATGGCCGTCTGTGCATATTCAAAATAATCATAGCCTGTTAAAATAATAACAAAAATGTCCGGCGCTTGTTCCTTGATTTGCGCTGCTGCCGTCAGTCCGTCCATTTCCGGCATATTGATATCCATCAGTACAATATCCGGCGCTGCTTCCTTAACCGCTGCCAGCGCTTCCCGCCCGCTTTCAGCTTCTAAAATTTCTGAAATACCGGTATTCGACAAATTGGCGAGGGAACGAATCCCTCGCCGAATCAATGGTTCATCATCTACAATCAGCAGTTTATACATAAGCCGCTCCTATTTCTTGGCAAAGCCCTTTACCGCCCAAAAGCGGTCGTTCAAGCCTGACTGGTCAATCGCCACAAACATAGCAATCATTTTTAATACCGACAAAAGGCTGTTTTTTACCTATTCAAAGGACAGCTCCTTAAAAACGACGGCTGCAATTTTTATTTTATCAGCGGCAGCAAATATTCATAGCCTTGTGCTTTCATTTCTGCTTTCGGAATAAAGCGAATGGAGGCACTGTTAATGCAATAGCGCAGCCCGCCCGCTTCTTTCGGCCCATCTTCAAAGACATGTCCAAGATGCGAGTCGCCTGTCCGGCTTCTGACTTCAGTTCTAATCATATTATAGCTTTTATCTTCCCGATATGTCAAGACGTCTTTACTAATTGGCTTAGTAAAACTCGGCCAGCCGCAGCCGGAGTCATATTTATCCGTTGAAGCAAAAAGCGGTTCGCCGGTCGCCACGTCAACATAAAGTCCAGCTTCTTTATTATCCCAGTATTCGTTGGAGAACGCCCGCTCGGTATCGTTTTGCTGCGTTACCGCATACTGAGCTTCCGTCAGCTTTTCGCGCAGTTCCTGAGCCGACGGTTTGGGGTATTTGGCCGGATCAATTACGATTTCTTTGGCTTTGTTTAAATCAATATGACAATAGCCGTTTGGATTTTTTTGCAGATAATCCTGATGATATTCCTCCGCTTTGGTAAAGTTATCCAGCGGCAGGTTTTCGATTTGGATTGGTTTATCGTACTTTTTTTGCTGCTCAGCCAAAAACTGGCGAATGACTTTTTCCTCGGCCGGGTCGGTATAATAAATGCCCGTCCGGTATTGCAGCCCTTTGTCGTTTCCCTGCTGATTGATACTGGTGGGATCAACCACTTTCATATAATAGGTAAGCAAAGCCTGTAAACTGATTCTTTCCGGGTCGTATTTAACCTGTACGGTTTCAGCATGGCCGCTGTTGTTATAGAGCAAATCCTCGTATTTGGGATTGGGCGTATGGCCATTGGCATAGCCGCTGACTGCGTCCGCCACGCCGTAAATTCTTTCCATATAGGCTTCTATTCCCCAAAAGCAGCCGCCTGCTAAATAAATTTCTTTTAACTTCACTTTGGAATAATCCGGTTTTTCCATTGCTGTTTTTTGTTCCTCCTTTTGTTTGTCCTGTTTTTCATGGGTTTCAGCCATCGGCTGCTTATTTATTGCATTTTGACTGCCGCCGGCCGCAGCGCAGGCGGTAATACTTAG
>CAUVDV010000111.1:0-7448 GCA_963550755.1 uncultured Lachnospiraceae bacterium
GACATAATCGCCGTCAAAAGAATCATTGGCCGCAAAAGCGGTACCGTAATTTTCCAAAAACGCTGCCACGCATTCGCTCCATCAATCCGTGCCGCTTCATACAAGGAAGAACTGATATTTTGCAGGCCGGATAAAAAAAACACCATATTATAGCCCGTCCAGCGCCACAGCAGCGCAATAATGATTACCATTCTGGCGGTATTGGTATTAGCCAGCCAATTGACAGCCTCCCCAATCAATCCTAACTTCAATAATATCAAATTCACAAAGCCGTCAATGGCAAACAGGGAGCGAAATATAATCGAATAAGATACCAACGATGTCGCACAGGGCAAAAAAATAGCTGTCCGAAAAAAGCCTCGGAACTTCAGCTTTGGTGAATTGAGCAAAACCGCCAGCAAAATAGCTAAAAGCAGCATAATCGGCACCTGAATCCCCAAATACAAAAACGTATTTTTCAGCGCTGTTTTAAAAACCTCATCGGCCAACATTCTTTGGTAATTAAACAAGCCGGCAAATTGAAAATTCGTTCCCGCTCCTTTTTGCAGCGATAAAATCAAAGCCTGAAGCATTGGATAAAAGCTCATCAATGCAATTAAAGCCGCCGCCGGAAACAAAAATATCCAGCCCGTCAAGCTCTGTCTTTTGGCAAGTGAAAGTTTCATATCATTTCCTCTCTTTCCGCATCAATTTCCCCTCAATTCCTTACAGTTTTAGTACGCCTCTTGCCATTTATTACCATGATAGCGAATGGCAAGTATAGCTCAGGCCAATAGATATTTATGCTTAAAAGCAAATAAGGGATGCCGCACAAAGCCGCGTGAAAATTAATTTCCCGCGGCTTTTTCTCGTGGCAGCCCTTGCATGATAAAACAGGTTTTAGAGCTTACTCGCCCATTTTAAACTTAACCTCGTCCGAAGCTGTTTTTAATGCTTTATCAATATCTTCTCCGCCGAGGATGCCAACAATGACCGTTCCCAGCGCATCCTTGGCCTCATAGTAATAAACTCCAGGGGCACTGCTTGGAACCTTCGATGCAAAACCGACAATATCTTCATAAATCTTTTGATCAGCGAAGAATTTCTGCGGCTGCTTATAAGCGTCCGTGTTTGCGGCCGGCAAATAAGTTGCAATTGCACCAGATGACGGCAGAATGGTATTATAAAACTCTACGCTGTCAGCAAAGGTTTCGCCTAAAAACTTCGCTGCCAGCTCCTTATTTTTGCTGGTTCCGGCAATTCCCCAGCTGGAACCGCCGTTATTGGAGAAGTTCGTCGACTTGGCATCGTCTTCATAGAGCTTCGGCATATCGACAACCGCCCATTTTCCTGCTTGATCAGCCGTCGTCTGCACTGATGCCAAAATCCAGCAGCCCTGAATCGTGCCAACCACATTACCGCTGGTAAAGCCAGAAATATATTCATCCCAGTTATTGACTTCCTGAACGATACCCTTGTCTATCAGCTCTTTATATACCAGAATCAAATCCTTTAATACCTTGTTATCTTCCATATTCAGGCTGCCATCTTCTTTAAACAAGCTCCCGCCGCAGGACTGCAGTCCCATCATCACCAAATCCGGCTCGCCGCTGATGACGCCTAACATCGGCTTACCAGTCTTAGCCTTAACTTGTTCCCCGATTTCAATGAATCTTTTCCAAGTAATTCCTTTCAGGTCTTCCGGCTTAAAGCCCGCTTCTTCCAGATAATCTCTCCGGACGGCGTTTACCACTGTACCATTGTCAAACGGTACACCGAAATTTTTTCCATCGACAACGGAATATGCTACTTTAGACGGAGCAAACTTGGAAAAATCAATCCCTGAATTGGTCAAATCAGCAAATAAATTGGGATAAAATTGATAATTCTTTTGATACGCATTATCCTGCATTAAGAAAATATCCGGCAATTGTTCGGTTTGTCCAGACGTGCCAATCGCCGTAAACTTAGTCTGCAAATCCGACCACCGTGTTTCTACGATATTCAGCTTAATCGGCGCATCGGCATGTTTTTGGTTATAAACTTTTTCTGCTTCTTGCATCGCATAAATGTTAAATGCCGGATCCCAGCACCAAACTGTCAGCTCCTGCCCTGCTTGCGGCATTTCCTGCTTTTGCGCTTCGGATGAATTGTCTTTTTTTGTTTCTTTCTGCGTTTCCTTGGATGTATCTTCCTTCGTGGTTGGCTTTTCACCGCAGGCTGCCAAACTCAAAACCATGATCAGAGAAAGCATAAAACTGATTATTTTTTTCATTATTATCCTCCTGAATTTTATTGATTTGTTTTTAACATTTCTGCCCCGCTTTTCCCGCCAAAGCGGTCTACGCTTTCGGGCGTCAAACAAAATCGTTTGGAATTTCTTCTGCTCAAAGAACCAGTGCGTAAGTCTCTGATCCCTAAAAAAGCAGAATCTTTACCCGTTTATTTCAAATCTTTATCCATCAAACGGCCTTTCGTCCTCCCCTCCTTTCCAGTCGGCAAGCCTTCAAAATTTTCAAACCATAAAAAGATACCGCCATCCAACGATTACTCCCTAAATTTTTTATAAAAATATTATACTTATTTTCTGCAAATAAATCAAGAGATTTTTATTTATTTTTACTTGTTTCTTCTTGCCCGTTTTCCTGATTTAAGTTAAAATACAGCATGTTTTACACAAAAACCTAATCGTTGTGACTAAAAAATAACGATTTATAATTTATGAACTATACATATTGAACATAAATGAAGAATAGGTTATAATAAAAAAGCCACACCCACTTAGGAAAAAAAAACAGAAACTTGAAAGGAGAACATCATGGTGCACAAAAAGACACTGGTATGGCTGCTGACAATCTGTATACTGGCTCATCTATGGGGAACATCGCTCCCGGCCAACGCAAAAAGCAGCACCACCGTCTCGACAACAGAAACACAAACAACAACACTTCTTGAAGAAGTCCCGAAAGAACCCGAAGTGCCACAAACTCCATCAGAAAAAGAAATATCACCAGAAGAAACCGAGCCACAGCCAAACCTTCTTCTGCCCGAACCTTTGCCGCAAAGCGGCTTTCCGCAAATGCCGGCAGCCGTAACTCCGGCCAGCATTGGACTGCAAAAATCCGCATGGGAAAAATGGAAAGCCCTAAACGGAAACAATTTTACCCAGTATCAGCCGGAATTAAAAGACGAGGAAATCCTGACCTATCACCGAACGGAATTTAAAGACATTAAAGTTATGAATACCGAATCACCTCTACTGAAAGACGGCGAAGTTGAGTTTATTTTGCGTTTTTCCGGCATCAAAAGCGATAACTCTAATGAAGGCCGGTTTGGTATCATTTATCGGGCATCCGAAACCGAACATGCAATGCTCAAGTTTGAAAAAAATGAGAATGGCCAAAGCAGTTGGCTCGTTGAAAGTGCCGCCGGATGGGGAGCTTTCTTTTCCGCACCCATCATTCGGCCACAGGAATGGTACAAATTAAAGATTCGCTATCAGAACAATAATGTAAAACTTTATATAAACGATACTTTAGCGGCCGATAAGACCGTTTCTGATGTGTCCGGTTATCCCGATGAAACCGGCCATATCGGATTTCGTGATCATTATCTTCCCAAAGGAATCGAAATCCGTTCCATTAAAAATGGTCCGCTTGATTCCCTCCCCAGCCTTGATATGACCGAATATGCTCGAATCCTGCAAGATGCCAAAGAAAAGGCAAGCAGTCCAGACTACACCACCAGCAGCCGTCTGAAATTAAAAGCGGTTTTAAGTGGTTTGTCTAATTTTTATAATACACAGGCAGAAATCATCGAAAAAATTGACGCTTTGAAAACGGCAATTGCCGGACTAAAGCCGGAGACAGCTATGGAAACAGAGATTTTGCACAGCGAACAAATGGAAGTTATCGTCAGCAAGGAATTTCCACAGGTTATTTCTTATAAAATGAAAGAACACAATAACGCCGTGATGAACGGTCGAAAAAATCGGTTAAGCACGCTTAAAATCAACGATATTGAGATTTTCCCCGAGGTAAGTTCGCAAAAAGCAGCCGATCATAAAGTAGAATATACCTTAAAATGCGTGGATGGGGACATCAACTGTACCCTAAAAGCAGAAATCGTCTTAGATGCCGATACGCTGCGCTGGGCAGTTACCGAAATTGAAAACCATAATACGGATTTGACCGAAGACCGCTATCTGGTTCGAACAATTGAAGTTCCCAATCTGTCGCTGATATCAATCAACTCCAGGCAGAACTTGCCGGAGATGCACGCCAGCAAAATCAGAACCAATACCAGAAGCGGCGGCGACATTGTTAGAGAATTAACGGATTTGACTCCTGTGCGGGAAGGTGCTTATTATATTGCCGAAATTCATAATGATACTTTAGCCGCTTCGCTTTATACTAATTCCGATTTGGCGCGAGGCGCAAGCCCCTATGACTGGGACTTTGTCAAGGCGGCAATAACGGAAGAAAGCGATGGCTCAAAGTCAATCGGCTTAGGCTCCACGCCTTGGGTATATCAGCGCGGAACCGAGTACCGGGTGCAAAACGAAACCATTGCCGGTGAAACCGAACTCCCCTTTATTCGGGTTAAAATCGTCGGCGATGCCAATCAAGACGGCATAGTCAACTGGAACGACGGTGCTTTAGCCTATCGGGAAATCGCGCCCCATCGCTTCGGCTCGGAAATGGTGCCGGATACCGTAGCCATTCGGATTGCCATGAACTTTGGTTCGCAGGCACAGAACCCGTTTTTAGTTACCTTGGATAATGTCAAAAAGGTTTTCTTAAACACCGATGGCCTTGGTCAAAATATTTTGCTCAAAGGCTACGGCAGTGAAGGGCATGACTCCGGTCATTTAAATTATGCCGATATCGGCAGGCGCATCGGCGGTGCGGAGGATATGAAGCTTCTCTTATCCGAAGGCCATAAATACGGCGCCCGCTTCGGTATTCATGTCAACGCCTCGGAAACCTATCCAGAATCCAAATATTTTTCCGAAGAGCGTTTGAAAAAAGACGGCTCCGGCTATTCCTACGGCTGGAACTGGCTGGATCAGGGAATTAATATCAATGCCGATTATGACCTGAAAAACGGCCGGGCGGAGCGTTTTGCCGATTTAGCCAAAGCGCTTGACAACGGCAGCGGCAAAAATGATTTGGACTATATTTATGTCGATGTTTGGGGCAATGGCCAGTCCGGTGATAACAGCAGCTGGCCGAGCAGTCAGTTAGCCAAAGAAATTCAAAAACAGGGCTGGGCTGTTGCCGGCGAATGGGGACATGCCTTCGCAAATGCCGCCATTTTCCAGCACTGGGCAGCCGATGTAACTTACGGCGGCTTCCAAAACAAAGGTATCAATTCCAAGCTGATTCGTTTCATCCAAAACAGTCAGCGTGATTCTTGGACGGCCAACTACGCCTCTTACAGCGGTGCGGCCTTAAACCCGCTGCTGGGCGGCTACAATATGAAAGATTTTGAGGGCTGGCAGGGACGAAACGGCTATGCGGCATATATTTACAACTTATTCCGGGTAGACGTGCCGTCTAAGTTTGTGCAGCATTTTGAAGTTATGAAATGGGAAAATGGAAATCCTATCGCTTTGCCGGATGTTCCCTCCTATATCCCGGATGTAAAAATTGAACTAAACAATTCCGCCTTAAGCAAAAATCTGGTCATTGAAAGAGGCGCTGCTGATTACAACGCGAATCCAGAAAGCTACCGCTCTCGCACCATGACTTTAGACGGCCGGGAAATCCTGCGGGAAAAACCGGATTATCACGCCCCCAAAGATGAAACACTGGTGGAATATTTGCTGCCTTGGTACTGGAACGCCAATGGCAAACGGCTGCCGGAAAGCGAAGAAAAACTATATGCTTTCACTAACTGCGGCACAGAGGCCAATTGGCAGCTGCCGGAAGCATGGGCTGGCCTTGATAAACTCTACTGCTATGAACTGACGGATTTAGGCCGAAGCAATGAGCAGGAAATCCCGGTAAATAACGGACGGATTCAGCTGAAACTAACGGACGGCACGCCTTATGTCCTCTATAAAACACCGCATCCGGAAGACCGGAGCGTGGAATGGTCCAATCATGCCCATATCGTTGATACTGGCTTTAACTCCAGAAGCCTCGCTCACTGGCAAATTACCGGCGGGGAAGAAGGCAAGCACGGCGAAACAACCATCCGTGTAGTGGATACGGAATCGGGTACTCAGGTTTTAAAAATCAGCAGCAACACAGAGAAAGTTACTCTGAGCCAGCCGCTGACCGAACTAAAGCCAAATACAAGATACGCTGCCTATGTCGGCGTAGAAAACCGGGGCGATGCCAAGGCCTTTCTGGAAATTGCTCAAAACGGCTATCTGCGGCATAGAAACGAAACCGGAAAATCGTTGGCTCTCAACTATGTGCAGGCGTATTCGCACAATACCAACCGCCAGTCCTATACCGTTGACGGAACCAGCTATTTCCAAAATATGTATGTGTTCTTCCAAACTCCCAGTTCGGCAGATGGCCTATCCTTACGAATCGGCCGAGAAGCCGGGGACGGCACAACTTATTTTGATGATATTCGGGTGATGGAAGCAGCCGACATCCCTTACTCGGAAACAACCGAGGGGAAACTCTTGGTTCAGGATTTTGAAAATGTGCCGCAAGGTCTATATCCCTTTGTCGTTGCACATGTAGAGGGCGTACAGGATAACCGTCAGCATTTGTCTGAGCGGCATGAACCCTATACGCAGCGGGGGTGGCATACGAAACAAATCTCAGATGTCATTGATGGGAACTGGTCGCTGAAAGTCAACGGCCTGATTGGCAGAAACCGAATGCTTTTTTATACCATTCCGCAAAATTATCAATTCCAGCCGGGCAAGACCTATCAGGTCAGCTTTGACTATCTGGCAGGGACAGACAAAGCCTTTGACTTTATTATCGGCAGCGGATCGTATGATGAATTAGGCGCAGAAACCGTTGTTTATTCCGAGAGCCTTTCCGGCACGCGCTTTCATACGGAAAAAGAAGCCGGACATTATAGCTTTGAATTTTCCGTCCCGGCGGGTAAAGAGGATTACTGGATTGGAATTTTCAGTAACCGGACACCGGCCGATTTATCCGGCGTTAATCCTGTCGATGCGGATTTTTCCGGCGTGAAAGACTTTATTTTGGATAATCTGAAAATTTTGGAAAAAGCTACCACAAAAGTAAATAAAGAGCTTTTGGCAAATCTTTTCCAAAAAGCCTCCAAAATAAAGGAAGCACCGGATTTTAAACAGCGCTATACCAAAGACAGCATTTACAATCTGGAGCAAGCGCTGACCTACGCCGAAGAAAGATTAAACAGCGATTTGTTTGCACAGGAACATATTGATCTGGCAGTTAAAAAGCTAAGTCAGGCTCTTCAGGAATTGACCCTTTACTTGCCGGATACGGCAATGCTCCAAAATCTGCTGC
>CAUVDV010000112.1:0-7317 GCA_963550755.1 uncultured Lachnospiraceae bacterium
TCGCCCAAAAGATGAAACGCATGGGCTTTTCCTTGGATGATATTCAAAAGGTAACTGGATTGATGCTGTAAAAAGTGCTATTATAGTTACTCGGACAGAAGATATTTTTTTATTCACTTATATCGCTTATCTAAGCAATTTAAGCTTGATTAAAACGAAAAGCCAAAAAAGAACGCCGACACATGGTTTTTTTGCCATAGTCGGCGCTTTTTTAAGCATTTTTTAGTGCAGTTCCCAGAAATCCTTGTTGCATTTCATCAAATCCGGTAGTACAGCCTCCGCCTTGGCTAAAGTATTGACCGTCCGGTTCAGCGTCAGTGCCTGCAAGGCTTTACTGTAGCTTTGCTCAAAATACGCCTCGGTGGTCAGTCGCTCATAAGCGTATTGATTTTCCATCAGACCCTTGTAAAAGACCGGAATCGCCGGATATTGATCCGGTACTACGCCGTCTTTACCGAGTTTACCGGACACTTCCACTATCGCCTCCGGGTTAAAGTTCGGGATAACGCCGTCGTTCTTAGTCATTAAGACGAACTCATTATTTAAGTCATAGGCGATCGATTCGGCCACTTCCATCATCATCGCGCCAAATACCGGACTGGTTAGAATCTCGATTCCTTCTAAATCGGTCTTGCCGACCGCCGTAGCGCAGGTATCCCACACTTCTTTTTCCCTAGTCTGCTTGGCTTCATCGGCCCGGGTATAGTTAATATCCGACTCCGCCACGATTTCTTCCTGCAAGAAATAGTATTCCAAATAGGTGTTCGGAATATAGTGATCCGATACCTTCATCACTTTGTTGACTCTTTCATAGGTATCTAACCACGATTTGGTCCGCTGCTCGGCGTTATAAGGCCGGAAACCGTGTTGGCTGATGCTTTGATACAGCTGCTCAAAATAGTTCTTGCCGTCTTTATCATATAAATCCGTAAACCAGCCGAAATGATTGAGGCCAAAATATTTAGCCCGTAAATCCTGTGACGGCACTCCCAAAATCTTGGCAAAGGACACCATCATCGAATACGGCTGATCGCACATATTAATAATCCGTTTATCGTCCGGGAACTTATAATCCATAGCCACCGCCACGATTGCCGCCGGATTGGTATAGTTTAAAATCCAGGTATCCTTGGAATAACTGCGCACGATTTCCACCATCTCAACCATATCCCGAATCGAGCGCATACCATAGGCAAATCCGCCCGGGCCGCAGGTTTCCTGACCAATCAAACCATGTTTAAGCGGCACCTTTTCATCCAAAGAGCGCATATCATTTTTGCCGACCCGCATTTGGCAAAAGACAAACTCGGTATCGCGGTACGCCTCGTGAATATCGTCGGTTACGACCACTTCCGTTTCCGGTGAAAGGTTTTTCAGCAGTAGCAGGACATAGTCCTGAATCTTTTGAAACCGGGACATATCCTTGTCAAAAAAGATGATTTTCTTCAGCGGAAAGCGGTCTTTTCTTTGCATCAATGTTCCGATCAGCGCCGGCGTCCTGGCACTGCCCGCTCCGGAAACCGTAATAATATTTGATTTTCGCATAATTTCTCCTTCTCTCTAAACTTCGCCCGACATCACCTAAACTTGAAATACCAATTCCCCGCGGCAATAGGTTGCTTTCAGTTGATAGTCCTGATCAATGACCAATAAATCCGCGTCTTTGCCTACTTCCAGCGACCCTTTACGGTCAAATACACCGATATATTTGGCCGGATTTTCCGAGGTCATTTGCATGACTTCATGCATGGATGGTGCAATGTTCTTAACCATATTCTGCACCGACTCTAAATAGCCCAGCTCCAAGTGCTTAATTTCCCCGTAGTTATCCCGGCGGTAGCGCTCCTCCCGACCGTCATCATGCCGAATCTTTAAATATTCGCCATCCGGTATCATGGTAATCTTACGGATATAATGATACTTTTCTTTTTGGGACTGAGCCAGCCCGGCGCAGTCCGTCGTCATAATAATCCGGCCCGCTCCCTTGATTTTATAGGTCAGGGCAAAAGCTTCCGGTCGCACTGTCAAGCCTGTCTGCTTGGCGAACTCGCAGTACAAATCATCAAAATACCAAGCCGCGCCGACCACGCCCAATTCCCGGTGATGGAATCCTCTCATCGCCGAGTACATATGAGTGACACCGCCGATGCCGTAATTTTTAACTCGTTTAATCTCTTCAAAAGTCGCTCCGGTATGACCGGCACTAACCTGAATCCCATTGTCAAAACACATCTGAATCAATTTATCCGCATCCGTCAATTCCGGCGCCACTGTCATCAGTTTAACCACTCGCTGCTCCTGATAGCGGCAAAACTCACGCATCAGTTCCAGATCGGGCTGCAGACAGCACTCCGCCCGCTGCATCCCCTTATGCTCAACACTGATAAACGGCCCCTCCAGATGAACACCCAGGACTTCAGCCCCGCCGGTCTGAGGATGCTCCATAACCTGCCGGACACTTTCAATGCCGGCATTGAGCTCCGCCACTTCTTCTGCTCCGGAAGTCGCTAAAAAAGAGGTTACGCCGGTATCCACCAAGTCCCGTCTCATTTTATGCAGCGATGCTTCCGACTTATCATTGATAAAAGAACCTGTTCCCCAGCCGTGAATATGCATATCAATAAATCCGGGGATGATATAAAACCCTTTGTAGTCAACAATTTCTTCCCCTGCCGGTTTTTCATTGCAAATTTCTTTAATTTTACCGGCTTCCGCTTTCAAATAACCGTCAAAAACTCTTCCGTTCGGCAAACAGATATGATCGCAGTATAAATACATATTTTTTTCCTCCTGCTCAATCAAGTACTTGTTTTATTTAAAATTTCCGGCATGCAGCAGGACGAGTGCCTTTCACGCCGGAAATTAGGGGGAGTGCCTTATTTTTTCATTTCTTCATCAACCGCATTGCGGATGAACTCAACCATCGGGCCGAAGACCACATGAATATGTGTACCGGATGGGAAGAACACACCGGTTGACCCGGTTTCTTTCAGCTTTTCCCGGTCAATTTTGGTCTTATCCTTAAAGTCCATGCGCAGACGGGTGATACAGTTTTCCACACTGACAATATTGTCCCTGCCGCCCATGCCTTCAATGACCAGTGCGGCAATCTTATCGTACTGCTTGTTCTTAATCAGCTCATTATCCGCCGATGCGTCCTCTTCCCGGCCCGGCGTTTTGACATTGAACTTTTCAATATACCATTTAAAAATAAAGTAGGTCGCAACCGCCGCCACAATACCGACAATGATGATATTATACCAGCGCGAGTTTTCATACATCGGTCCAAAGATAATAAAGTCAAAAATCGTACCCCGAATATAACCCACCGCCGTTCCCATAAAATAAAGAGCAATGGAAATCACCGTACTGATGCCACAGTAAATAATATACAACATCGGCGCAATGAAGAGGAAAGTAAATTCCAAAGGCTCGGTCACGTTACCTAATAACGCCGTTAAAACCACCGTGATTAACAGACCTTTAGCCATTTTCTTATTTTCCGTATACGCTGTTTTATACATAGCCAGCGCGATTGCCGGGAAAACAAACATTGTCCGCACCATCTGGTTTTGTGCGCCAAATCTGGTCAGCTCTGGCATCATTGCCCAGTACTCACTGCGCGGTCCCAAGTTAAAGAGAATCTCATTTTCGGCACTTAAGTAACCAATGTATTCCTTGCCTTCAATGATATACTTACCGCCCGCTTCGGTAAAACGCAGCATCGCGTTCCACACATGATGCAGGCCAAACGGAATCATCAGCCGGTTGACAAAGGTACTTAAAATCGGCCCCATGATCTTATGCAGCAGCAGACCGGAAATACTGATCATCGCCGTGGTAAAGTACTGCCATAAAAACGGCAGCGTTAGACCCACTACAATACAAACACTCATCGTAATCAGGGGAACGGACTTGCGCCCAGAGAAAAAGGCAAACGCCAGCGGCAGCTCCAAATTATAAAAGCGGTCGGTTGCCCAGGCACCGACTAAGCCGGCAATAATTCCGCCTAAAACATTGACGTTTAAGGTTTGAATGCCCAGAACCAAAAGCTGACCCTGAACTGCCATATTTTCTTTATCCGCCATATTGCCGGTAATTCCCAGCCAAGCATTAATC
The DNA here is from genome assembly GCA_963550755.1 of uncultured Lachnospiraceae bacterium. GTDB lineage: Bacteria > Bacillota > Clostridia > Lachnospirales > Vallitaleaceae > W11650. The sequence continues at coordinate 4,120 of CAUVDV010000112.1, forward strand.
GACGCAATTAAAATCAGGTAGCCCATCACCGATGAAAAGGCGGCAATCCCCTTGTCTTTTTTGCTCATGCCGTAAGCCACACCCATGGCAAACATCAGCGGAATATTATTAAAAATAATATTGCTCATCTGCCGAACGGTCTTAAAAATAGTTTGCAACACATCATTGTTTAAAAACGCTACCCGTTCAATCATATAACTTTGGGTCAGTGCGCCCGATAATCCAAGCAAAAGGCCAACCGGAGCCATCACACCAATCGGTAACAAAAGCGAACGCCCGAACCGCTGAACATTTTCTTTAAGCGCCTGCCTTTTATTTGCTGTTGCTTCATTTGTGTTAGCCATTTTTAACCTCCTCGCCTAATCCTTAATTTGTTTCCGCCTGTTTTTCTGCACATCTCAGTGCTTGAGACCGCAAAAAAAGGACTGTAAAACCCGCTGTTATTTCCACAGCTGCACCTCGTGTTTTACCGTCCTTATTTTATTATAAATTCCTTAATAATTCAATGTTTTTTAAGGTTTTATAAATAAACTCTTAATTCTTTTATTTGGTCAAAAAAAGTGACTTTGGAAAGCTCAATCCTTCACCTGTATCTCCCCGTACTCGCGGTATCCCCGGTGCAGCATTTCGGTTTGCAGCCGGCCGTTCTGCCAGGTAAAACGGTAAAGATTGTATTCGCCTTTTTCATAGCCATAATCCCGGCCGTTATCCTGATAATGGACATATTCTGCTTCCGTTCCGAAAACCTCTAACAGCAGCCGCTCGTCCTTGCGTTCGCTAACAGACGGATACACCGGATAATGCGGCAGAATCGTACCGCTTTTAACAAATAAAGGACAGACGGATAACGGCGCATCAATGATGTAATATGCCTGACCGCTGTATTTTTGCTTCGTCCAGTAATCAAACCATTCGCCTTCCGGCAGATAAACCAGCTTTTTGGTTGCTCCCTGCTCGACCACCGGTGCAACCAAAAGAGCATCGCCAATCATAAACTGATCATTTTTTTCCTGAACTTCCGGGTCAAACGGGTAATTTAAAACCAGCGGCCGCATGACCGGCAATCCGTCTCCGGCTGCCCGATAAAAGCAATCATAAAAATACGGCAGCAACTGATAGCGTAAATGGATATACCGGCGCAGCACCACCAGCACATCTTCACCAAAGCACCAAGGTTCCTGCTCCAGTGTTGCCAGGGCCGAGTGATTGCGAAACAGCGGGCTAAAGCAGCCAAGCTGAAACCAGCGGATCAAAAGCTCCGGTGTCGTATCGCTTCCAAAACCGCCGACATCCGTTCCGCTAAAGGGAAAACCACTCATACCCAAATTGCAGAGCTGCGGAATTGCCAAGCGCAAATGGCTCCAAAGACTGTGATTATCCCCCGTCCAAACCACTGCGTACTTTTGGCTGCCGGCATAACAGGCCCTGGTAATAACAAACGGCCGCTCCCCGGTCAGCCGGCGTAAGCCTTCAAAGGTGGCTTTGGTCATATTATGCCCATACACATTATGCATTGCTTTATGAGTGGAAGGCTTATCCTCATCGTAAAAGACCACATCATCCGGCAGCGAACCGTTAAAGCTGGCCGGTTCGTTCATATCATTCCAAATTCCGGCAACGCCCTTATCCACCAAAAAGCGGTGCAAATCGCCCCACCAGCGGCGTACCTCCGCCCGGCCAAAGTCCGGATAAACTGAGTCACCCGGCCAAACCTGATTGACATAAGTTAAATTATTTTTATCTTTGGCAAAATACGCCTTATCCAGTCCCTCATCATAAACCGCATATCCGGCATCGACTTTCACTCCGGGGTCAACAAGGGTAATTGCTTTAATCCCCATTTCCTTTAAATCAGCCAGGGCTTTTTCAGCGTTTTCATAGCGCTCCCGATTCCAAGTAAAAACGCGGTAGCCGTCCATATAGTCAATGTCAAAATGAATCGCATCGCAAGGCAAATCACAGCGCCGCAGGTTTGCCGCCAGTTCCCGCATTTCCTGCTCCGTCCGGTAGCCCCAGCGGGATTGATGATAGCCCAGCGTCCACAGCTGCGGCAGCGGCGTCCGACCGGTTAGGCCAGTATAAGCTGTCAGCACCGCTTTTAAATCCCGGCCGGCAAAGAAATAAAAATCCAGCGCCCCGCCTTCCGCTTCATAGTGCAGGCAGTTACTCTGCCATTTACCCAAATCGAAATAACTTTTATGATGGTTGTCAAAAAAAAGCCCATAAGCCATATCTTCTTTTAAGACCATTAAAAAAGGAATGCTCTTATACAGTGCCTTAAAATTGTCCTCATGCGGCGTGGGGTCGTCGGTGTTCCACATCTCGTATTCATAGCAGCGTTTATTTAAACCGCCGGTTTTATCGCCCAGACCATAAATCCGGTCTTTTGGCTCCAGCCAAAAAGACATCTCCGCTTCCGCCGGCTCCGACTGTACCATCACCGTATGCCCTTCGCTGACCAAAAGCTCAAGAAAATCCGGCGCCAGCCGTTCCGGCCGTTTCGCCTCTCCCCGAAAGGTCCGGCAAATCGGCTTCCCTTCTGGATCAACAAGATCAAGGCCGTCCTCCTCTATAGAAATACCAATGCTATCCGTATAATAACAGCGTCTCCCGCCCTCTGTTTTTTCTGTTAATGCCACCGGCAGCGGTTTCTTTTCGACGGCATAGGACGGGAAATCAGCCGCCTTTTCTGAATAAATATGAAAAACATCGGAACCGATCGCTTCTATTTTAATCCTGTCAACGTCACGCTCCAATTCCACCGTTTGGCCGTTAAAGGCCTGAAAATGATATTTTTTTGTCATAGTTTTCCTTCCCTATTATAATTTAATTCTGTTTTCCGCTATTTTCCGCTATTTTCCGCTATTTCCCAAAATACTTTCTTCCGCCTAAAAAGTGAACGCCCTCCTGCTGCCATTTCATTTTAAACCAGTCTTACACACCATCTCTGATTGGTCTTCTTTTATCTCCGCCGTAAACTTCTTCGCCCATTTGGTATTGGCTAATCCACCTTTGGCAGTTTCCCGGAAAGCGGTCGGCATATTCTGGCCAACCTCCTTCATCGCGTCAATCACCTCGTCCGCCGGAATACGGCTGGTAAGTCCGGCTAGCGCCATATCCGCCGCTGCCATGGCATTGACTGCACCGCCGACATTCCGCTTAATGCAAGGCACCTCAACCAAACCCGCCACCGGATCG
>CAUVDV010000113.1:0-7161 GCA_963550755.1 uncultured Lachnospiraceae bacterium
GGAAGGAACCTTAAAAATGATGACCTGTGGATAAATCTGCGGAAACTCAAGAAATTTTTTACTTGAAAAAGTTTCCACCCTGTGTTAAAATGGCGGTTGGACAAAGCACATATTCAGATTTTCGCGCCGGTGCCGTCAGGTCGCGCGGAGAGTAGAAGAATATGGAAGAATGTATAAAAACCAAATGGAGGAAAAAACATGAGTGTAATTTCAATGAAACAGCTGTTAGAAGCCGGTGTTCATTTCGGACACCAAACCCGCAGATGGAATCCTAAGATGAAGGAATACATCTACACCGAAAGAAACGGAATCTATATCATTGACCTGCAAAAAACGTCGGTTTTGATTGACAAAGCCTATGACGTGGTCAAGGAAATTGTGGCCGGAGGCGGCGACGTGCTTTTTGTCGGCACGAAGAAGCAGGCGCAGGAAGCAATCAAATCCGAAGCCGAGCGCTGCGGCATGTACTATGTCAGCAATCGCTGGCTGGGCGGCATGCTGACCAATCACAAGACGATTAAGGAAAGAATCAAGCGTTTGTATGAATTGGAAGAAATGGAAGCAAACGGTACGTTCCAGCTGCTGCCGAAGAAAGAAGTTATGGGACTGCGGGCGGAAATGGAAAAATTAGAAATGAATCTCGGCGGCATCAAGGAAATGGAAAACCTGCCGGCTGTTATGTTTGTGATTGACCCGAAAAATGAAGAAATTGCCGTGCGGGAAGCACATTTGTTGGGCATTCCGATTGTGGCGGTAGTAGATACCAACTGCGATCCGGAAGAAGTGGATTATGTTATTCCCGGCAACGATGACGCAATTCGGGCGGTTAAATTATTGGCCGGAATGGTAGCGGATGCTGTTTTGGAAGCAAAACAGGGCGTACAGCTGACCGATACCGCTGATTATTCTCCGGTAGCGGAAGAACAGGAAAAGATTGACGAATAATCAAGAAGGAGGAAAAAAATGGCTGTAACAGCGCAAATGGTAAAAGAGCTTAGAGAAATGACCGGCGCCGGTATGATGGATTGCAAAAAGGCTTTGACTGAAACCGACGGCGATATGGATAAAGCAGTTGATTATTTAAGAGAAAACGGCATGGCCAAAGCGGCAAAAAAAGCCGGCCGGATCGCAGCGGAAGGCATTGTTTTCGTTAAGCTGACGGCTGACTGGAAAACGGCGGTAGCGGTGGAAGTTAATTCGGAAACCGACTTTGTGGCTAAAAATGCTGAATTCAGAGGCTTTGTGGAAGAAGTGGCCGATCAGATTTTAGCGTCCTCAGCCAAAGATGTAGAGGGTTTATTAGCTGAGCCATGGCTGAAAGACAACAGCCGGACGGTGGAGCAGGTGCTGGCTTCTAAGATTGCCACGATTGGCGAAAACTTAAAGATTCGCCGGTTCCAGAAAGTGCAGTCGGCCGGGGCGATTGCCGCCTATGACCATATGAACGGCAAGATTGGCGTATTGGTTAATGCGGAAGCGGACGGCGCCAACGGCAAGGTCATGACCGTTTTAAAGGACGTGGCTATGCAGGTAGCGGCTTTGAGCCCGCGCTATGTTTCCCGCGAAGAGGTTGATCAGGAATATATTGCCAATGAAACCGAAGTCTTAAAGAATCAGGCGCGCAATGAAAATCCGGGCAAGCCGGAAAATATCCTTGAGCAAATGGTCAAAGGCCGTTTAGCCAAGGAACTTCGCGAAATCTGTCTGCTGGATCAGGCGTTTGTGAAGGACGGCGATCTGACGGTTGCCGCTTATTTGGAAAAGATGTCCAAGGAATTGGGTTCGCCGATTAAGGTAAAGAGCTTTGTCCGCTTTGAAACCGGCGAAGGCTTGGAGAAAAAGCAGGAAAACTTTGCCGATGAAGTTGCCAAGCAAATGGGAATGTAGTTTGCCTAATTGCAAAAGGAAAGCGAATACCCCTGCTTTTTGAGTAGGATAAAGTGGGGCAAAGTCATAGAAAACTATGATTATGTATGATTGTGGTTAATAAAAATGGAAAGTGCCGGAAATTTTAAATTTCCGGCACTTTTTTAAATGCCAAAAGGGCGAACATTTTGCGTCCGCCCTTTTTAAAAGATTTCCTGTTATTTTTGTTTAAAATTGTTTTTCCCGCATTTCTTTTTCCCGCCGTTCTTTTTCTTGTTTTTCTTTCTCTTCCTGCTCTTTCATTGCTTGTCTGGATTCTTCGGCTTGTTTTTGTTCCCGTGCCAGCATTTCCGGTGAGCCGTAGCCAGTGCCATAAGCGGTGCTGGCGATACATTCCATCACTTTGTTATTGGCATCGACTGCGGCGGCAATATAAAATTTATAAACAGCCGGTTCGCTTTTTTGGGTTTCTTCATTATATAATTCGTAGTCTTCGCTGCCGAAAAAGACATAAACGGTTAAACCATTTACCTTGTCTGCGTACTCGTGGATACGATTAACCACCCCGTGTGTGCTGGCGTGGCCATAGCCGCTTTGAATATCGGAATTCATCCGAAGAGTTCCATTTTCGTTGGAAAGCGAGAGCGATATGCCGGACCGGTCGCCGTCAGGCTGCCCGTCTTTAAGATACAGACGGCTGCTTTCAAAAAAGAAATTCCAATCGTCTTTTTTCAGCATCTTATCTTTCGGGTAATAAATGGAATAGGTATAGCTGTCTTTTGTCAAATAAGTGTTGTAGAACTTTTTCGTGTTTTCTACTTGCACCAGCATTTCTTTATAAGCTTTGGCGCTATAATCATCGGCATTGACAGCCGACAGCTGCGCTTCGGTTAGGACGGGCAGTTTTTGCACCTTAAAATCGTCTAATAGTTCATAGTCAGGCTCAAAAACACTGGCAATTTCTGCATCATCTTTAAACTTGTTTGTTTTGGCGGTATCGTAGGCGAGTTTTGATAATTTTAAAGCGCCGTCGACAGTCTTTGTTTTTAAAGTTTTTGCCAATAGCTCAAACACTTGTCCGCGAATCAGATTGCTGCTGCCGCCTGCGGGGGCGTCCAGCTTTAAGCCGTATTTTTCTCCGATTTGCTGTGCGGCGTTCTGGAAATTGACATCTTTGCCATCGTAACCCAGACTTCTTAGGAAAAACAAAGCCGCCTGATTATACGTGATTTTTTGCCCCAGCCCAAACTGACCATTGCCGATGCCGCTGGTCAGTCCCTTGTGATAGGCCAATTCCACATAGGGGTAAGCCCAGTGATTAGCCGGTACGTCAGAAAAAGTAGGCTGTGCCGGCAGCTGAAAAGCCTTGTCCGCTTCCGGTGTTTCCGACAGGCGAACTAAGATGGCGGTCATTTCCTCGCGGGTGATTTCGTCCGCTTCTTTGATATCTCCGTTTGAACCGGAAATGATACCCAAATCATATAAAATTTGGCCATAGGTTTTAGCTTCGGCCGGAAGCATCCACAGGAAGCAGATCGTTAAAACGCAGCAGAGTGATAAGAATTTTTTCATGAGAACCTCCTTGACTTAGTTACATTAGTTGCAGTCAGCTTGTTTTTGAGGCTACGGCAATGCAAAATTACCAACAACAGAGCGGATAGCTTAGTTGCCTTTAGGTAAAATGCCTGGCCACTTTTTATTTTAAAGGTTTTGCTTAGAGTTGTCAATTAGAAACTTGATTTAATGTGTCGTTTAATGTGCCATGTATATTGATTTAATGTGCCAAAAGGTGTATGATTAAGTAACTAAGATTACCAGAGGAGGCAGAACATATGAAGCGAGAAGATGAATTCAATGAATATAAAAAGACGACAGGAGAGCTTAATGAGAGTATGGTCTCTATTTCAAGTATTTTGAATAAACATAAAAAAGGTACACTTTACTTTGGCCTGAAAAATGATGGAACACCCTATAGGTTTATGATTACAGATTCAACGGTCAGGGATGTTTCCAGAAAGATTTTTGAGGCAATTAAGCCGCAAATTTTTCCCATAGTTACTACTGAAAAAATAGATGGTGTTGAAGTCATTAAAGTTGAATTTTCCGGTCGTGATGTTCCGTATTCTGCATTTGGCAAATACTATATTCGAATTGCGGATGAAGATCGAGAATTGACTCCTTCAGAATTGCGAATGATTATGATTGGTAAGGAATACGAGGAAAATTGGGAGAGTTGTATTTCGGAGGAAACGCTTGATGATGTGGATGAGAAAAGATTGGAAAAATTCTATTGGGATGCGGTTGATTGTGGCAGAATGCCGGTGATGGAAGACTATAGTAAGAGAATGCTTTTGGAAAAACTGAGCCTTATAAGGAGAGGTCAATTTACAAATGCCGGAAAGGTTTTATTTTCACGAAATAACCCTATTGTGTTGAAACTTGCGGTATTTGCTACCGAGCACAAAACAACTTTCCTTGATATTTCCCGCGAAGAAGGAAATATTTTCAAACTCATTGACAGTGCAATGGGATATATCATCAGAAATATTCGTTGGAAAGCTGCTATCAATGGAGAAAACATTCAGCGTCAGGAAACACCAGAAATTCCTCTTGCTGCCTTGCGTGAGGCAGTGATTAACAGCTTTGCGCATGCACGATATGACTTAGCCGTGCAGCATGAGATTGACATCTATGCTAACAGGATTTCAATCGTCAACCCGGGGTCTTTTGCCAATGACTTTTCGCCGATTGATTATGTAAATAGGGATATCCATTCATTTCTACGTAATGAGCAGATTGCAAATGTTCTGTATCTATGCAAAGATATTGAAAGTTTTGGATCGGGGCTGAAAAGAATATACTCATCATGCTCAGAGGCCGATGTTTCGGTGTCATATGAAAATTCTGAGATCTCCTTTATGATAGAATTTTCCAGAGTTGATAGAAATAAACTGCCAGAGAATGGCACATTAAATGGCACATTAAATGGCACATTAAATGGCACATTAACGGACATTATTTCTGAGATGGAAGATGCAGTGCTTTCTCTTCTGAGGGAAAATGGCCATTTGACCAGTGCTGAAATGACAGAAAAGACAGGAAAATCGAAACGGACAGTAAGCCGTATTACGACATCACTTCAAGGAAAAGGACTTATTGAACGAGTTGGTTCAAAAAAGACTGGATATTGGAGGGTAAAGTAAAAAAAGAAGCTAATTTATCTTCCAATTTACAACATCATGGAAAAAACCTTATAAAATTTGACCTTTAGAGTTGCAATTTATCCCGACTTATATTTGCCAAAACGCTAAAAATGTAGTACAATTAATGCTTGACAAGAAATGGGCAGATGGCGTCAAATAAAAGTTGTGAAGGACCTCCCAACGGCTTGAGCAAAGGCGGCGCTGCTCCTTGATATTGACGCAGAAAGAGGATAAACATATGCGGCTCAGTAACGATACCGTAGTGATCGGCAAGATTACCACGACGCATGGCTTAAAGGGCGCGGTTAAGGTGTTGCCGATGACCGAGGACAGCGACCGGTTTTACGATTTGACGCAGGTCATGGCGGAACTGGCCGGCGGCGGCCAAAAGGTGCTGACAGTGAAAACGGTGCAGCCCTTTAAAGAGGGCTTTTTAATGGAGTTTAAGGAAATTGGCGATATCACTGCGGCGCAGGCTTTTCGCGGCGCGTTTTTGCAGATTCCCCGCAGTCAGGCGCTGGAGCTGGCGGAAGACGAATATTATATTTTTGAGATTATCGGCGCGGACGTGCTGACTGATGAGGGCGAATATTTGGGCAAGCTGACCGAAGTAATTGAAACCGGCGCTAACGATGTATACGAGGTTATCGCCGAGGACGGCAGCGAAATTTTAATTCCGGTCATTCCCGACTGCGTGCTGGAGATTGACACCGAGCGTAAAGTAGTGACAGTTCATTTACTGGAGGGCATGCGATGAAGTTCCATGTGCTGACGCTGTTTCCAGAGCAAATTGAAAAGGGCCTGTCTGACAGCATTTTAAAGCGGGCGATGGATAAGGGGCTGATTACCCTTAACACCGTTAATATCCGGGATTATGCCGACAATAAGTATCATCAGGTTGATGATTACCCCTTTGGCGGCGGAGCGGGCATGCTGATGCAGGCGCCGCCGATTTTCAGGGCCTGCCGGGATTTGCAAAATCAAGGTGTTGACCTGAAAAGGCTGATTTATATGTCGCCGCAGGGACGGACTTTAAATCAGGAGATTGTTAAGGAATTAGCAAGCGAAAAAGAGCTGGTTTTTTTATGCGGACATTATGAGGGCATCGACGAAAGGGTGCTGGACGAATGGGTTACCGAGGAGCTGTCGATTGGCGATTATGTCCTGACCGGCGGAGAACTGGCGGTCATGGTGGTGATTGATGCCGTCAGCCGCTATGTCGAGGGCGTGCTGTCCAATCAGGAGTCGGCCGGCGAGGAAAGCTTTGAGCAGAATTTGCTGGAATATCCGCAGTATACCAGGCCGGCGGATTTTGAAGGGCGCAAGGTACCGGAGGTTTTGCTGTCCGGCCATCACGCCAAAATCAAGGAATTTCAAAGGCAAAGCGCCATTTTGCGGACGGCCCGCAAGCGGCCTGACCTTTTAAGCAAAGCGGAACTGACCCCGGCGGAGCGGGCAATGGTCGAGGAATATTTACGACAGGGTGTTGAGCAAGGAGACTGAAAATCAGTGAAAAGGCTCTCCGCTTTTCGCAGCGGAAAATCGGCAATTTTCAAAGGTAAAGCGCCATTTTGCGGACGGCGCGCAAGCGTCCCGATCTTTTAAGCAAGGCGGAACTGACTCCGGCGGAGCGGGCAATTTGGCGCTCAGGAACGAAGCGGCGGAACGAAGCTTGGGGGCTGGCGGGTGAATAAAACGTTTGGCGGTAAAAAACTTTAGGCTGATAAAAATAGCAGACAGCGGCAGGAGAAAAAATATGGAAATTTTTGGTGTACATGTATCTTCGGGGCTTTTGGCGGCGATTATTATTGTGCTGGGTGTTTGGATTGGAGCAGCCCATGTATACCGGCGGATCAGAGGCAGCGCCTTTGGCTTTCTGATGCGGATGGCGGCCAAGGCTTTCCGCCAGGAAATGGCTGAGGACGGCGGTATGGACTTTAAGGAATATGATATTAAAGAGGAAGTGCAAAAGCTGGATCGGGACTTTGATTGGGATGATTTTTTGCTGCGGGTGGAGGATGCTTTCCGTAAATATTGTCAGGCGATGAGCGAAAACGATAACCGTCTGCTCAAATCCTTTGAAACGGATTTG
>CAUVDV010000114.1:0-7067 GCA_963550755.1 uncultured Lachnospiraceae bacterium
AATGGCATATTTCAAATCGGGATAGCGAAGTGACAATTCCTCAACATTCAAATTAAAAAGATCCGGAACGGTTACCATTTTCGGCACCCAGTTATGAATATTGGCCGGCACGATAATGGCCGTCAAAATCGCTACCACCACAAAAGCCGAGGCAATCGCTGCCCATCGAATCAGCTTTTCGTAAGGATCCTTTTCCCCGCCGAAGCTCCGGTACTCCTTATTACTCCAAATCTGCTTAATTTCATTTTTGGGGATGACCAATGTCGCACCGTTGTCATTATTGGTATATTCAATTACCTCCTCCGGATGCTGATAGGCCGCCTTCAAGTCCGTCAGCATTTCCTTGGCCGTAGCATAGCGGTTAATCGTCTTCTTTTCCGTAGCTTTATAAATAATGGTTTCAAAGTTGCGGCTAATCTTCGGGTTCTTTTCACAAATCCCGGGGAGCTTGCCGTCTAAATGCATGAGCGCAATATTAACCGGATTATCCCCGTCATAAGGAACCTCGCCGGTCGCCATCTCATACATGGTAATCCCCAGCGAGTAAATATCGCTGCCTTCATTTTGCACCAGACCTTTGACCTGCTCCGGGGAAATATAATGCACCGATCCGGTCAGAGTTTCGTTCATATCAATGGTTTTATCGGTAATGACCCGGGCAATGCCGAAATCCATGACCTTAACCTTATTGTTTTTCGTCCAGAAAATATTTTGCGGCTTGATGTCACGGTGAATAATATGATTGTTATGGGCATGCGATAAGGCCGCCAAAACACTGGAAGCGACATGATAAATTTCCGCTTCGGTTAAAACCCCGCGTTCTTTAATCACTGTTTTCAGAGTTTTGCCTTCTAAATATTCCATCACAATATAGTGAAAATCATCCTCATCGCCGACATCATAAACCGCCACGATATTGGGATGCGACAGCCCGGCCGCAGCCTGTGCCTCCACCTTGAAGCGCTTGACCAGATTTTCATCTTCGCACAGTTCCGGTTTCAAAATCTTAATCGCCACATAACGATTGAGCTTATGACACTTGGCCTTATAAACGTCCGACATGCCGCCGGTGCCGATTCGTTTGATAATTTCATAACGATTGTTAATTAAATCTCCCTTATTCAGCATAGCCGGCCTCGCTTTCCCGCTCGTTTTTAACAAGTATGACCGTAATATTATCGCCGCCGCCGCGGTTTAAGGCTTCCTGAATCAATCCGGCTGCCAAATCCGGAATTTCCGCTTCCTGCCCCAAAATTTCTTCCAATTCCCGGCGGCGCAGATAACTGCTTAGTCCGTCGCTGCACAACAAGAGAATATCATTCTCCTCGGCCGGTACGCTATAAAGATCTGGAGAAACTCCGCTTTCAATTCCAATCGCCCGGCTGATTAAATTGCGGTTTTGATGGGAAAAGGCCTCTTCCTCGGTAATCAGACCGCTCTCCTGCAAATCCTGCACCGGGGAATGATCTTTGGTAATCTGGCGCAACTCTCCCTGCCGGTACAAATAAGCCCGGCTGTCACCGATATTGATCAGCACATATTCCTCCGGCAAAAGAACCAGCCCAACCAAGGTTGTTCCCATATGCCGGCAATCAATATTTTCCCGGCCATAAGCATACACCGCTTGATTGGCCCGGACAACCGCCGCCGCTAAAGCCGCCCGGCAGTCCTCGCCCGGATGCTCCCGAAAATAAGCGACCACCGTGTCAATCGCCATCCGGGAAGCTACCTCACCGGCATTATGGCCGCCCAGTCCATCAGCCACCAAAAATAAGTTCGGTGCTCCGCCCACTCGTTCCCGGCTGAAAAAATAACTGTCCTCATTAATCTTTCTGACTTTCCCGATATCCGTTAATCCTGTTACCTGCATAGCTCTTCCTCTTTTTTCTTCAATTGGCCGCAGGCTGCATCAATGTTTTTCCCCAGCGTCCGGCGCAGGGAAACGGGCAGTCCCGCTTTTTCCAAATAATTTTTAAAAGCATATTGTCTTCTTTTATCCGGAGGCTGCTGTTCCTTACGCGCCACCGGATTGATCGGAATCAAGTTGATATGACATAAAAGCCCGCGGCAAAAGCGAACCAGTGCTTCCGCGTCCTCCATCCGGTCAGTTTCCTGTTCAATCAGCCCGTACTCAAACGTAATCCGGCGATTGGTTTTGTCCACATAATAAAGACAAGCTTCTTTCAGTTCCTTAAGATCATATTTTCTGGCAATAGGCATAATGGCCGCCCTTTTTTCCTGTGTCGCCTGATGGAGGCTGACCGCCAGATTCACTTGCCAAAGAAGATCTGCAAACGCTTTTATCTGAGGGACTAAGCCGCAGGTTGAAACAGTAATATGTCTGGCCCCCAGATTACGTCCTTTCGGATGAGTAATGATCTCAATGAAGCGCAGCAGCTCTGCGTAATTATCAAACGGTTCGCCCATGCCCATCACCACCACGGAATGGAGCGGCCCGAACCGCCGTTCGCTTTCATAAAACTGAAGCAGCATCTCCGCCCCGCTTAAACTCCGGCTCAGGCCTCCCAGCGTTGAAGCACAAAAAGTGCAGCCCATCCGGCAGCCGACCTGCGAAGAAATGCACAACGAACTGCCAAACTCATAATTCATCCGCACCGTTTCCACATACTGACCATCAGCCAAACGGTACAGAAATTTTTGCGTACCGTCCTCCCGGTCGGTTTGAAGCCGAATCATTTCCACTTCCGGCACCTCCGCCGCCTGCCGCAGCTTTTCCTGCAGCGCCTTGGATAAGTTCGTCATTTCCTCAATCCGGGTAACCTGCTTGCGATGCAGCCAGTCAAAAATTTGGCCGGCCCTGAACTTTGGCTCACCCAGTGCCTGTATCCACGTTTCCAGTTCCGGCAGCGTCAGGCTTAATAAATTGATTTTTTGCTCTTCCATAAATTCCTTTACCTTAACTGTATAAGTTCCTCAACCGTATAAGTTCTTCATATTCATTCGACAGCTGTCAAAAAACTCATCCATGTTTGCTTTCGTTCCTCTCTCTGCCGGAAAAACGAAATCGCTTTTTAGCCCCGGTTAATCTTTTGATTTTAAATGCTCACCGCAGCAGTATACAAGAAAGCTGCCGCTTTATGGCATTCTTTGCAGTTTAGCAATAAAAAAGCCCTGTAGTTCCCCTGGTAAAACCTGCAGCATCCCCTGCTGCCAAATCAGCTTGCCGGCGGCTGACAGCCGCTGGCCGCCCGCCGTTTGAAAGACCGGGTCAAGCGAAATATCGCACAGCGTAAACTCCGGATGCTTTTTTAAAAAAGCGCCGATTCTGTCCTGATTTTCCGCCGGCAGCAAAGTACAAGTACTGTACAGCAAAGTTCCGCCGGGCGCGACATAGCGGGCCGCCTGCTCCAAAATCTGCTCCTGAATCTTACTGAGCTCGGCCACTGTCTGCCGGGTCAGCCGGTATTTAACATCCGGTTTGCCCGCAATCACGCCCAGCCCCGAACAGGGCACATCGGCCAGCACGCAGTCAGCCGCTTCTTTCTTGCGGACATCAGCCTGCGCCGCATCCTGCACCGTCACTTCAATATTTTTTAAACCTAAGCGGCGAATATTTTCTCTTATCTTTTCGGCTTTAGACTCCGATAAGTCCGACGCAATCAGCTTTGCCTCCGGCAAAAGCGCCGCCAAATGCACACTTTTTCCGCCCGGCGCCGCACACAAATCATAAACCAGCCGCGGCCGCTCCGCCGCTGCCAAATAACCGACCAGCATGGAGGCTTCATCCTGAACCTGAACATATCCCTTTTGAAAAACCGCTTCTTCCTCAATGCTGCCGCTGTATTTCCTAACCTGTGGGAATAATACGCCTTCTCCTCTGATCCGGTCAGCCCGGTGCTGCAAAAAAGCTTCCACCTCCGCCTGTCCGGCTGCATCCGGCACAGTCAACCGCAAACTAAGCGGCTTTTCCCGCAAAGAGTCACTTAAAATACCTTCCACTGTCGAGCGTGAATAGCTTTCCTGCAAAAGCGCAATGATTTCCTGCGAAAAAGAATAAAAGGACTGCCAATCTCCCTGCCGGCGGAGCGACTCCAGATACTCCACCGCTGCCGCCTGACTGTCGGCCACCCGGCGCAGCAGGGCGTTAATATAAGGAACTGCCCGAAACTCGCGCCGCTCTTTGGCCAGTTCGACCGCCTCATGAACCACCGAATAAGCCGGAATCTTATCCATATACATCAGCTGATAAAGCGACAGCCGCAAAATCTCATGCACCGCCGGACTCAGCTTTTTCAGACGCAATTTGGAATAATAACGCAGCAGCTTATCCAGCGTATATTCTCTTTCCAGCACGCCCTGCGCCAGCCTCTTGATAAAAGCCCGCTGCGCCCGGTTCAAATCAGGATAATCCGCCATCTTTTGTAAATAAATCGTTTTAAAAAAACGCTTTTCCGTGCGTTCCAGCAAAATTTCCAGCACAATCGCCCGTTCTCTTTTCATTCGTTTCCTTCTTTTCTTATTTATCCAAATGCTCTATGTCTTTATCTAAAGCTGTGCCTTCTGTTTATTCAAGCCAATGTTTTTCACCAAATAAATGAAATCAAGTTTTTCGCCAGAACCCATTGTTTTTGCACGCAGTTCAACTGTCCGAAGCGTCCGCAGGACGCAAGTTTTGAACAAGTGTTAAAACTATAAACGACTGGCTTAGGCCTTTCTATTTTTGTCCTCTCTCCGCACCACTCATCCTCAAGCCAAAGCGTTTTATTTTGACATGAAGCTTACCTGTCCGCAGCGTCCGTCAGGACGCAAGTTGTAAGCAAACGCTAAAACCATACACAACTGACTCTGCCTCAAAACTTTACTTTCTCTTTCGCCAGAGTTTATAGTTTTTACACGCAGTTCAACTGTTTGAAGCGTCCTCAGGACGCAAGTTGTAAGCAAGTGTTAAAACTATAAACGACCGGCTACTAATTCTTCCCCCGCCTTCTCCCTTCGGCGCACCTGATAATTCATGGCCAGCCCCACACCCATCAGCGCCCAAAAAACCGGCGCTACCGTAATCGTTGAATCATTAAAGACCGAAGACGCCATATAACCCAAACTGCCGATCAGCACCGCCGCGCCCATCTGGCTGTAATAATCCTCAAACCGGCTCCGCCAGTAAAGCCGAATACTGCCAAATAAATACATCAGATAAAAAGCCAGCACCGCCAGCATTGACAAAACGCCGGTTTGAACGGCAATCTGCAAATACAGATTGTGCGGCCGGGTAATCAATACATTATCAAAATTATTATGTACTTTGCCCAAATAATCATGCTGCGGAAAAACCAAGGTAAAGCTGTCGGCCCCCGCTCCCAGCAGCCAATATTTTTTCAGCAGCGGGAAAGTCCTGGACCAAATATAACCGCGGTAAGTGGCAAAGCTTTCATGGTTTTGAAACAGCCCTTTTTCAATGTCCACCACCCGATCGGCTTTGTTGTAGGGCGTGACATAATAAAATCCGCTTGCCTGATAATAAAAATGCCAATCCTTGCCGTCAATCGGCCAGGACATTTCTGCTTCGCCATTGCCGTCCGGAAAGACTTGGAGCGGTATCTGGCGGAAACTTCCCTCCTGCCAAGTATACGTTTGCGTCGCCGCATCAAACTGCGCCGGAATCTCACGCCCATCCTCAGCCAGCAAGCAAAATCCGCCCGGCACGGTACTGTCGGCGACTAAATCCGCCGTTTCTCCCAGATAGGTCAGCCGAATCTTATTTTCATCCGTAGTCAGAGCCGATAAGGCGTATTCCGGATTAGTCGGAAACTGAAGCGCCGCCCGCAGTCTTTCAAAAAAGCTGTTGCCCATCAGCGCAATCATGACCACCACAAAGGCCGCCGCTCCGGCCAGTCCTAAAATCGTGACTTTTTTATTTTCCCTTAATTTTTGCCGGTAAACCAGCAGCATCAAAAGCACCGTAAATATCAAGGTAATAAAGGCCGTTTTGGAACCGGAACCAACTAGGCACAGCAAAAGCCCCAAAATCAAAAGCCCATACCAAAGCCGCATTTTTTTATCCGGGCGGGTAATGAACAAAGCCGCCATCACCGGCAGCAATAAAGAAACATACTGGCCGACATAGTTTGGATTATACAGCGACAGATACACCTGATTCAGCGGGAAGGTAAAATGGAGCTCGCCGCCGCCAGGTAAAATCAAGTTCTGGCCAAATGAAGTCCGAAAAAAGTCATGCCCGCTAAACTGCAAAAGACCCAGCAGACACATCAGCGAAACACCTGACAAAAAGCCAATTTCCAGAAGTTTCATGCTTTTTTCACTGCCGACCGTCCAAAAGGTATAAATCACAATTAGACTGTAGGTTAGGAGCACAAAGAGCGATTCAAACTGCTCGTGCGCCCCCCTTAGGCCATAGTCGGCATAAGGCGACAGCAGTGTGGAAAAAACAGCCAGCGCCATGTAGGCCAGCAGCGGAAAAAGCGCTTTATCCCACTTCCATTTTCCATTTTCCTTAAAAAAACTGCCGCCGCGGGCGTCACTTGACCAAAAAGCTTGGCCGGCAAAATAAACAAGCACCAAAAGCATGACCAAACCGCTTAAAATAAGAGCCTGCTGCTTGATCACCAAGAATAGTTCAATTCCTTCCTCCTGCTGGTTAAACCAGGCAAATTGAAAAAGACCGATCCGATATGTCCGCACCCGAACTAGGAGCGGAATGACCGCCATCACCAAAATCACCGGCCAAACCATCCACTGCGGCGCTTGCAGAGCCGGTCGTTTTTTGGCTTTTGGAGTTTGTTTCACTTGTTTTGTTTGTTCTAAAGTTCCTTTATTTTTTTGATGATAGGCCATCGTTTTATCCTTTCTGTTTTTCCTTTTCACTGATTGCTTCCCTTTATGAACCGGGCGCAGCCTTAGGGCCGATATTTTTTCCGGCTTTGCTTTTTCTATCATTATATAAGATAATTCCTTATTTTTCAATTCATATCTTACCAAAATCCGCCCGCAGGCTTTCCGGCATAAAAAAACAGCCTTACTGAAATTATCAATCTTTCAATAAGGCTGTTTTCGTGAGTCATCAGGGGTTCGAACCCTGGACACCCAGA
>CAUVDV010000115.1:0-6975 GCA_963550755.1 uncultured Lachnospiraceae bacterium
AATATTCCGTTAATTTTGGATTTTCAATATCGCCCATTTTTCTTTCCTTTCTGCTCCCGGAAAAACTATCCGGCTTTCCGGTCTGCCGTTTCGTTCCGGCAGACTGCCTTGCTTATCTTAATCGCCCAACTCTATTTTTAACCGCAATAACCTTTTCTTTTCCTCAATCAGCTTCAGCAGCTCATTCGGATCCTTTTCCGTTTTCTGCTTTTCCCGCAGCGCGAACTCCCGCATCGTCCGCACCGCGTCAGTGATCAGCTGCTCCAGCTGCGCCTGATTCTCCGGCTCCAACCGGCGGCTAAAGAGTGCGGCAATCTTTTTCTGATCCTCAGCCTCCGGAAAATGATGCATCATAATCACCGGATCCGGTAAGCCGCCTTCCGCGTAAACAGCTGCGGTCAGCTCAAACAGTTTCCGGTAAAACTCATTTTGAAAGTGCTCGGCTTGAATAAACGGCCAAACGGCATCAAAAACCCGGCGATGCGATACGATCACACTAATCAGCTCTTCTTCCGCTCCGCCGAAAGAGCCTTTTCTTTCTTTTTGGTAATTTTCGCTATTATTAAATTTCGCGATTCCCTGCTCTTTTCCTTTTTTTGCCAGAAAATCATTTATTCCCTCGGCATTTAGAGCATAGCGGCGAATGATGGCGTCCCGATAGCTGTTGATTTCTAATTTGGAATCCAGGGTCAGCAGCCGGCGAACGACCTCCTCGGAAAAGCGAACCTGATCGGCCGGGTCTGATAAATCGTATTTTTTCGCTTCCTGCTCAATCTCAAACATAAAACTGGGCAGCGCCTGCTCAATCGCCTGCGCAAAGGCCTCTTTTCCTTCCTTTTGAATCAGTTCGTCTGGATCCTTGGCGGTTTTAAGGCAGATCACCCGGGCTTCAATCCCTTCCGATTTCAGAATCGGAATCGCCCGCAGCGCCGCCTGCACGCCGGCGCCGTCTGAGTCATAACTCAAATAAACCTTTTGCACATAGCGCTTAATCGTATGGGCGTGATTTTTGGTAAAAGCCGTGCCCAAAGACGCCACCGTGTTGTCAAAGCCCGCTTCCTGCAAACTGATGACGTCCATATAGCCCTCAGCCAGCAGAAAATAAGGCTGCCGGCTGGATTTAGCCAAATTCAGACCATATAAATTTTTTGACTTCTCAAAAATCTCCGTTTCCGGCGAGTTTAAATATTTGGGCAAAGCATCGCCGAACACCCGCCCGCCGAAAGCGATGACCCGGCTTTGACTGTCCCAGATCGGAAACATCAGCCGGTTAAAAAAACGATCGGCATAGCTGTCTTTTTTTTGCTTATCCGGCACGGCCAGACCCGCATCCACTAACTGCCGCGGCGAAAAGCCCTTGCCGGTCAAAAAGCGAAACAAGTCATCCCGATAGACTGTCGCGTAGCCCAGCGCAAACTTTTTGGCCGTTTCCATGGAAATATTTCTTTGCTGCAAATATTGTCTGGCCACCCGGCCGTAGGCTTCATGCGTCAGACAGTAATAATAATAGCGGGCTGCCTGATAATTAGCGTCATACAGGCTTTTCTTATATTCCTGCTGTTTCCGCTCGGCTTCGCTCAGCTCCGCCTCCGGCAGGCGAATCTTTGCCCTGTCTGCCAAATAAGCGATCGCTTCCTGAAAATTAAAGTTTTCATATTCCATGATAAAGGTAAACACATTGCCGCCGTTGCCGCAGCCAAAGCAATAATACATTTGCTTGTCGGGACTGACGGAAAAGGACGGAGTTTTTTCATTATGAAAAGGGCATAGCCCAAAATACGAACCGCCCTTTTTTTCCAAATGCACATATTGCCCGATGACTTCTACGATATCGTTTTGCTGTCTGATTTCCTCGATCAGGTCTTCCTTGTAATACATAACTATTCCTTCCAAACGCCAGGCACAAAAATTTCCTCAAACCTGCGAATGGCGTACTGATCAGTCATGCCGGAAACATAGTCTAGCACCACCCGCTTGGGCGAAGGATAATTAGCCACCTGCCGGACATATTCCTCCGGCAGTTCCTGCCAATGCTGAATAAAATGCTCAAACAAAGCCCGCAGCATGCGTTTGGCTTTAAAATCCTCATCCTTGGCCCGCGATCCGGTATAAACATGCTGAAACATGTATTGGCGCAGCTCCATCATCGCCTTGTCAATTTGCGGCGACATATAAACGTCCGGTTTATCCAGCGAGTTATTGACCACATCATGAATCAGCGTATCTAAGCGTTCCTTGATATTTCGGCCCAAAACCCGCGTCAAATGCTCCGGCAAATCTTCTTCCCGCAGTACCTTGCCCCGCAGCGCATCATCAATATCATGATTGATATAGGCGATCTTATCGGCCAGCCGGACAACCTTGCCTTCCAAAGTAGACGGCTGGCAACGGCTGGGATGATTTAAAATCCCATCTCTAACCTCTTTCGTTAGGTTTAAACCCCGATAATTATTTTCCAAATGCTCCACAATCCGCAGGCTTTGCTCGTTATGCTCAAAAGAAATCGGATCCTCCGGTATAATTTCCTGACAAGCGTCCGCCAACGCCCGCTCGCCGGCATGGCCAAAGGGCGTGTGCCCCAAATCATGACCCAGCGCGATTGCCTCCGTCAAGTCCTCATTCAGCGACAGCGCCCGGGCAATCGTTCTGGCAATCTGCGCCACTTCCAAAGTATGCGTCAGCCGCGTCCGATAATGGTCGCCCTCCGGCGCGATAAAAACCTGAGTTTTGTGCTTTAATCGGCGAAAGGACTTGGAATGAAGAATCCTGTCCCGATCCCTTTGAAAATCTGTCCGCATATCACAGGGCGTCTCCGGCCGCCCCCGGCTGTTCTGCGCGTTTTCGCTAAAACAGGCATACGGACTTAACAACAGTTTTTCCCGTTCATATTGGCGCTCTCTTAAATTCATCCAAAACCTCCCTGCGCCGCTGCCGCGCGGCTTTTTCGTGGCCTTTGCTTTTCCTATACCTGTACCGCCTTTTATTATTCGACTTATTCCGGCGGAATCCTTTTTCTGCTTTTTATTTCTTACCCTCAAAAAATAAAGAGACTGCTGCACTTTTCCTTCATCATACAAAGATATTGAAAAGATTTGTTGACATCAGCGCAATATCTCGATCAGAATTCTTGTTATGCAGCAGCCCCTTTACAGGACTGTCATGATTTAACCCGGCAAAAAATTATTCACCCTTTGCCCACTTATCTAATTTTTCCATCGTCAGGCGATAAGTATCCTGGCTGATCTGCGGCAGCTTTCCGCCCCACAGTTCTTTCGCCTGCTTAAAGCCTTCCTTGATCGCCGCGGTCAAGGCTTCTTTTTGCTTGACATCGCCGCCGGAAATGGCCTTGGCAAACTCAACCAGCCGCTCCGACGTCTTTTCCGCACTCCAATAACCGCCCTCGGCCACATCTTTCTTGGCCTGCTCAATATCGGCAGCCGTAAAGTTAAAATTAAAACCTTCGACCTTTTCTCCGGCCAGCGTCCGGCTTAAAATATTCTTTAAACCGCCGGCCTGCTTAATAAAGGTATCGGTCGCCGTGCCCAGCATTTTTTGCAGCATCTTCTGCTGGCTTTCCGCCTGCATCTGCCGGATCTTAACCAAGTCCGGCTTAACATATCCCGCTTTTTTTACCGGCTTTTGCTCCGATACTTCCAGCGTGGCCGCCGGTTGTTCCTGAACTTCTTCCTTAACCGCTTCCTTTTTTACCGTTTCGTTCTTGGGCAGTACCTCTTTGGCGTACTCATAACCCGTCTGCATTACCTGATTTACCATAGATAGCATTCCTCCTTGCGCTATTGGTTAAAACCCGGCTTCCTTTCTTAATTCCGCTTCCGGGTCAGTCCCTTTCCCCAGCGCGGCATTCTTCCGTTTTAACGGTATCGAAAAGCCAGATTAAATGGTTACTCTTTCTTTATCGGCCAGTTTTCTTTTTTCTTTAACGCCGCTTTTCTTGGCGAAACACTTCGTATTTCTCAGCCATGATCTTTTTGAGCTTGAGCCTGCTCAAAAAGCGAACGCGCAAACTCCGCTCCCGCCAAAAAAGCAATCATTCCTTTTTCCGCCGCCATGCTCACAAGCTTCCCCGCAATAATAACGCTGCTTTTACTGCTCAATCAAAAACTCCTTGGCCAGCCAGCCAGAAATATTGCCGGAATTATCTGTCGTATAAAGCCAGGTATAGCCGTCTTTTTTAATTTCCTCAACGCCGTACTCCACCGTCAGGATTTCGCCGCCGTAAACTTTTCCTAAGCTGGGCGCATCTAAGCCCGGGTTTTTCCGAACATTTAAGGCATCGGCATTAACCCGGTAGCTCACCCGCTTGCTGCCGGACGGAATCACCGGCGCCACCGACTCGGCCGCGATCATGCTGTTTTTGGCGCTGGCCAAAGCGCTCCGGTATTCCCGGACAAAGTCATTGACTCCGACCGCCACCGCTCTGGCGATCACACTCCGATAGCTGTCGGTAAACAGCAGCGCTTCTTCCACCGGGTTGCTCAAAAAGCCGGCTTCCACCAAAATCGCCGCCATTTTGGAATTGGCTGTTACTACATGTTTGGCTACCTTGACCCCGCGGTCAACCGCTGAGGTTACATCAATTAAAGATTTATTGATTTTCGCCGCCAATTTCTTTTCCAAAGAAGAATAGTCGCCCACCTTACTAACGCCGCTGTACCAGACTTCAATGCCATTGGCCGCTCGGTTCGGATCAGCGGAATTGGCGTGCATGCTGATAAAAATATCGACCTTCAGAGAGTTGGCCATATTGGCTCTGGTCATCAGCTCCGGATAGGTATCGCTTTCTCTGGTCATATAAACAACATAACCCATGCTCTGCAAATCTTCTTTTAATTTCAAGGAAGCCGCCAAAGCATAATCCTTTTCCATTTTCTGATTAGCCGAAATCGTGCCGGAGTCCCGACCGCCATGCCCCGGGTCAATTAAAATATGGACATACTTATTTTGCTCCGATATTTCCTGCCCGCTGGGCAGCGGCAAAAGCTTCGCCTGACTCATCCGCCTTTCCAGTGTATACCGCCAGTCCTCTGCCAGCTGCGGCCCGCTGGGGTCAGTCGATGGATTGGCCGGGCTTTCCGGATTTTTCTTATCCGGCGCCGTTTTATCAGCCACATCGTCCTGCCGCCGGCCCTCGGACATGGCCTCAATTGCCCGAATATCAATTTGCAGGGAATTATCCTCGAAAAAATACTGTAATTCGCTTAAATCACCGATTTTAGCTACCTCAAAAACTATCCGGCTGACCGGCTCTTTGCCATCGCCGCTATCTTGAAACTGCGCTACCCGAATTTTATTGATATTATCATAGGAAATCGGCAAAAATTCCCATTTTCCCGGGGCAAAAGCCGCTCCCGCCACATCAAAAATGATCCGATTCGGCTCCTGCAGCGTGGAAATTTTTACTTGTTTTTGGCCAATGCCGCTCATGCGCAGCACTACTTTGCCGTTATAAACCATAACTTCGGCCTTGTCAATGGTATCACCCGCTATACTGCCAGAGTAAGAAGGCTGACTTGACGGAGCAGATGTTTCGTTTTCCTTAGCCGGGGTCAAAATACCGGTTCGGCTGGCCGCGTCATAGCCAACCGTAAAGCCCAGCGCTTCGCCGATTGCCCGGAGCGGCACCATTGTCCGCGTTTCTCCGTTCTCAAAAACGGCAATCCGCGGAATCGAGCCGTTATCCAGCGCCATCTCCTGGCCATTGACCAGCATCCGTTTCTGCCCGACCCAAAGCTCAATCTCTTTTTTTAAAGCGGTGATCACCACCCTTTGCTCAGCCGGATCCCATTTTACATCGGCTCCCACCTGCTCAGCCAGGAATCGAACCGGTACCACAATTCGAGAATCCAGCACATACGGCGACACGGCCATCGGTACTTCCTGGCCATCAAGCGTGACCCGCGCAGCAAATACCGGATAGGCCTGTCCGCCGATTTTGACGGTCATCTGCCCATCCGTGCCCTGCACCAATGGTGTTTGCAGCCATAACATGCCAAAAGCAATCAGGGCTGCGGCTATTTTTCTTCGCTTCATTTTTATTCTTCTTTCCTTCACACTGATTCAACTTCGCCGGTTCTTCCGAACCGTCTTTTTACGTGGTCAAAGTTTTGACCATTATTCGCCTGCCAAAGGTTACATTTCAAATTGGCGCAGTCATCAGCCTCAAAATTTGTTTCCGCTCCAAAGGAACCTATTATAGCACATCCCTTCAAAGCCAACACTGTTTGCTTCTATAACCCGTAGCTGGTAGATACTCAGAGGCACTATGGCTTTCCCACATATCAAATCTAAATATCTGCCTGACCTGAACTATTTCAAAAAATCATCCCGCTTGGGTGAAAAGATATCGACGATCTTGCCCGGTTTAATGCAGGTCGCGTTATGCACCGCGCCTGATGGAATATAAATCGAATCGCCGGCTTTTAAAACCGTGGTTTCCCCATCCACGATAAAGGAATGCTCGCCCGATATAACATAAGTAATCTGGGTATGCGGATGCGAATGTTCCTTACCGGTCGCGCCGGCTTCAAAGGTCAGTTCGCAAACCATTAAATTATCATCATAACTCATGACCTTATGCAGCGTTCCTTCGCCCATTTTTCTGGTAATCGCTTCTTCATTTCTAACTACTTGCATTTTATACTCCTTCCTTGACTAAAGCCCACCGGCCATGTTGCTCTAAACTCTGGTTTTTATCTGTGCCTTACCTGACTTTCTCCGCCGAAACGCCGCGGATGCCGCCGGCACAGTCTGCAGAAAGTCCGGTGTTTGATTTTGATTCCTGCTTTCTCTTTCTAATGTGTAAAATATATCATATTTTATTTGAAAAGCAAAGCCCTTTCCCGATTTTGTCATAGAAATGTTAAATATAAATGGTAAAGTACTCATCCCCTTTGTGTAAAGATTCCTGAGCATGTGACGGTACATCTTTTGGTTTGCATGATTTCACCGATTAGT